>JAGCCQ010000044.1 GCA_017651565.1 Bacilli bacterium | reverse complement strand
TTAGAAGAAATTAAACCCGATGTTGTTTTAGTGCATGGCGATACTTCGACAGCATTTGCAACTGCTCTTGCTGCTTTTTACTTAAAAATTCCTGTAGGCCATGTTGAAGCTGGCTTACGTACATATAATATTTACAGTCCTTATCCAGAAGAATTTAATCGCCAATCTATTGGATTAATAGCAAAATATAATTTTGCTCCTACTAGAAAAGCAAAACAAAATTTATTAAATGAAGGAAAAGCAGAGGACACAATTTATGTTACAGGTAACACTGTAATTGATGCTATGGCTCATACTGTTAAAAAGGACTATACTCACAAAGAATTAACTTGGGTAGGAAATGATAAGTTGGTATTTATTACTGCGCACAGAAGAGAAAATCTAGGTATCCCAATGCATAATATGTTTCGTGCTATACGTCGAGTCCTTGATGAGCACCTTGATGTAAAAGCAGTTTATCCAATTCATATGAATCCTCTTGTTAGAAAAGCTGCAGATGAAGAACTAGGCAATTGCGATAGAATACATATTATCGAACCTATCGAAGTGTTTGACTGTCACAATTTCGAATCAAGAGCATATTTAATTTTGACAGATAGCGGTGGAATTCAAGAGGAAGCACCTGCTTATGGAGTTCCTGTACTTGTAATGAGAGATACTACAGAAAGACCTGAAGGAATTGAAGCTGGAACATTAAAACTCGTTGGTACAGAAGAAGAAAAAATTTATAAAGAGTTTTCAAAATTATTGAATAGTCGAGAAGAATATGAAAAAATGGCACAAGCTGCTAATCCGTATGGGGACGGGCATGCGTGCGAAAGAATCGCTGATATTTTAGAAGGAAAAGAGTTCGAAGAATTCTTAATTTAAAACACTATTGCATATTTTGAGATGGTTTTATCTTAATTGGCGTGTTTAATTAGCAAAAAAGTATTATAATAAATTAGGTATATCAAAATGACTGAAATGCAAAAAAAATTATTAGAAATGTTTTCGTGGTTTACGAAGTTTTTGGATGCAAATAATATAACATATTATGCTGTAGGCGGAACTTTGCTCGGAGCTGTGAGACACAAAGGGTTTATTCCTTGGGATGATGATATTGATATTGCTATTCCAAGACCTGAATATAATAGATTAATTGAATTGTTCAAAGAAAAACGTGATCATTATGTTTTAGAAACTCCTTATGAAAAGAATAAAGACTTTTTATATTCTTTTTCAAAACTTTATGATGTAGATACTACGCTTATCGAGAGACAAAGACATAATATTAAAAGAGGATTGTATATTGATGTTTTTCCATTGGATGGAGCAGGCAATAATTACAAAGAAGCTTCTAAAATTTATAGAAAATGTTCAAGAAAGTCTATTTTATATAAAGCTAGTATGTTTGCCGTAAGAAAACAAAGAAAGTGGTATAAAAACGCTTTGATTATTGCTTCTAGAATGATTCCCTTTTATAACATTAAAAAAAGTTCTTTAAAAATTGATCGTCTTTTTTCTAAATACAGTTATGAAAATAGTGAATATGTTTGCAATTTTAATGGTTCCTACGGGAGCAAAGAGATAACAGAAAAAAGACTTTTCGGAACGCCAAAAGAATATGATTTTGAGCATTTAAAAATTAAAGGGCCTGAATTCTTTGATGAATATCTAACAAGAATATATCATAATTGGAAAGAGTTACCTCCTGTTGAAAAAAGAGGCATTCAACACGATTTTATTTTATTAGATTTAAATAAATCATATTTTGACGAATAGTGTTTAGAGAAAGAAGAGAATATGAAAAACATTGCAATTATTATTGCAGGTGGCACTGGAACTAGAATGGGTTTAAATGTCCCAAAACAGTTTGTTAATGTTAAAAACAGACCTATTTTAAGTTATACTTTGGAATCTTTTCAAAATCATCCTTTAATTGATGAAATTGAAGTAGTTTGCATTGAAGGTTGGGAAGATGATGTCTGGTCTTATAAAGAAAAATACGGCATTAATAAATTAAAATGGATAGTGAAAGGCGGATCAACTTGCCAAGAATCTATTAGAAATGGCGTTTATAATCTAGAAGGAATTGCTGATCCTAATGATAATATCATTGTTCATGATGGAATTAGACCGTTAGTTGAAAGTAGCATATTGGATGATTTAATTAATAAATGCAATCAATATGGAAATGCTGTTTCGTCATTGCCATATAACGAACAAATTTTCTTAGTTGATGATGAAATTTCTACTGTTAAATATATTCCAAGAGAAACTTTAAGAAGGGTATCTACCCCTCAATGTTACAAATATAAGCTTTTGCTTGATAAATATCGCGAAGCGTTTGAAAAGCAAATTGGAATTTATGGTTCATCATACACCAATACAATGATGGTAGAACTCGGTGTAAGATTGTACTTTGCTAAAGGTTCTGATAGAAACATTAAACTTACTACTCCTGGAGATTTAGAAGTTTTTGAAGCTATGATAGGAAAGACAAATGAATAAATTAGAATTAGAAGACATTAAAAATGTTGCTGAACTTCCATATAATTGGAATAAATTAAACAATAAAACATTAGTTATTAGCGGTGGAACTGGGTTTATCGGTACTTTTTTATGTAATGTTTTAAGATATAGAAACCAAAACTATAATCAAGGAATTAAAGTTATCAGCATCGCATTTAACGAGTTAGAAAACGATGAAACAGTAACATATTTGAAGCGTGATATATGTAATCCTGTTCAAATAGATGGAAATGTAGATTTTATTCTTCATATGGCTTCTAACACTCATCCGGAACAATATAAAACAGACCCTGTTGGAACAATAACAGGTAATGTTTTTGGGGCATTTAATTTACTAAATTTAGCAAAAGAAAAGCACTCAGAAAGATTTGTTCTTGCTTCATCATGTGAAATTTATGGTGACGGAAAGAATGAACCAATGGATGAACTATATTCGGGTTATATCAACTGTAATACAGCAAGAGCTGGTTATAACGAAGCAAAAAGAGTTTCTGAATCGTTATGTCAATCATTTGCTCAACAATATGGAATTGAATCTTGCGTTTTCAGATTAGCTAGAGTTTTTGGAGCGGATAAAACCAAAAAAGATTCAAAAGCAATGGCACAATTCATAAGAAATGCAGTTAATGGTGAGGATATAGTTTTAAAGAGTAAAGGCTTGCAAAAATATTCTTACGTATATATTGCTGATGCAGCTTCAGGAATACTTAAGGTGTTGCTTGATGGCATCTCAGGCGAGGCTTACAACATTTCAGCAGATTATGATGGCATGACTCTTGGACAATATGCGGAGTTTATAGCTTCTTTAGGCGGAAAGCGTGTGGTTTATGATATTGAAGATAATCCAAATGCTTCACAAGCTATGAACGCATTGTTAGATAATACCAAGATTAAAAATATTGGATATAAACCTCTTTATACCGTGTCTGAAGGTTTAAAAAGAACTTACGACATTTATAAATTAAATTAAATTAAATTAATCTATATTTATTTTCTAAAAAATGACACTAACCTTTAGCAGGTATAATTAGTGTCATTTTTTATTATAAAGTTATATTTTTTGTTTGAGACTTTTACATTTTCTTTAATTAAATTATGTAAATAATCTATATTTATTTTTAAAGAAACAGGAATTACTACGTCAAATAATACATTAGTGTGAGTAGGTCCAGAGACTAATCTTAAGTCATGGAATGTTATTCTTTTATCTATTTTAGATAAAACTTCTGATATTTGTTTTCTAATAATAGGTATTTCTTCGTTTTTTGTATCTATTGGATCCATATGGATAGTTATTTCCACCCCAAATTTTTTGCCTATAGACATTTCAATGTTATCGATAACATCATGAATTTCCATAATATTTGCATATCCATCAACTTCTACGTGAAGTGTCATAAAGATTTTACTTGGCCCATATGAATGGCAAATAACATCGTGAACACCTAGGACTTCTTTATTTGAAAGAACTTCTTTGGTTATGCTTTGAACAAATTCGCTATCAGGAGTTAGTCCAATTAATGGAGAAACGGTTTCACCAACAAGCTTTATACCTGAATAGAGAATAAATAAACTAATTGCTATAGATAAAGCAGGATCCAACCACCATAAACTAGGAATAAAAAATTTAATAATAGTGGCTATCAATACTACAGTTGTAGATATTGCATCATTAAAACTATCTTGTCTACTAGCTTTGATAGACACAGAATTAATAGCATTACCGATGCCATTATAAAATAATCCCAATAATATTTTTCCAACAATAGCGACACCTAAAACAATAAATGAAGCAATAGTGAAAGTAGGATCTATTTCTTTATTTATTAATGATTTAACAGATGTATAGCAAAGTAATATGCCTACAGCGATGATAATGAATGAAACAATCATTCCTGTAATGTATTCAAGTCTTTCGTGACCATATGGATGATCTTCATCGGCTGGTTTATTTGCTAATTTAAAGCCAAATAGAGATACAACACACGAAATTAAATCGGTTAAGTTATTGATAGCATCTGAAATAATTGCCATAGATCCTGCAAAAATACCAATAATTAGTTTAATTACAAACAAAACAATGTTGGTGAAAATTCCACCAATAGATGCTAATAATCCATGTTTTTCTCTAACTTTTGGGTCATTAACTTTATCATAATTTTTAATAAAAATTTTTCTTAATAAAGTAACCATGTTTCCATTATAATACTACTTAAAAATAAGGAGTTAAATTTCTTTATTTTATAAAATAAAACCTTTAAGATATTAGGGAGGTAAATTCATATGTCAAAAGCAGATAAAATTTTTGTAGAGAACATGAAAGATATCATGGAAAATGGTTTCTGGGATACTGATTTAGATGTCCGTCCTCATTGGGAAGATGGAACAAAAGCGCACACTGTTAAGAGGTTTTGTATTGTTAACAGATATAACCTACAAGAGGAACTTCCAATTTTAACAATTAGAAGAACTGCTTTTAAATCTTGCTTAGATGAATTGCTTTGGATTTGGCAAAAAAAGAGCAACAACATTCATGATTTAAATTCTCATATTTGGGACTCATGGGCTGATGAAAATGGCTCAATCGGAAAAGCATATGGCTATCAATTAGCTAAAAAATCAATTTATCCAGAAGGTGAATTTGATCAAGTTGACAGAGTTTTATATGACTTAAAACACAATCCTCAAAGTAGAAGAATTATGACAAATATTTATAACTTTGAAGATTTGCATGAAATGAATTTATATCCATGTGCATACTCAATGACTTTCAATGTTAGTGGTGATACTTTAAACGGAATTTTAAACCAAAGAAGTAACGACATGTTAACTGCAAACAACTGGAATGTATTGCAATATTCATTATTATTAATGATGTTTGCACAAGTTTCTGGACTTAAAGCAGGTACTCTTGTTCATGTTATTGCTGATGCACATATCTACGATAGACATATTGATTTAGTTAAGGAAGTTATTGCAAAGCCTCAACATCCAGCACCTAAATTAAAGATTAATCCTAATGTTAAAAACTTCTATGATTTTAAAGTAGAAGATTTCGAACTTATCGATTATGAATATGAAAAACTCGATAAGAAAATTCCTGTAGCTATTTAGTTATGATTATTTCGATTCTAAACTGTGACATTAATTACGGAATAGGAAAAAAGAATGGGCTTTTGTTCAATCTTCCTTTAGATATGAAATTCTTTAGAGAAACTACAAAAGGCCATGCTGTTTGTATGGGAGAAAATACCCTACTTTCTTTTCCTGGAAGTAAACCATTAAAGAATAGAACTAATATTGTTTTAGCTCAAGATCCAACACATAATTACGAAGGAACTGTTTGTGTCCATAGTTTTGAAGAATTTTTAAAATGTATTAATGACTATGGAAAAGAAGATGATGTTTTTGTAATTGGTGGTGCTTCAATTTATAGACAAACACTCCCATATGTTGACATGGTATACTTGACCAAAGTTAATAAGGATGGTGGCGCTGAAGTTTTCTTCGACAGAATTGATGAAAATCCTAGCTTCGTTTGTATAGACGAAGGAACACCGATTATGGATGGAGATATAGAAATCAGATTCACCAAATATAAAAATTTGAATAAAAAAGAAATTATTTAATGAATCTTTTATAAGATTGTGTTAATATCATTATCGCAACCGCTGGACCAGTAGCTCAAAGGAAGAGCTCTCCGCCCATAACGGAGTGGTTGTAGTGTCGGGATCTACCTGGTCCACCAAATTATTAAATACGGAGAATTACCCAAGCTGGTTGAAGGGGTCGGTCTTGAAAACCGATAGGAGGTGCAAGCCTCGCTAGAGTTCGAATCTCTAATTCTCCGCCACTTTGAAAGAAATACTCCCTTAATATGAGGGAGTTTTTATTTTCAATTAAATTAAAAATAAAATAGTACGTGTATTATCTTGATAACATATGTGGGTTAATTTATAATACTTTTGATTATGTCGAGACGTCAAAAATTCTATCTACCTTTTAAAAGATTAATCGGAATTGTTGGTTCTTTAATTGGTATAGTTTTTTGTTTTGTTCTTTTGTGGTGGTGGGTAATACCTGTTAACACAATAGTGACTAAAGGCCACCCATTTTTTGTGCAAAAAAGAATTGGAAAGAAAAAGAAAGTTTTCAGTTTAGTTAAATTTAGAAGCATGAAATATAATGCAAATCCTAATTTAGCTCCTTCTGATATGCAAGAAAATGCACAAAAAGATATGGAAACAGGATTTGGTAAATTCTTAAGAGTTTCATCTATTGATGAAACATTGCAGTTGTTTAATATTTTAGGTGGAAATATGGCTTTTATTGGTCCTAGACCAGGCGCTGCTGTAAATGAAGAAGAATTAATCGTCGAAAGAGAAAAATATACTCCTAATGCATATAATGTTAAACCTGGGTTATCAGGATTAGCTCAAGTTAAAATGAAAAGGAATCATAATCCTGCTGAAAAAGCTAAATTTGATTATGAATACGTAAAAAATATTAGCTTGTGGCTAGATATGAAACTGTTTTTTCAAACAATATTTGGCGTTTGCAAAGGAAATGACGGCGCTAGATAATTAATAATAATATTAATTAATTTGAATTTTTATTGATAATGAGGGGGTAAAGAATATGGGCTTCAATTTATATTCTTTAATAAGAACAGGCGATAACGATATTTTTATTTTCTTACTAATTGGAACTGGCATCTATTTGTTTCTTTCGATATTTCTATTGCTCTTATCAATAGAAGATAAGAAAAGTTACGAAGAATATTCAACTACACAATTGGTAGGAGCGTGTGGCTCGGTATTTTTTAATATTATTGGAATAGCTATAGCTATTATAGGCATTGCAGGAAATAATAATTTAATAGGTTTGCTTACTGGAATAATCATATCCGAAGCAGTTTCTATCGGATTTTTAATGGTTGCTATAGGATATATTATTAAAAGAAAAAGAGAATATGGCGAAGATTCTTCTAATGCTGCAATTATTTTTTACATTGTGGTAACAGTCATAGAAATTATTTTTGATTTTGTAATTTTTTCCTAGTGTTCTCGCTAAAATGGAGATTACAAAAGATTAAAAATTTAATAAACCTCAAAATAAACCTCAAAACTATTGATTTTGAGGATTTTTTGTACTAATAATTTATTAGGAGCAAAATTTTATGGAAAAAATGGAAGAAAAAATTTCTCAAGAATTAGATAAACTTCCTAAATGTAGTATTGTCAATAAGACTATAAATGGAAAAACTAGGGTTTATCTTCAATGGAGAGACCAAGAAGGCAAAACAAGAAGTAAATATCTTAAAGCTGACGAAGTTGATTTATACCGCAAAGCTTTAGATGATAAAAGAAATGGTGTTAACAAAGTTAACAGTAGTGAAAGCGAAGTGAATGATTTAGTTGCTAAAGCAGTTAAAGCATTACAAGATTTCTCAACTTTTGATCAAACTAAAATTGATTATATTGTTTCTAAGTGTTCTGTTGCTGGTCTTGACCATCATGGTAGTTTAGCAAAAGCTGCAGTAGAAGAAACTCAAAAAGGTGTCTTTGAAGATAAAGCAACTAAGAATTTATTCGCTTGCGAATATGTTGTTAATAATATGTCTCAACTTAAAACAGTTGGTAAGATTTCAGAAGATCCTGTTACAGGTATTGTAGAACTCGCAGAACCTTTAGGAGTTGTTTGTGGTATCACTCCAGTAACTAATCCTACTTCAACTGTTATATTTAAATGTTTAATTTGTCTTAAGACAAGAAACCCAATTATCTTCTCTTTCCATCCAAATGCATTTAAATCATCTAAGATGGCTGCAGAAATTATGAGAGACGCTGCTGTTAAGGCAGGCGCTCCAGAAAACTGCATCCAATGGATTGAAAATGTATCTATGGAAGCAACTAATTTATTAATGAATCATAAAGATGTTGCTACTATTTTAGCTACTGGTGGTAACGCAATGGTTAAAGCAGCTTATAGCTGCGGTAAACCTGCTCTTGGTGTTGGTGCTGGTAATGTTCCTAGCTATATAAATAAATCAGCTAATTTAGAACAAGCTGTTAATGATATTGTTCTTTCTAAATCATTTGATAACGGAATGATTTGTGCTTCTGAACAAAATATTATTATTGATAAGGATATATATGATAGTGCGATTGCTTTATTCAAGAAATTCAAAGTTTATTTTGTAAACGAAGAAGAAAAAGCAAAACTTTCTAGATATATGTTTGGATATGCTAATGGTGATGCTGGTGTAGAAAATGCTAGATTAAATTCAGAAGCAGTTGGCAAATCAGCTTATATAATCGCTAAAAATGCTGGATTTGATGTTCCTAAAGACACTGTTCTTTTAGGTGCTTTCTGTGATGGCATTGGTCCTAAAGAGCCATTAAGCAGAGAAAAGCTTTCTCCAGTATTAGCTTTCTATAAAGTTAATGATGAAGTAATGGGCTTTAATTATGCATATGATTCAGTTAACTTTAATGGTTTAGGCCATAGTGCTGCTATTCACTGTAAAGACCAAGCCTTATCAGTTAAATTTGGTGACTATGTTCCTGCAATGAGAATTTTATGGAATTCTCCTTCAACTTTCGGTGGAATTGGTAATATTTACAATTCACTTTTACCTTCCTTAACTTTAGGTTGTGGCTCATACGGGCACAACAGTGTAGGCGGTAACGTTAGTGCTATTAATCTTCTTAATATTAAGAAGGTAGCAAAAAGGAGAAACAATATGCAATGGTTTAAAGTACCAAGAAAAATATATTTTGAAAGAAATTCTATTCAATACTTACACGATTGTAAGCAATTAGATAAAGCTTTCATTGTTACAGATGCTAGCATGGTTGAATTAGGTTTCTTCACTAAGATTTGTGATGAACTTAACACAAGAAATAATAAAGTAGAAATGCAGTTATTCTGTGATGTCGAACCAGATCCAGATATCACTACAGTAAAAAGAGGTACTGAGTTAATGAAGACCTTCAAACCTGACACAATTATTGCGTTGGGTGGTGGTAGTGTTATGGACGCTGCTAAAGGTATGTGGTTATTCTACGAACATCCAGAAGTCAACTTTGATGACTTAAAACAAAAGTTTATGGATATTAGAAAACGTGCTTTTAAATATCCTGAATTAGGTGCTAAGAGTAAGTTAATTTGTATTCCTACAACATCAGGTACTGGTAGCGAAGTTACTCCTTTCGCAGTTATTTCCGATAAAGCAAATAACAAGAAATATCCATTAACTGACTACTCATTAACTCCTACAATCGCTATTGTTGATCCTGAGTTCACAACTAACCTTCCTGCTAAAGCAACTGCTATGACTGGAATGGATGTATTAACTCACGCAATTGAAGCTTATGTTTCAGTTATGGCTAATGACTTTACTGATGGTTTAGCCTTGAAGGCTATTGAATTAGTATTTAAATACTTGCCAAGAGCTGTAAAAGACGGTAAACATGACTTAGAAGCTCGTGAAAAAATGCATAATGCTGCTACTATTGCAGGTATGGCATTTGCTAATGCATTCTTAGGTATGACTCACTCATTAGCTCATAAGATTGGTGCAGAATTCCATACTGTACACGGATATACTTGTTCTATCTTACTTCCAGAAGTAATTAGATATAATGGACAAGTTCCTACTAAATTATCTGTATGGCCTAAATACAATAAGTATGTAGCAGATGAAAAATATACAGAAATCGCTAAGATGTTAGAACTTAAATATAAGAACAAAGCTGAAGCTGTAGAAGCACTTGCTAAAGCATGTGAAGATTTAAGTAAAGATATCGGCTTAGAAACTAGATTCTCTGGTTTAGGTATTGATAAAGAAGAATACTTCGCTAAGATGGATGAAGTTTGTATGTTAGCATTTGAAGATCAATGTTCTCCTGCAAACCCAAGAGTTCCATTAGTTGAAGATATGAAGAAAATTCTAACTAAACTCTACTAGAAAAATTTAATCAAATTTGACAAACGATGTGCTGGAAAACACATCGTTTTTTCTTTATAAAAAGTGTACTATCTTTTTGTTTCATTATGATTACTATGCTTAAAATGAGGAAAATTTGAGCAAAAATTCCAATAATTTAAATGCATATTTCTAATATAAATATGTGTATTTATTAAATTTTTGCATTTTTGCCAAATTTTTTCTTATATCTTATGATATAAGGAGATATTCCAAAATTTATTTTTCGCAAAAATGTCTTAAAATTTTCGCATAAAATTTGACATATATTAATATATATGATAAAAAATAAGTAGAGTAAAAAGCAAAACCGAAGGAATTCGGCGACGCAAAACTATAGGGTCTTTGTAAGATAGCCAGTAACCTCAATTGATAAAAACAATTGGGATTTTCATGCATATTTAACACAAGATAGCCAGTTGCCTTCGGTAAAGGGAGATAACTGGCTTATTTCATGAAAAACTGGTCTAAATTAACACTTAGAAAATTAAAAATAGCTAGCGCAGTTACTGCAACTGTGGTTTCTTTTGGCTCCCTTATTTCAGGTACTGCAGCGTGGTTTTTCACTAATCAAAAAGTGGAAACTGATGGCATTGTTGTTTCTGCTAAAAATGATGGAATTGTGATTGAATCAATTAGACTTTGTAAATTCAATTACCCAATCGTAGATGGAGAGTCTCTTTACTTAAAACCAGAAGATGGTTCAGTAAATGTTTATGATTATGTAAGTGGTGTTGGCCACGAGCGTTTCGAAGACGCTAATGGTAACCCTCAAACAATGAATTTGTTTGATCCTGTTTTAGTTGAATTAGGTACTGATTTGAGAGATTTATACTGTAATGCAGTATTTATTGTTGAGGTATCTGCAGGAAATATTACTGCAGGACTAGAAGTATTCGCGGATTTATTGAATAAGGCGAAGACTTCTGAGTCAGATTTCTATCTTTCTGACTGTGTTGATTTTGATATTTATACTCCAAGTGATTTAACTGCGGTAACAGGTAAAACTTATTATCCAAGTCATATTGATGATGTAGAGAATACAACTCTTACTGGATATGATGAACTTTTCTACAAGATTTCTTATCTATCAGAAGAAAGCGCTACACATGCAAATTTCTATGAATCAAATCCTAAGCCATCTCAAATAGCTATTCATGATGAACAAAATTTAAAGACTCTTAACTTTGTTAATGGTAGAGCAACATTCTATATCAATGTTAACTATGCTCCTTCAGAGCTAGAAAAATATGCTAGAAACTTAGCGGTAGAAAATAGATTAGGCATAAATGATTATGTCTTCAGTGTAGATTTAGTGTGACTTAAATATGAGCGTACATAGAAAGAAACTGACCAAATTATTAATAGGCTGTATAATTGGTAACTCAGTGCCAGTTACTTTAGCAGTTATTTCTTTTGCTTGGTTTTATTCTAATACGCGCGCGCCAGACCAAAACGTAGATGGTAGTGTTGGTTTAAGAGAATATTTCTATCGTGGTGATGGATATATTGGTGATGGTACAGAACAATATCCTCATGAAATCGTTACTCCGCTTCATTTCTATAACTTAACTCGTTTACAAAACCTTGGTGTTTTCCCTGAAAAAACATATTTCCGTGTTGGACATGTTTTTGAAGGATATGAAGCAGAAGGACCTAAATGTTTAGATGGTGATGTTAAGGTTGATGTTTTGGACTTAACTAGTTTCTGTGCAACTAATCCTTTGCTTCCTATTGGAAATGAAGGCACTCCATTTTATGGAGAATTTGATGGTAACTTCATTCCTATAGTTGGGCTTAGAGTAGCAGGTAATCCAGAAGATATTGGTATGTTCGGATATACTGCTTATACAAGCACAGTTAAGAATGTTATTTGTAAAGATTTGGAAATTTCTTCTTATGGTTATTCGACTAGTGGAGAAGAAAATTTCTTATACTCTCAAGAGATAGATGATATCTTTTCTCAAAACGCAGAAAACTTTGAATTAGCTACTTTAACTCTTGTTTCTACATATGAAGAAGCAAACCACAATCATGACTTAAAGAGTGTTGAACCATTTAGTGTTGATGACTTGTTAGGTAAGTCTGAAGTAGTAGATGATGCAACAAGTCAATTCGATGGAGAACGCATCTTAAAAGCTAAACTTATTCCTAGTTTCCCAACCATAAATAATCATAATATTGAGTACTCAGTTTCGACATCTGCAGGGGTGATGGTAAATGAAAAAAATACTAACAACTTAATTGTTGATTTAGACAATCTGCCAGTGGAATTTAATGACTCCACACCAGTCAGAATGAATTTCGATATTTCCCTTGTTGCTAGTATCAAATTGAATGGTTATAAATACTCTAGAGTTATCCAAAGTTATAATGTTGAAGTAAGACACGCTCCTATAGTAGATAATGGACCATTAGTATTATCACTAATTATTACCTGTGATCACGTTATTGGTGCAGGCAATAACCCAATCAATAATGGTCACGGAAATAACGTTGGTTATCTCGTCGGACACGCTGATGGCAATGTTGTTAGAAGTTATGTTTATAACGGTACTTTGTTGTTTAATTCTAACGATGAAAATTTACATAACATTGAAACACAAAGTGAAAGCGGTTTAATCGGAAAAACTGGTTTAAACGTTATTAGTGACATCAATCCTCAATTTGGTGCGACAAGTAATGGTGAGACTGGTGTTTTAAACTTTTCACATATTTATTCTTTAATTCGTGAGCCGTTCCAAGCAGGAGATCAAACAATTGCTGGATATAATTACATTTGTGACTCAAATGGCAACTTTACTAGTACCCAAAAAACTTTTATTTCCTATGCGGTTGATCATGTAGACGGAGAAGGGAAATATGGACCTAGAGGTGCTACTCAAGAAACTTTTGATTTATACAAAGAATACTTAAGATGCGATACTGCTTCGCCTTATAAACACTACATTACTTCTGCTGGTGGTCAGGGTGATATTATAGAAAATAACGTCGGTTCTGGTAGTGATTATACATTTCCTAGTGGAAATAGCTTTGATACGAAAATGAATTCTGTTGATTTTGCTCCTAATAAAGTTATCTGTGATGGAACTTCTTCGAATGAGAATCGTGGTTTAGGTGTATTTAAGATTGTTACTGCATATAGCTCTATTGAAAATAACCATAGTTTAGATGCATTGAGTTGGCGTAATACTATTGGAGATTGTTCTATTATTTATGATTCCACTCCAAAAACTGCAATTTATTTCTCAACTGCTGAAGCTGATTGGAATAAAGGAAATACATTCTCTCCTCTAATCATGAACACATTACCAAGTTTCTCTAACGTTGGTTCTTTTAGATATCCATTCTCAAGAGATTTTAACTACTTATTCAAATTAGATTTAACTGAAGCTGCTAACTTCAAAAAAGGTAACGAGCTTTATAACTACATGTATGATACTGATAGTGAATTCTTAAAGAATTACTTATCATCAATTTTAATTGATAAATTAGGCAAGCCAATCAGTTGGAGAAATAAAGGATTTGGTTTTAAAGTCCAATTCTCACAAGATTCTACTAGACCTGTTACTGGACTTAATAGTTACATGTTGATTGGTCAGCCAACCACTCCAAAACAATATACAGTTAACGGAGAAACTAAGTACTATCCTGAAAAATCAGTTGCATTCACAATTGAAAATCCTAATGGTGCGAATGTTTCTATCGCAGGATGTGGTGGAGATATCAGTATTTATAGATATGATCCAAATTCACCTTCTACTCCTGAAGAACTATACACAATGGCTTCTACAGGAAATAGCAACACTGGAAGTTATAACATGGGTAGATTCTTCCCATATTCATCAACTGGTGAAACTAATACCGCAGGTGAAGTTCTTCCTCAAGGTGGAAATATGACTCATGGTAGTTTCTTATTTGGTCATATCTTCAAACTTCCTAGAGGAACTTACGTTATCGGTTCTTCTAAGAAAACAGGTCACACAAGCGCAAGATTATATTACGTTTGTGTTCAAGGACAAACTAATGGTGATTTAGGCGAAATCAACATGACGACACTTGGTAATACTGTTATGGATGTTGACTTCTTATTAAAAGACCCAGTCACAAACCCATTTAACCTGAATGACAATAGTTTCTTTGCTAACTTCTCTTTCAGTGGTAATTTCACTGATTTAGTAGGAAAAATGGTTGTTGATACTACAACTGTAAGTAACAACGTTTATATTAGAGCTCGTTTCAATGACTTTATTACATACTTACTATTCTATGATCGAAAGAGCAATCCACGGTTTGTTATTAATAATGAATCTCCGATATTAGGTACCGATTTATATAGCGGACCATATCAAACATTTACTGTATGGGGGCCTTAGCTTATGAAGAATAAAAAACTATTTCTATTAATTTCTCCATTGATTAGCTTTATGGCTGTATCATCCTTTTTAGGCATCTCTTACACAGTCGCTAGCTTTATTGATTACTATAATACTGACACTACAAAGCCTTCTTTTATTGATTCAACAACTGAGAATTTCATTTGCTATCCATTACAAAGTGCAAATAACCAAAACATTTGTTCCATTGGTTGGGCAAAGAACATTGAAGATTCAGAAGGTACTTTAACTATCCCTCAAACAGTTACAAAAGAAGTTGAAAATGAAACAATTACATACCAAGTAAAAGCAATTGCTGAATGTGGATTCCGTTTCTGCAATTTCTCTAGTATTACTTTTGCAGGCAATAACATAGAGGAAATTAAAGCTGAAGCATTCTATTCATGTCAAAACATTACGTCCTTTGCAATGCCTGAAAAGTGTATTCATGGTGTTGGTCCATCTTCATTCATGGACTGTAGAAATCTTGTAACCATTGATATGAGTGGTGTTGCTTCTTATATCGAAAACCATAGAAACGACACAAATTTCTTTGAAAATAATCCTTATATTATTGGAGACCATGCATTCACTTCTTGTATAAAACTTAAAAAGTTCGATTTCCCTGCTAATTTAGCAGAAATCGGTGATAGCGCTTTCATGAACTGTAAGGAAATTAGTGGTTTATATCTTCCAGTAAATAATGGCGTTAATGAAATCGCTATCCGTAAATATGCATTCTCAGATTGTGCAAAATTTACAATCATGTATTTTGAATCTAACGTTACTAATATTGAGAAATACGCATTCGCACAATGTAATAATTTAAGAATTTATTACAATGGCTACGCTGCTGATTTAGATGCTGCTTTTGAAGGCGGAACTATCTACCGTAAAAAGCACGTTGCAACTAACTTAGATGATGAAATAGCTGACTATGTTCCTATTAGAGAGACGCAAAGTCAGATTACAATGGACGATAATCATTTAGGATTTGTTTATTTTAAACAAAATGTGCCTATTAAATATAATGGCACAGATAATGGTGTTAGTAATAAGGTACTCGAAAGTCCTTCTCAAGAGTATGTAACAATATTCAAATGGGAAACTCCAAGTGAATCTACTGCGGATTATAATGCCACAACTAAAGTAGTTACTATCCCTGAAACAATTGATGGCTCGCCAGTAAAAGTTATTTCTGAACAAGCTTTCACAAACGATACTAATTTAGAAGGTGTTGTATTTAATTCAGAACTTGTCCAAATCTGTAAGCAAGCTTTTAAAGGATGTAAGAAACTAAAAACAATTGATTTTAGTGCTTGCACTCATTTACACGAAATTGGGCATGAAGCTTTCTATGGAAACGGCAATAACGATTCATATACAAGCGTGATTAATATTCCTTCTTGTATGTGGTATATTGGCAATTCTGCATTTAGAAACTTTAGAAAAGCTATTGGTGTTGATTTCAACTATAACACAGCAAACCTAAAACTTATTGGCAGTTATGCTTTCTCATATTTAGGAATAAACGCAGCGAGCCAATATAAAGGCACCTTAGACTTAATTCTTCCTAAATCAATGTCTGATGGTGCGGTTTATGAAGTTCAACCTTCAGGTAACTTTAATAAACAAAACTGGTGTGTTGGAATGAATGCATTTGAACATTGCCCTCTTATTAAATACGTAACAATGCAAGATTTAGGTGGGGTTAATCCTACTCAAAATAAGGGCTGGCAAGCGTCGGATAACCCTAGAATAGGTTTTGGTAGATATTGTTTTGCTAACTGTGAAAATCTACTAAGATTTAAAGCAACTAAGAAAATGCTGCGTTTAGGTGCAGGCATGTTTGAAGGTTGCTCTAAATTGAAGGAAATCTTCTTATCTAGATACTTATACAACAAGGAAGATGATATTTTCATTTGGTCCACATATGATAACGGTGCTAATGGTGGCGGTGAATCTCAATCAATTTTCTATGTTTGTGGAAGTGGTAACTCTCCTGATGGTTCATGTGAATTTAGAGATGTAGTTATTTATGTTGATGGAGAAGATGCGCCAGTAAGAAGAAGCAGACAACAAAAATATTATGTTTGGAACTCCGATCCTAGAACTTATAGTAATGAATATCTTAGAAGCAACGATGATAAAGTTTACGCTCCTACAACAGATGGAAATACTCGTAGAGAAGACGTTATTGGTAGATCTGTTGTTCCTACTTATTTCAATGCTGATTGGACAATTTCAGGAACTATTAAATATGTTAATTTAACTACTGGTGCACTTTCTGATAATCCAACAGATGATTATTCTAACTGCGCGGCTTTACTAAAGAAGAATAATAAATATATTGTTACTAAGTGCTATGGAAGTGGACTTTCATGTATTGATATGACTACATGGAATGTAGGAGGCACGCCAATCGATATGATTGGTTCCTCATCGTTTGGAACTTTATCAAACGATGCGCTTCCTAGTGAAAAAATCATTCTTCCAGCAAACGTAACCACTATTAGAGATCGTGCTTTCTATAGTTGTGGAACTAATGGCATTGATATCGTTACTTATAAAGATAATGGTGTTGAAGTAACCGATACCGGAGTTACTCCAAAAACTAATATTTGTTTCTTACCAAGCACTGTAACTAAAGTTGAAGAATTAGCATTCTTTAATAACGATTTCCAAAAAGTAACACTTTCTAGCGGCATGAATATGATGGGAAATAGTGCGTTCTTAGTTGCTAGCAATGATACTGTTTCTATTTCAGAATTTGATGGAAGTGGCAGCGTTTTCTCTTATATTGATGACGCTATGTATGATACAGCTACAAAGACTTTGTTATATTCTGCACCAAACAAAAATCAGGCATTAGATTTAAGCTCTGTTTCTATTAATGGAGATAACATTGTTGCTATCGGTGCTAGAGCACTTGCTAACACCAAATATACTTCTGTTACATTGCCAACTACAGTTTCAACTATTTACGGTGGCGCATTTAACAAGAGTACCAGTATTACTCAAATAACAGGTGTAGCTGGATTAAAGTATATTGCAGCAGCTCCTGAAACTGGAGATGATGTTTGGACTACGAGCGCAAACTATAGCGTCTATGATATGGCTCCAAAAGATTTCAGCACATCCTATGAATTTAGCACAACAGAATATAGTAACCTCGGTAGTGTTTTCCAAGGTAACATGGCCAATAGACATTATTTCTATAGATGGCTTGATAACTTTGGCGCTTTTGCTAACTGCACAAGCATGACTACTTTTGATTTATCTTCATGCGCAATACCAACCGGGATTAAGAAGATTGGTTTTGGCGCTTTTGAGGGTTGCAGTAACTTAGAAACAATGACTGATGGTTCTACAACTTATACTTATTATCGCTACAGCGATTATGAGGGTTTGACATATGAAAATGTTTCTACATTATTTGCAGATCCAGACGCAACAAAAGAAGTTATCACCAAAGGCGTTGTTGACTTAAGCCAAGCTACACAATTAACCACAATTGGTAGAGGTGCATTTAGAAATTGTTCTAAATTAAAGTATTTCCATTTACCTATGGTCTCCGGTAGGGACTCAGGAAGAACAACTGATAGCCAAGCAAAATTTTATTTAGGTATCGATTATGACGATATTGGTTCATGGTATTCAAGCGGGCCTAAGATTGGTGATAACTATAGCATTTTCCATGGCACTAGAGCACAAACAGATGGTGCGGTTTTGATTGGTGAAACTGCCCAATATACATACAGTGAAGGAAATAAGATTTTCACTAATCAAACTATGAAAATCAAAGATGAGTTACACTTATGGGACAATGTTGGCTATAACGCTAACCGTTATCCTTCTCAATATTTAAAAGATACAAATGTTTATTATTTAGTTAGAAGTCGAGATGACTATGATAATGATAGAATGAGCAATATCGCCATTGATAAGAATCCTTGTAAATTCTGGATTGAATATACAGAAAATGGTGCAACTCATTCATACATTTTGTTTAATAGCGCAGCTGAGTTAAAAGCTTATTATAAAAAATAAGAGCAGAGAATTAATTCTCTGCTTCTTTTATTTCTTGACTTGTTTCAATTTCTTTTTCTTTTGCTTTCTTTTGAATTATCAATATTGCGATTGTGTATATAACTGCCAATAAGAAGAATATTCCCATTGCGATTATACAATTTGTTAAAGACTTAGCAGAGAAGTTTAACATTAATAAAAGCG
The DNA here is from genome assembly GCA_017651565.1 of Bacilli bacterium. Classification (GTDB taxonomy): domain Bacteria; phylum Bacillota_I; class Bacilli_A; order RFN20; family CAG-826; genus RGIG9670. Next base: position 32,308 of record JAGCCQ010000044.1, on the reverse strand, counting down.
GAGCAACCGCAATCATTGCAGGTAATTGAGAAACAATAAAGATAGTGGCGGAATCTCTTTCGAAATGTGGATCGCTTTCTCTTAAGAGAATCATACCATTACTTGCAGTACCAGTAAGCGTTCCAAAGTTAACTAAAAACATATCGTGTTCATAACCTTTAAATACTTTTCTAGTCATCAATCTTACATATGTATAAGTAACAATTGTGCCAACAATACTTAATGCAATAATTACCCAGATATACCTCATCATATCTTCAATATCTATAGCGGCAACACCAGCAATAATCATTAAATCGAATGCAAAGTCACTGACTTTACTCATTTGACGGTTATTAATAATTTCATTTTTAATAACGTTCTTTTTATGCAGTGCTCTAACAATTAATTTAACTAATGTAGCAGTGAGAACGCCAAAGATGAAGTTAAATCCCCATGCAATAGAACTTGTAAATTCAGAGAATGATAAAGCACACATAATTCCAAATGTAGCTAAATATGCAATGCCAATTAAACCTAATTGAATTCCTAAATTAGCGCTTCTTTTTGAAATTTCTTCATCAGATACAAACTCAATTTCTTCGTCTAAATTATCTTCTTGTGGTCTAGAGATTTTACCTTTAATTCTAAAATAGTTAATATAACCAACACCTACTACAGAAGATACAATGAAACCAATGCTAGCCATAGTTAAACCAAAGTTACCTTCTGTATCCATAATTCCTTCTGCGCCAATACTAGCCATATGTTCTGGATTAGAAAAATTCATATCCCAAGTAAGAGCATTGCCAGGACCTTGACCAAAGGACAATGGTAATATTACGCCTACATCATAGAAAATAGCTTTTCCTGCTGCAAAAAATATTAATACTACAGCTATACCAAATGCTGCTTGAAGCATATAGACACTTCCTGTTATTAAACCATTTTGTACAGCTTTTTTACCAAGCTCTTTCTTTTTCATTGTTTTATTACTTTTTAAAGTCATTGCAATAAAGCCAATTGCAAGAGCGTGATAGGTTACTATTTTCATTAAGTCTTTATTAATAATTGGATAGTTAAATGCTTTTTCGCAAATAATATTGATTATTAATAACAGCACTCCTCCTATTAAAGAGGATGGAATAAATGATTTCTTAAGAAAAGGAATAACTCTTCTTAAAATATTGCCGACTAAAATAAAAGCGATAATACCAAAAATTTGGAGCAATACTGCCCATACTGACTCATAGTTTTTAATTGAAAAATCCCACATAAAATTTATTCTTTTCTTTCTTCAAGACTATAATAAATATCTACACCTGATTCCTTCATTTTAGTTTCTAATTTATTAAACATAAATACGTATTTTAGTGAATTAAAACGTTCAGAGCCGATAATAAAATAATCTTGATCCTCTACTGTAAAACCTAACTTTCTCGTTCCAGTAGGTGATGCATTCCTAATATCTTTAATGTCAATGACAAAGTCATTAACAATCATTTTGTCTTTGTATAATTCTAATTTACCTTTAGTAACTAATCTTCTCTTTTTGAATATTTCAGTAGCGTATAACTCTACATCTTCATCAGAGAAAATAACTCCATCTTTAACTTCTAAATTATTGATATAACGGATTTGATAATTAAACCAATCTAACATCTTATTAATTTTGACTTCTTTATCATTTGGAATAAGATGTAAATCTTCAGTATATTCTGCTTCAAATCCACATTCTTTACATTTTATGTAATTACCTTCTGAATATAAACATTCGACTTTACCACACTTAGGGCAAACGAAGAACATTCTTTCTAAATATTCTGCTCTATTTTTAGAGATATATTTAGCGTTAGACTCAGAATCATAAACTTTAAGATTCAAACTAATTAATTCATAAAGTTCATCATCAGGCATATCTTTAATATCTTCATATCTTAAGATTTTGCGAATTTTACCATAGAAAGGACCTTTACGTCTTTTAGACGTAAATCTTGGATAAGAACCTGTTCCTCCATGGAAATTAAATAAGATAACGTCTCTTTTAAGTGTTTTTACAAACTTAGCAAAACCTTTAGTGAATGAAAATTGGAATTCAGCGTAGCTTCTATTTCCTTCTGGGAATAAAAGAAGTGATCCACCTTCCATAAAACATCTAAACATTTTCTTATTAGCTTCAAAGTCTACAGTACCTTTTTTCTTTGGAATTAATCCAAAACAGTGGTGAATTACTTTAGAAGTAAACCCATTAGACATTACAGTATCTGTAGCGACAGGATAAAGCATCTTATTAAAAGAAAGCATTATGAAAATTCCATCAAAATCTGTTTGGTGATTTGAAAGAACTAAATAACTTTCACCTTTTCTAATCTTAAAATGGCTTTTATTCTTATATCCTTTCATTAATGCCATAAGCTTAATAAAAGGAAACACTAATGCTCTATAGAATGAGTGTCTTTTTAGGACAACTTGATTTTTCTTTTTTGTCTTACCCATAAATTGTTTAAACAAACACTAAATAGATTTTACAAGTAAAATACTTTTTGGTCAAATGCAATGCTTATTTAATCAACTCATCTTTTAATCTTCTTTCTATTTCGAGTATGTTGGGAAATACCAAGCTTTTATTTCCTTTTCTGACTAAATCCAGTATTTGATTAAAACGAGAAGCAATTTGTTTGAATAGATTGTGTTCAATGGAAATAGGCACCTTTTGTACACGGTCTAGGTAAATAGTTTTTACATATTTTTGTGTTACCGGAAACATATTTTGTAAAAGGAAAACACATTCTTTATCAAATAACGTTCCAAAAATAATGGTGTTACAAAATCCATATTTCTTTAATTTTTTAGCATATAATTTTTTATATTTTTCAATTTTTGAACTAATTGGTACAAACCACAAAATTTTATTTTCTATTTCTATTAATAAGCAAGGCCTTCCATGACCGTTTTCTTTATTGCCCAAAAGAAAAACATCATTAGCAAAAATGAAAAATTTATCTTTGATAAAGTAGTAAGACTTTTTCTCAAAATTCATTGCACAAAAAAATCGGCTTTTTATTCATCGCAGCCGACTAGCGACAAAAATTTCGTCGTTGGCAATTTATGAATCGCATACCAAGTAGCGATATCGAATAGTTTTCTATTTGACATCTATATTATTACCGATTATTTAATGCTATTCAACATTTTTCGATAAAAAATTTTGATCAAATATGAAATGGTATCCTATAAGGATAATTATATATTATTTAATTAGTTATATATTTGAATATTAATATATAAATAAAAGCATTTTGCTTGATTTGAGGTTTATTTTTACCTATAACTAAGTTAGGAGGAATTAATATGATTAATTTAACTTTCTTCGACACAAAAGAATATGATCGTGTCTCTTTTGATACTTATTTAAAGGACCACAATTTAACTAATATATCTATTAAATATTTAGAAACAAAATTAAACGCTGATACTGCGTCTTTAGCTAAAGGTAGCGATGGAGTTATCGCGTTTGTTAATGATACAATCGATAACGTAGTTATCGACAAGGTTATTGAGTTTGGCGTTAAAGCTATCTTTTTAAGATGTGCTGGTTATAACAATGTTGATATAAAATATGCATTTTCTAGAATCCATGTTTATAGAGTTCCAGCATACTCTCCTTACGCTGTTGCTGAATTTGCTTTTGCTATGTTACAAACAAGTAATAGACGTATTCACAAAGCCTATAACCGCATTAAAGATTATAACTTTTCATTAGTGGGGTTTACAGGAAGCGATTTACATAGTAAAACTGTTGGGGTTATCGGCACTGGAAAAATCGGAAAAGTATTCATTGATATTGCGAAAGGCTTTGGAATGAAGGTTTTAGCGTATGATAAATACCCTTCAAATATTGATGGGGTTAACTATGTTGAGCTAGATGAGCTTTTCTCTAAGAGTGATTACATTTCTCTTCACTGTCCTTTAACAGAAGAAAATTATCATATGATCAATAAATCCGCCTTAGACAAGATGAAAAAGAATGTAATTATTGTTAATACTTCTAGAGGCGGATTAATTGACGCTCAAGCTTTGCTTGACGCAATTAAATCGCGTAAGATTTCAGGTGCATGTTTAGATGTTTATGAAGAAGAAAGTGATATCTTCTTCGTTGATAAATCAAATCATATTATGGATGATAATATTTTACTTCAACTTATCGCTATGCCTAATGTAATTATTACTTCTCATCAAGCTTTTTTAACCAACGAAGCTCTAGATAATATTGCAGAAACAACAATTAATAATGTGGTTTCTTTCTTTGAAAATAACTCCATTAGTGAAAATGAAGTGTGTTATCACTGTCCAAATATGGCTAATTGTAAGAAAAATAGAAAAGAGAAGTGCTTCTAAAATATTTCAAGTTTGTTTTATTTGAAAAATAATTAAAATCATTTAAAATATTTGAGTAAAGAAAAACAATACAATTTATTTGTAAAAAATAAATGTTAAAGATAAATTCGAAAGAAAATAAATTATGCCAGCTTGTAGAAATTGTGGTGCTAGATTAACTAAATTTGATAAAGATGTTTGCCCAGTTTGTGGAACAAAAAATCCATTAGAGGGCGTAACAAGTGATACAGTAGAAATGACAAGTTTCATTAACATGGAGCAAAATAGAGACTTCCGTGTTAAAAAGAAATCAACAATGCTTTTCTATTCTTTTATTGCGGGGTTTACAGGACTTCCATTCTTTTACCTTCACGCAATTAGGAAAGGCATTATCTGCTTACTCTTAAACTTAGCTTATTTTGGAATGTCGTTTGTGTTATTCTACTTAGTTTTGAAAGTTGAACCAGCGATTATTGTTATCATCTTGAACATCATCATCATGTATTTTGTTAACGCTCTAGTAGGAATTGAATTATATTTTAAAGATTCTCTGAAAGACGGATTTGGGGAATTTGTTAGGTAATGCAAAGATATTTTGCAGAAATTATAAATGAGAGAGTAATTCTAGAAGATGATGATGTTCATCATCTTTTAAACGTTTTAAGGGCAAAAATCGGAGAAAAAATTGAAGTTGTAAGCGGCGGTAAGTTATTTCTTGCTGAAATTTCAAAGGCCTCTCCACTCGAAATAAACCCTATTGAAAATCTTGATGATAATAGTGAACTTAAATGCAAGGTCACTTTGTATTACTGCCTTTCAAAAGGAGACAAAAACGATTTCGTAGTTCAGAAAGCAACTGAACTCGGAGTTTCTAAAATTGTTTTTGTTTCTTCAAAAAGATGCGTTGTTAAGTATGATGGTAAAGACGTCGATAAGAAAATTGCTAGATTTGTTAAGATTGCTAAGGAAGCTGCTGAACAATGTCATCGTTTGATTGTGCCTGAAATAGTAGGTCCTTTTAATGTTGATCAATTAGGTAAAGTCAATAATGAAGAAGTATCTTTTGTTGCTTATGAAGAAGAGTCTCAACACTCGCCTTCTTTTACAATTTCTGGAGATGAAAATAGTGTAGGAATCTTTATAGGACCTGAAGGTGGAATAGAAGAAAAAGAGGTTAAATTATTAAATGAATTTGGCTTTAAAAATATTTCACTGGGGAATAGAATTTTAAGAACTGAAACCGCTGCAGTTTATGCATTAAGTGTTATTGCAAATCAATTGGAGAAATGATGATTATGAAGTTCAAAGTTTTTTCTCTTGGTTGCAAAGTTAACTCTTATGAATGTAGCGCTCTTGCTTCAAAATTGATTTCTTTAGGATACACTCAAGATGATAAAAATCCTGATGTAATTATTATCAATACTTGTAGTGTTACAGCTACTGCAGATCAAAAATCTAGACAACATATTAGAAAGTTTATGAAGACATATCCTAACGCAATCAGTGTTGTTATGGGATGTTATTCACAAGGTAACTTTAAATATATTGCTGAAGAGATTAATCCAAACATCTTAATAGGCACAAAATACCGTTCTGATATACCTAAATTAATAAATCAATACATTTTAACAAAACAAAATATTGTTAAAGTTGATGAAAATACAAGAAAGTATGCTTATGAAGAATTAGGCATTACTTCTTATACGGAAAATGTAAGAGCGTATTTAAAAATTCAAGATGGTTGTAATAACTTCTGTACATACTGCATCATTCCATATAGACGTGGGCAAATGAGAAGCAGAAAGTTAGAAAATATCATTGAAGAAGCTAAGTATTTAATTAGCCAAGGATATAAAGAAATTATACTCACTGGAATCCACGTTGGTGGGTATGGCCAAGATGTTGATGGAGTCACTTTTTCTGAGTTAGTTGATCAACTCTCTAGTCTTGAAGGATTAAGAAGTTTAAGAATCTCTTCTATTGAAGCTAGTGAAATCGATAGTAGGTTAATTGAATTAATCAAAAATAGAGACAATATTGCTAAACATTTACACATTCCATTGCAAGCAGGAAGTGATGAAATTTTAAGAAGAATGAATAGGAAATATACATCTTCTGAATTCATCGAAAAAATCAAAACTATTAGAAAAGAAATCCCTGATGTTGGAATCACAACAGATATCATTGTTGGCTTCCCTGGAGAAACAGATTTAGATTTCGAAGCAACTTGTAATGTTGCAAAAGAGTGCTTTGATCAAATACACGTATTCCCATATAGCGCTCGCGAAGGAACACCTGCAGCTAAATTCCCTAATCAAGTATCTCCACAAGTAAAATCATCACGTGTAAGCGTATTAATGGGTATTTCCAGCGAGCTACATAACGTATTTAAAGAGAAAATGGTGGGCAAAACCATGAAAGCTTTAATTGAGAAATATGACGAAGAAAACGATATCAACTATGGAAAACTTACAAACTATGTTGAAATCGAACTAAAGGGATTACATAGTAATCAAGTTGGTAACGAAATAAGTGTTCAGATAGAAAAAAGTATGATTGAATCGAAATAATTTCCATTTTCCTATAAGATGTCTTAAAAACGATTGACTCATACTATATAAATTGATATAGTTATTGAGGTTTTTAGGAGGAATAGTTATGGCAGTCCCACAAAGAAGAATTAGTAAAACAAGAAAAAGAATGAGAAGAACACACTTCAAGTTAAGTGTTTCTGGCTTAGTTACATGCCCACAATGTGGTGCAATGATTAAATCTCACCATGTCTGTCCAAAATGTGGCTATTACGCAGGTAAAGCAACATACTTAAACGGCAAGGTTGTTAAAACTGACGCAAAGAAAAGCAAATAATTAGGTCGAAAGACCTTTTTATTTTATGTATAATAACTAAGCGAGGTTAAATATATGAAATATAATAAATTAATCGATCACACACTTTTAAAGCAGGATGCAACTCCTGAACAAATTGTTAAGCTTTGCGAAGAAGCAAAACAATATGACTTTATGTCAGTATGCGTTAATCCTGCATATGTTCCTCTTGCAAGTGAATGCTTAAAAGAATCGGATGTTAAAGTCTGTACAGTCATTGGTTTCCCTTTAGGAATGAACTTAACAAGAACTAAAGTTGACGAAGCTAAATTAGCTATTAATCAAGGCGCTGATGAAATTGATATGGTTATCAACGTTGGTATGCTTAAAAACGGCAATGATGACTATGTTGAAGAAGAAATTAAACTTCTTAAAGAAGTTGCGGGTAATAAAGTTCTAAAAGTTATTATCGAAACTTGTTTATTAACTGATGATGAAAAAGTTAGAGCATGTATCGCTGCTAAAAATGCAGGTGCTGACTTTGTCAAAACATCTACTGGTTTTTCAACTGGTGGTGCAACAGCAGCAGACGTTGCTCTAATGAGAAAAACAGTTGGTCCTGATATGGGCGTTAAAGCTTCTGGCGGAGTAAGAACTCATGAAGATTTACTCGCTATGGTAGAAGCAGGCGCTACACGTATTGGCACTAGCAACGGTACAAAAATTATTTAATTTTATTTAATGCTTGCGTTATTTATTAATAAAGTGTAGAGTAATAACGCTGAATTTTGCTGAGGAGGTGAAGAAAGATGCCAAAAATCGTAGTACGTGAAAACGAAACTTTAGATGATGCTTTACGTAAATTCAAACGTCAAGTAAATAAGGCTGGAACTATCCAAGAAGCAAAAAAGAGAGAATTCTTCCTTAAAAAGTCATTAAAGAGAAAAGTTAAGAGTGAGAATGCTCGCAGAAAAAACCGTAAGTAATTACAAATTGGCTCATTCCGAATAGGTTATGGGCCTTAGACATCGCGGAGTAGAGCAGTGGTAGCTCATCAGGCCCATAACCTGGAGGTCGCAGCGTTCAAATCCTGCCTCCGCAACCAATCGATAACTACAGTCTTGATACATTCAGGACTGTTTTTTGTTAAAAAAGTGTTTTTTATTGCATTATCAAATTACAATAAATATATGATTCATTTAGTAGAATTAGATAAATATAACGCTTGGGATGTAATGTTTTTAAAAACAAGAAGAGACCAAAAGAGATTTGTTGCTGATAATGTATGGAGTATGCTTCATGCCTATACCGGTAATAAAACTAAAGGAGCGGTCTATCCGTTTGGTATTTATAATGACAAAAAACCAGTTGGTTTTCTTCTTATTGCCTATGATTATAGTGAAGTGTGTGATGATCCAGAAGCACCTGAGATTGCTAAGAATAACTATTTTCTTTGGAGAATTATGATTGATAAGAGATACCAAGGTAGAGGGTATGGAAGAGAAGCGGTAAAACTCGCTTTAGATTTTATTAAAACATTCCCACATGGTAAAGCTGAGTATTGTTGGATTTGTTACGATAAAGAAAACATAACGGCAAGAAATCTATATCTATCAATGGGGTTTCAAGAGATTGGAGAACAGGGCGAAGATATTAACGCGGTTATAAAACTATAAAGGCAGCTGAAATAAAAAGATATGTTAATTTATATTAGAAGTAGAAAACGGGAGTTTTAAAAAATGAAAGATAAAGTATTAAAAATTTTAAAGATAATCGGAATAATCGTATTTTTCCCGTTTTTTTTATTAGTGTGGTTTATATCAATATTAGTTAACTCAATTCTTAGATTAAGAGATAAAAAACTTGTTAATACACCTATTGGAGAGTTTGTTGAAGTTAACGGTCATAAGATGAGTGTGCTGGTCAAAGGCGAAGGAAAACATACATTAGTTTTTCTTCCTGGTCTTGGTAGCAATTCACCAATCTTAGAATTTAAGCCGTTGTATTCGAAATTGGAGGGTGATTACAAGATTGTCGTTCCGGAAAAATTTGGGTATGGACAAAGCGATATTGTGAAATATAAACGTGATTTTAAAACCATTGTTGATGAATACCGCCAAGCTTTCTCTAAATTAGGAATTAAAGGCCCATACATTATCTGCGCTCACTCTAACGGAGGAAACGAAGTTGAATATTGGGAACAAAACTATCCTGATGAAGTTAAAGCATTTATTGGTTTTGATACCAATCTTGCTGCCTATGTTGATAATTGGAACCTTAAATATTGGAAGTGGGAAGCTTTTTACGTGAATGTATTAAGAGTTGCAGGGTGGACTCGACATTGGTTTAGACCAAAAATTAAAGAATTATTAACTAAAAAAGAAGTTCGATTACTCAAAGCACTCGGCACAAAGAACGAAAGCAATTACGATATCTATAGTGAGGAATTAAACTTTAACAACGAAAAATCCAAAGCAGTGATTAATAATAAGCCTCTTCCTACTCAACCAACTCTTCAATTTGTGGATGTTCCTGAATGGTTTATTAATCAAGAAGCAGGTCATGAAATGGAAGATGGAGATAAGAAATGGTTAGACGCCCATATTGAGTTAGTCAATGCTTCAAAAAAAGGAAAACTTGTCTATTCATCAGCAGGCCATTGCTTGCATATTATTGAATATGAAAGAGTCGCGGAAGAAATAAAACTTTTTATTAAGGAATTAGGAGATTAATCAAACTTAGAAACATACAAAAAAGCCTACTTTATCGCTAAATTGGATTCTGTAATCTGGTTGATGACAGAAAAGGTGTACCATTATAAGTAAAAACTGTCCCATTTTTTGGAGGGTGTATCATTTATTTGCAAGAAGTGTCTTATTTGTATTATTTCTTGCGTTTATTTTTCAAACATTAACTACAGCATCGATACAAATCGGTACTGTTTTTATTTAAAAAGTAGCATCTATTACAATATTAAAATACAATGAAAATATGATGTTTACTGACAGCGAAATATTCAATAACCACATAACTAAAATAAAAGTAACAATAGATAAACTTACTAATCACAAAATAGTTTTTGAAGAATATATTGTTGTTCCTTATTTTGGTTTTATCATTCTACGTTTTAATCTAAAAGATGATTCTGTTTCTTTGGATGATTTGGATAAATATGAACGTCAACTAGATGAAATAGTGGGGCCAGATTATTTAGTTGATTTTATGGGCTCAACTTACCGTAAAGTTGGAGTAGATTTTTCAAATTCTTCTGATAAATTGAGTCGACTTTTTAACATTTATAAAAACGAAAACATAGAATTCAATGCTCCATATAAGAAAGATATTCAAAACGATGCGAATGAATTATTAATAAAAGTTGGTTTAAATACCAAAGAAAAAGTATGGGAAATACAAATTGAAGATGATGAAATCAATTTATTGATACTTGGCAAAGAAAATAGATTAATTAAGACTATTGAAGGTCAAACGAGAATCAATGTTCAAGAAGTTAAAGAAGAAGAGTGTACTGGTTTAGTTAAAGCTATTTTTTATGCTAAGAGAAACAAAGTATCTTTGGGAAGGTTGCTTTATTAAAATTTTCTAGAAAGTGTTAAAAATAAATCTATGATTACGTATAAAAAAGCTATTTTAGATGAAAGAGAAATTGCAGACCTTATTAAACTTTCTAAAATGTGGGAAGATGAGGATTGTACCTTTGGTCTTGTTGGAAATACAAAAGACGATTTACACGAACCTTTGTATGTAGCTTATGACGATGATAAGTTGGTCGGCTATATCATGGGTAAGTATTTCATTGAGGATCAAAAAAGATCATACATAGAAGTAGGGGATAAATGCTTTGAAGTCGAGGAATTATATGTTGTTCCTAGCTACCGTAGTAAAGGCATTGGAAAAACCCTCTTTTCAATAATAGAAAATGAGGTAAAAGATAACGTTAAATATATTGTTTTAGGTACATCAACTAAGGATTATAAAAGGGCTCTAAAATTCTATGTTGATGATAACGATATGACGTATCATTCTGCATTCTTAATTAAGAAAACGAAGTAATATTAACAAAACTATTTATTTATGAATAAAAATGGCCTTATTTCAGATAAGACCAATTTTTGTTTTTAATATATAAATCTATGCTTTTGCATCTTGATGGTATGGAATTGGATTAATATGAATTCCTTTGAAGTAACCAGTGATTAATCTAACTAAGCAGGAGTTTAAGTATTCGACTGTAACAGAGTGTTCTGTGGAAGCTTCAAGATGACTATTGCCGATTTTTGAATCATCTGTAAGATAGATGTATTGACCACCGGTAATAATGGATTGACTTCTGAATAAATATTCGGTTTTCTTATCAATTCCAGAACAACCAACAGTTAAGATTTTAATTCCTTTAGATGCTGCATCTAGAACTGCTGTATTCCAACGTGGAACATCTGCATCGTGTGCTGGAGCATCTGCGACATGGATTAATAACTTTGTAGCATTTTCGTTCCATTGTTTTTCCATTGCTAAAGATAATGCTTCGTCAACAGCTTCTGGCCTATCTCCGCCTGCTTTTGCAGTTTGTTCAAGAAGGAATGCTTTTTGAGCCTCGATATCAGTGGAGAAATCACTATATCTAGTTAAATATTCATCTGTCGTATCACGATACATGAGAATTGATAATTCTATATTTGCTGTTTGGTTTGCATCTTTTACTTTAGTAATGATGTCATCAATTTCAGCTTTTAAATAACTAAGTTCATCACCCATTGAACCAGTGGCATCAATAACAAACATGATTTGCATATTAGTGTTAGTGGTGAATGTTTGCTCTAAATCGATGATATCGCCATCTTTAACTGTTTTATCGATTGTTTGACTTTGATTATTAGAATCTACATAACTGATTTCTACCTCATAACTAGCAGCAGAAGCAGTAGGGAATAAATATGCTTTATGGAAATTATCTACATATGCTTGCATTTGAGCGTCTTTAAGAGAAACTTTGATGTTTTTACCGTTGATGATATTAAGTTCTACACGATTTTTTGTATTAAAATCATAAGAATTTACATATCTACTAAATCCAACGGGATTTCTATTGTTGTAATCAGTAGAGAAGCATAATTCGTTCCAATAAGTATAATTGCTATTATCGTCAACTGCAGAGCAAGTTATCTGGCCTGATTTTGGAAGATTATCTTGTGCTGATGCTTGATTGGCATCACTGTTCGTAGTTTTTTTAGTAGATACATCTTCACTTGGAGTAGGAGTGTAGTAATCTCCTGTTGCTGCTTCACCTTTTGAGCTTGCGTCATAAGGTTCATCGTTTCCACCCCAAGGTGCATCGTTAGCTGCACAGCCTGCTAATAAAAAAAGAATTGATGCCCCTAATAGATATTTAACTTTTGTTTTCATAATTTCTACCTCTCACCAAATATAACGATGTGTAAATGTATATCTGTTCAAAATATTTAAAATTATTTTCAATATAATAGCACATATTATCTTATTTGCGTTTACAAACATGCTACTAACCTTATAATAAACATATGTATGTTAAGACTTATTGATGGTGATGAAAAATATTTAGAACAGTATAAAGAAGCATATCTTTTATCTTTTAATAAAATTAAAAACGGCGAAATGAATCAACGTAACCTGATTTTTAATGATATTGATAGTGTAGATATTATTCAAAAAATGAAAGATCATCGTGATAAAACTAAGTTGAAACCAAATAGAGTCGTTTCTTATGACTATTTTGGTGTTGATGATGATAAATTCATTGGCGTAATTCATATAAGAGTAGAATTAACACCTGCTCTTTTATCTATTGGTGGACATATCGGTTATGGCATTAATCCAAAATATTGGAGACAAGGATACGGAACTGAACTCCTTAGATTAGGATTAATTAAAGCAAAAGAATTAGTTAAAGAAGATAAAGTTCTTGTTACATGTGACGACGACAATATTGGATCCGCTAAAGTAATAGAGAATAATGGTGGTGTATTAGAGAATAAAGTTTCTAATTCAGATGAATATGGTGAAGTGGTAACTAGAAGATATTGGATTAAGATTCGATAATTTATTAGTATGTGGTAATTTACAAATTTATCCTTGATATAGACAATTAATATTTATAATAATTTTCATATGGGATTAGTCGAATTTTTAAAAGCAAATATAAAAGAAGGAATGTCTATCGATGAAATCATAGATATTTTTAAACAAATGTGTGAAATCCCAACTAATGATGAAGAAGAATGCATTCTTTTCGAAACAGGAGCATATGATTTCACTGGTGAAAATATATTTTATTTCAACTTAATTCGACAATATGAAAGCGAAGACGATGAGTATTATCAAGTCTTTGTTAAGCTTTGCTTTGCCCCAGATTCTTTTAATACAAAACTATATGATGAGATTTGGAGCGATTCTATTGATGAAGATATATATAGCGCTATTAAAAAGAGCGATTCATATAAATACGCTACTAAAAACAAATATAAAAGTATTAGTATTGGTATCGAAGAATCATAAAGATGAAAAAGAAAATACCAACCGTAATATTAGTTAATCTTTCTATATTAGGTATTTATCTTTTTTGTGGTCTTTTCCAATTTGGAATTGATTTAATAAACAGCAAACTTGTTGTTTCATCTTTTATTTATATATTTTTATCTATATTACTGATTTTATATTTTAATATTAATGTTTCTTATTCAAAGCAGAAGAGATGCTTACTAGCTATTTCCTCTTTGATGTTTTTATTAACTTTATTTAGAGTTTTGAAATATGGTGGTTTTACTAAGATAGAAGTAGTGTCTAGACATCTATGGTATTTATATTATTTACCAATTTTATTTATACCTTTTTTCATGTTAGTCGCTTCTTTAGCTAACTATTATGAGACTCATAAAAGAAGTGTTTTATTAATTTATGTAATCGCGGGATCTATTTCTTTACTATTAACGGTTTTAATTTCATTAAACGATTTACATCAAACTGCTTTTAGATTTAAAGAAGGATTTGTTAACTGGGACAGTGATTATAAACATGGAGCAATTTATTATATTGCGCTTGCGTATGTCGCAGTTTTATTTATCGCCTCTTTCGTAGTTTTCTTTAAACAATGTCAAATTGTTAAAGGAAAACGTCGCGCATATTTATCTCTTATACCATTACTTTTAGGTTTAATTTATGTTGTTTTGTATATGTTTAACTTAAGACCAAAAATTAATGGAATGTCTATGTTATGTGAGTTCCCTGAAACTATTTGTTTTATGACTGCTGGATACATTCTTTCTTTAATTGATTTACGCATTATTGCGGTTAATAGAAACTATAAAAATATCTTCCAAAATATGTCTTTACCAGCATTTATATTAGATAAATCTAATAAGGTTGTATATCAAAACGCAGATAGCGGCTTAATTTTAGAAAGTGATGAACCTCAAGAGATTGTAGGAAATTACTTGTATCAAAACGCATCGATTCCAGGCGGGAAAATCACATGGATTAGTAATATTTCTGACTTAAATGAAGTCTATAAAGAACTTAGTGAAATTAACGATAGATTAAAAGAAGAAGAACAATTAAATCTTCTTATTAGTAACTTAAAAGAAGAACAACTTTCCTTAACGGAAAAGAATAAGATTTATGATGAAATTGCGAAGGATGTTTTAAGTGAATCTTCTAGAATTATTGAACTATCTAAAGAAGTTAGGAAAGACGATTCGCTATTTGGGAAAAATGTTCTTATAATCTTGCTTTTAAGTATCTATATTAAAAGATTCGCTAACTTAAAACTTTTATCAAAAGAAAACAAAGAAATCGATTTAAACGAACTTTTCTTATCTATTAATGAACTTTTGCGTTATTTAGAAAAGCTTAATATTAAGACTGCAATAGTGGGTTCAGCAAAAGGAATATATGATTCTAAAAAGTTATTAGAAATTTATACAAATATTGGACAAGCTATTATAAATAATTTCAAAACCATTACAGGTGTTACAGCTATATTTAATAAGGATTATATAGTTAAGATAAATATTGAAGGAAAAGTAGAAAAACTTGATGAAAGTAAATACACTTCTATCAAACAAGAAGATGATATTTACTTTGTAATATTCCAAAAGGAGGAGAAAAATGATTAGTTCTTATTCTTTTGGCATGATTGCGTTTATCTTTACTTGGTTAGTAGGTTTATTTGGGGTTTATTCATTCTTTGGAATCCGTTATTTCTTCTTGAAAAAATACGTTCGTTTTGGATTGTTGGTTTTTGTTGCTGCAATTCTAACATTTATAGCGCAAGGAATGGTTTCGTTTATTAAAGGTGGAACGGACAGTTTAAGTACTTGGTTTGCTGAACTTCCTTTATATGTGTATATTATTGTTTTATCTTTGATTACTCTAGTAATCCCATTATTTGTAATAAGATTCTTTAAGTATTTAAGCACGCATGTTTCTTCAAGTTCCATTATTAAAGGATTTGACTCTTCTAATGATGGATTCCTATATTTTGATGAAGATGGCGCATGTCTTTTAATTAATAAGATAATGGAAGAGATTGCTACATTATTAACAAAAAACTACGTTTTAAATGGCCATACGTTCTTAAAACTAGTTAAAGATCAAACAATTACTCTATCAAACGGAATGTCATTTAAGTTCTTAGACAAGAAAGTAAACCTCAATAATAGTGATTCTCAAATAGTTACAGAACTTATCGCATTAGATGTTACTGAACTAGTTAATAAAAACAATATCTTAGCGGAAGATAACAAGAAGATTTCTGAAATGAATAAAGAACTTGCTGCCTATAATGAAGAGACTTTGGAAGTAGTGAGACATAAGGAAATCTTATCCGCAAAAGTTAATATTCATAACGAAATGAATTCCCTAGTTTTACAAAGTAGTTATCTCTTAAATAATTACGATAAAAAAGAAGCAGAAAAATTACTTTCTAAATGGAAAAATAACGCATTATTGCTTAGTAAAGAAACTGAAACAAGTGCTAACGCAGACTTTATTAATGACTTAACAATTTTGTCTGATGCAATCGGTGTTTCTATAGATTGTGATGATTATTCTTTAGTGGAAGAAAACGAGAAAATTACCTCTTTATTTGTGGCAGTCACTAAAGAGTCTTTATTAAACATCGCAAAGCACACAAAGAGTAAAAAATTAACAGTTAGAATTAGTAAAGAAAAAGACGAAATTGTTATGATTTTTTCTAATGAAAATATTCCTGATTCCAAAGGTATAATCAAAGGTGGCGGACTAACTAACATTGAAAAACGTGTTAACGAATTAAATGGAAAAATGTCTATAATCAATAATGGACAATTTATTTTAAGAATTGAGGTTAAAGATGCCATTTAAAGTATTGATAGTTGAAGATCAACAAATGCCTAGACAGTTATTTGAGATTTATATTTCATCTAACCCAAATTATGCTCATCAAGCTTCTTTAAATGATGCTTCTTTAGCTTTAGCGTATTGTCAAAATAAACCTGTAGACCTCATATTAATGGACGTTTATACTTTCCAAGGAAATAGTGGCTTAGTTGCGGCAGAAGAAATTAAAAAAGAGTTTCCAAATATCAAAATTATTATTGTTACTTCATTGCCAGAATATTCTTGGATTAAAAGAGCGAAAGAAATCGGAATTGATTCTTTCTGGTACAAAGACGAAAACAAAGAAAACATTATTGAAATTATTGATCGAACAATGGCTGGAGAACATATTTATCCTAATGAAACACCTTTGGTGAAATTAGGAAATGTCACCAATCACGATTTAACTGAAAGAGAATTAGAAATCTTAAAAGAGATGCTTACAGGTGATTCTAATCAAGAAATTGCTGATAGACTTTATGTTTCTGCTGGAACCGTAAAAAGACATGTAGAAAACTTATTGGCTAAAACAGGATTTCATACTAGAACTGAGCTTGTTGCTGAAGCAGTACGACTCGGAATTGTCGTAAATAATAAGAAATAGTTCTTATATACTAAATAAATGTGCCAGTTGGCACATATTTTTTTGCTATATAATATTAGAAAATAATACTTGGACAGCGAGGGGTTTTATTTATGAAAAAATTCAGATCTATTTTACCTTTGTGTTTATTGGCAACCATAGCATTAGTTGGTTGTGATAACAAAGAAACACCGAAGAAAAATGACAATCCAACTCAAGAAAGCCAAGATAATGGCGGAACTAATTCTGGAACTGAAGATAACAGTTCTGGTGAATCAGGTGGAAATAATACTGGAAACGATGATAACGGTGGTACAGTAACTCATGAACATACTTGGGGTAATCCAACTTACACTTGGAGAGAAGATTATACTTCTTGTACTGCCGAAAGAGTTTGCACAGCAGATAGTACTCATAAAGAGACCGAAACTAAAAATTCTACATACACAGTAACAACAGCTCCAACAGAAGAAGATGGTGGTGCAGGTAGATACACAGTTAACTTTGAAAACACTGCATTTACTACTCAAACTTATGATGTTAGATTAGCTCCTCTTCCACATACTCACGTTTTAAGTAAAGTTGACGCAGTTGAATCTACATTCTTCTATCAAGGTAATGTTGAATATTATCGCTGTGCTGGTTGTGGCAAGAACTTTGATGCAAACAATAAAGAATTAACTGATGTTTCATTACCATTATTAGATACTGACTTATCTTTAGGTGTTAATGGTACTGCAGTAGGTGATTTTACTAGAACTGACAAACCAAACAATTATATTGAGTGGAAGATTAGTGATGTTTCACTTAATAAAGATGATGTTATTACAGTTATGCCTAAAGGCAGCACTGATAAAACATTTTCTTATCATCCTGATACTAACTCAAATATTACAGAAGAACGTAAAGTTCATAATGATGTTGATAATGGCGAAGTAACTATTGAAGGTAATCCTAATGGCTTATATTTAAGTGTTTCTGGATTTAAATATGACGGTATTGTTATAAAAATTAACAATAACGTTTATCCAATGAATAACGTTACTTACTTTGAATCAAGTAAACAAACATACATTTATGGTTATGCTTATTTAAATCCAAATGATGTAGTTGCTGTTATTGATAATGACACTAATACAGTATATGATTTCGATGATTTAGATGATGATACTACATGGAATACATATGATTTCCATAAAGGTATAAACGATGAAATTGTAATTGATTATCAAGCAAGATATGGTTTTGAATTCGATAGAGGTGGAAATAAGAAGATTTCTATCACTAAAGCATTCGCTCCAAATAACACTTCATCAGTAAGTGTGAATTATAATTCAGGAAGAATTGGCGAAAATTTAACTGATAACGAAATAGAGCAAGGAACTGAAATATATACCGGAACAATGTGGTATATCACTCATGAATGCACAATTAATAAAGATGATGTTGTTTCTTATATTGAAAATAACGGTTTACATATCTTTACGCAAACTATTTCTTTAGATGCAAATGAAGAATTTAATTTAAAAGATAACACTAATGATTCAATTATTGCTTCTGATCATCTTGTTTCTTTAGATGTCGAAGAACCTTCCGCAAAATTTGTTATTGATGGAAGCTATATTAAAGCATTGAAGAAAGTAGATATATCAATTGTTTATACTCCAGCCTTAAATGATATTCATATATATGAACAAACTGGAGTTGGGCCTATTTCTACAGGACCATGGATGTACTCTAAAGGCTCTATTTTACCAATGACTGTTGATTCAAATAATGTGGCATTATACGAAAACTATACAAGCGAAAAGAATTATTATATTGCTTTTATGGATGCTTCAAATAACTACTTAGAAGTCACTTTAGATCCAAGCATCGACTCTTCTATTTGGCACGTAATTGGCCCTAGTGGATTATCTATGGTTTATTTTGATAAAGTAGGGACATTTAATATCAAACTCGATTTGACAACTAAAGTTCTTTCTTTGGACATTATTTCAATTGAAGAAGATGTTCCATATGTTCCAACAGAATTGACTGGTGGTTCTATATACTTCAGTAAGTATGGGAATAAAAGGTTAACTGTAAATCCAAATAACAGTAATGAATTATGTTTATTAGATATGACTATTTCAGATAATACCGGTTATTTCTGTATTTATGATTCAAACAGGAACTCGGTGACTGCTTCAATTGCATCTGATAGTCAAACATATATCACAAATTCATCGATTTTATATTATGTTACTCAAACAGGTACATATAATTTCTATATCAATAAAAACACTTTGATATTAAGAGTTGAGAAGATAGCATAATTACTAAACTATTTTACTAGAGGGCACTAGAGTGCTCTCTTTTATTTTTGCCACATTTTCTATGTATAGAACTATAATAACTATGGTGATAATATGTTTAATAAATCGGATATAAAAAGAAACGAGTTTCAATTATTTGGAGGACAAGCTAAGAAAGGTTACGATTGGTGGTGGCATTCTTTTACTGCGTACAACAAAAAGACAGGTGAAGAAAAACCATTCTATATTGAATTTTTCTTATGCAATCCTAAGTTAGCTAAAGATGAACCAGTATTCGGCCAACTTAAAGAGAATAAAGAAAAAGGCATTAGACCATCATATTTAATGGTTAATGTTGGTTGTTGGGGTAAAAAACATCTCCAATTGCATCGTTTCTTCGCTTATAAAGATATTTCCATTAACGCAAAAGCTCCTTTTTCAGTTACTGCAGGAGATTGCTATTTAGATGAAAAACATACATCTGGTGTGGTTAAAGTAAATAAAGAAGACGCTATTAATCATCCAGAATATATGTCTGATTATGGAGAAATGTCATGGGATCTTAAAATAAATAAGATTGTTCCATTTAATGTTGGATATGGAGCGTCTTCTTTATTTAGAAAACTTCAATTATTTGAAATGTTTTGGCACGCAGAAGGTATGAAATCTACTTTTGAAGGCACCATTACGTTAGATGGAGAAGAATATGAAGTAATTCCTGAAAAGAGTTATGGATATGCTGATAAAAACTGGGGAAAAGATTTTACTTCTCCATGGGTTTGGCTATCTTCTAATAATCTAGTTTCTAAGATAACAGGAAAGAAATTAGAGAATAGCGTTTTTGATATTGGTGGTGGTAAACCTAAAGTTGGTTTTATTGCTTTAAATAGAAAATTATTATCTGCTTTTTATTATGAAGGTAGATGTTTTGAATTTAATTTCTCTAAGTTTTGGACAAATACTAGAACTAAATTTGAATCTAAAGAAACTGAAAATGAAATTTTGTGGCATGTAGAACAAAAAACATGGAGAGGTAAAATGGTTGCGGATATTTCTTGCAAGAAAGAAGATATGTTATTGATTAACTATGAAGCTCCGGATGGAAGAAAAAGACATAATAAGTTATGGAACGGTGGAAATGGTAAAGGAACTATAACGCTTTATCATAAAAATAAGATTGTAGATGTTATTGAAGCTAGTAATGTTGGCTGTGAATATGGAGAATTTACTGAATGAAATATCTAGTAATTATTTCTACATTATTCGTTATTGGTTCATTGCTTGGCTGGTGCATTGAACTATTTTTTAGAAGATATATTTCTCAAAAGAAATGGATGAATCCAGGTTTTCTTACTGGACCATATCTACCTATTTATGGATTTGGTGTTATTTTACTATATGGATTAAGCAATATTCCTTTAGGAATAGATAACGGCTTTGCTGAAGTATTAATTAGAATTATTATCATCGGTGTAGCTATGACTCTCGATGAATTTATTGCGGGTTTAATTTTTATTAAAGGATTTAAGATTAAACTTTGGGATTACTCAAATAGAAAAGGAAATATTATGGGAATTATATGTCCTATATTTTCTGTTATATGGTTGGCAGTTGGTTCTTTATATTATTTCTTATTAAACCCATTCTTAGTACAAAGTATTTCTTGGATTAGTGAAAACTTAATCTATACATATTTCGTAGGTGGAGTAGTTGGAGCGATGGTTGTAGACTTTGCTTACTCAATTCACCTTGCTACTAAACTAAAAGAATTCAAAGAATACAGAGATTTACGTTTCGAGGAGTTTAAAAAAGAACTCAAGAAGAAACTAGATTCCTCAAAAAGTAAATAATTCGTTATAAAAATTTTGAGCAGAATTATTTTTTGTAGTCGTTTTATTTGTAGGGAGAACCCTTATGAAAAAGAGAAAATATTTATTCGTAACATTATTAAGTTTCTTATGCTTAACTGCATGCAAAAAGACAGCTAGCGATTTATTTCCTTGGGTAAAAACAATTGCCTATGTTGAAGATAGCGAGTTTCCTTGCGAAATCATTTATAAAGCATCTAACGAAACTGTTACTCCTTCTTTAATTAATTTTAATTCTGAAAGATATAGCACTGCTAAGGAAGATTTTGAAACAGTTCTTTCATATTTAAATAGTCTATCTTTTGAAAAAACAAAAGACGATATTGCCCCTGGTTCTGCGAATTTCTCTTTGGAAATTGCTATTCCAAGCGTTGGACAAAATCCAAAACAATATGTGTATCATTATTTTGGTTTTTCAGATGGTATTACATATAGAAATGGCGAGTATTACAAGGTAAGTAATACGAGATTTCCTACATTATCAAAAGATGAAGGACGTCTATATTTTATGAGTAGTGCTGTAACTGATATGAAGGCATACGACCTGGAAGATGGTGAAAAAGATGTTACTGATGTGTTTTGGACTTTAGTAAATTTAAAAAATTTGCGATTTAAAGAAGCTAACTTTGATACTGAAGAGCTAAATTCATTTAGTAGATATGAGTTTAGAAATGAACGTGGCAAAATTAGATTTTATAGTGAAACAAAGTTTAGCATTTATTCAGAAGATGACCTACCAAACCTGACAACTTATGAAATTGTTAAAAATTGTAAATTTAGTTTTAGAAGTTTAAAAGGCCAGTTACCAAAATAGGAAGCCCTTTGGGCTTTTTTATTTTTCGAACAATTTTATACTTGTAAAACTGAACAATGTTTAGTATTGTGTTATAGGTTTATTTATGAATGTTAAGAATTGCAAAGAAGAATTAATCGCTATCACAACAGCATTGATTAAAGAAAATAACGGTGATGTTGAAAAAGTAACTATTAGAGATATTGCTAGTAGAAGTGGTGTCTCTGTTGGATTAATCAATTATCATTTTGGTGATAAAGATAAATTAATTACTGAATGTGTACAAAGAATTATTAGCAATATAGTTAATAGCTTCAAACCTACTATGGATGTAGATGAGTCTTTAAGTAAGTTTGAAAAAGGAAAAATGAGATTAACAAAGACAGCACAAAGAGTATTTGGCTTCTTTTTTGAGCAGCCTTCTATTTCTAGAGTTTCTATTTTAGACGATTATAAAAACTACTCTAATGATTGTAGTTCATATTTCTCTTTAAGAGGATTTTCTGCAGTAATAGGAGACGCGATTGATAATCAAGAAGAGAAAGAAAGAATATCGTTTTTGCTAACTACATCCATGCAGGTTGCGTTTTTAAGATCTTTAACAGATCCAAAAATTTTAAACTTTGATTTATCAAAAGTTGAAGATAGAAATAGATATATTGAGTATTTAGTAAATAAATTAATGAGGTAATAAAAATGAAATTAAAGACTCACAAAGGGATATTGCTGTTTTTCACATTGTTTGTCGGAATTGGCGCATTAGTAGGTGGAATATGCATGTTAATTAAGCCAGATGGAACTATATTGCATATGGAAAACATGCTTCCTTATTTCGAGATTCTTCCATTCAGTGAAGTATTATTCCAAGATTATATTTTTTCAGGAATAATGCTCATTATCATTAATGGAATTAGCAACATAACCGCTACGGTTTTGATATTTATGAATAAAAAGCTGGGTTATGTATTAGGAACTATATTTGGTTTTACATTAATGCTTTGGATTATTATTCAATTCGTTATGTTCCCAATGAATGCTTTAGATATTATATATT
Organism: Bacilli bacterium; assembly: GCA_017651565.1. GTDB lineage: Bacteria > Bacillota_I > Bacilli_A > RFN20 > CAG-826 > RGIG9670. The sequence continues at coordinate 9,123 of JAGCCQ010000044.1, read as the reverse complement.
TCACAGTTGGGTGCTTACAGTTAATTACTGGCTATATGGCATTAGTGTGTTTTAATCAAGTTAACTTCAAGTTTAATGAAGATGATTACAAAAATATAAATAAAGATTCAAAAACATTAGTCGTCTATTTTTCTAGAATGAACTACACAAAAAAGATAGCTTATGAAGCTGCAAATAATGAAAACGCATATATTGTTGGACTTAAAACCAAAGAAAGAACTAAAGGGATATTAGGATTCTGGTGGTGTGGAAGATTTGGAATGCACAAGTGGTCAATGGAAACTTTACCATTAGAAGTTGATATAAATAACTATGAGAAAATTATTCTTGTAACACCTATTTGGGTATTTAAAATGTGTGCTCCAATGAGAGATTTTGTTATTAAAAACAAAGACGTTCTTATAAATAAGAAAGTAGATGTGATTTTTAATCATTTCAATCCTTGGTTACCAAAAGGCGCCATTAAAGAGATTGAAAAGCAAATTTCTATAAATTGTCTAGCTTCAAAAACAACAATGTTAGGTCATACATTTAAAAAATAATGCTATAAATGATATCAAGTTTGATTCCGTTTAGGGAGGATTATCCAATGAAACTTATCGTTGTAGATATGCAAAAAGGATTAGTGGTTGAAGACTTGTATTCATATGATTCATTTGTGAAAAATGTATGCAAATTAATCGATTGTGCTAGAAAAAATAAAGTAGAAGTTATCTATATTCAGCATGATGACGGTGAAGGTTCTGGTTTAAGCGAAGGCGATGAAGCATTTGAAATCGCAGAACAAGTAAAACCAAAGAAAGGCGAAAAAGTCTTTGTTAAAAAGGTGAGAACTTGTTTCTCAAATAAGATGTTTGAAGAATATTTAGAAGAATCTAATGATCCTGAATTAATGATAGTAGGATTACAAACAGAATTCTGTTTAGACGCTACTGTTGAATCAGCTTTCGATAGAGGATACAGAGTATATTTACCTCATGGAACTAATTCAACATTCGATAATGATTATCTTTCTGGAGAGAAAACGTATAAATTCTTTAATGAATGGATATGGCCTGGAATTGCTGAATGTATCACAATGACAAAGGCTATGAAGTTATTAGATAACAAAAAATAAGATTGATATATCAATCTTTTTTATTACTCATTCGATTGTTATAATGATAGCAACAACGGGTTGCTTGTTATAAAACTAGCTAATGATAAGATGTTTTCAGAGGTACGAATATGGAAACAAAAGATATTTTATTAAAACTTAGAACAGAAAAGGGACTTTCCCAAGAAGAATTAGCGGAAAAAGTAATGGTAACTAGACAAGCTGTTTCTAGGTGGGAAACTGGTGAAACAACTCCAAATGTAGAAACGTTAAAGTTATTGTCTAAATTATTTGATGTATCAATTAACACATTGCTTGGCTCACCTAGACAATTGTATTGTCAATGTTGTGGAATGCCTTTGGACGACACAACTATATCTAAAGATCCTAATGGAGACTTTAATGAAGAATACTGTAAGTGGTGTTATCACGATGGTGAATTCACATATACAAGCAAAGAACAATTAATCGATTTCTGTGTGGAACATATGTCCAGTGATGCATGGCCAAAAGAACAAGTTAGAGCTCATATGGAAGCGGTTGTACCAAATTTAAAGCACTGGAATAAAAACTAAAGTAACAGTAAATACTAAATTGCCATATTTTATATGGCTTTTTTTATTATGCTCAACATTTGACAAACTACCGAACGGTAGTATAATGATTCACGAGGTAAAGAGATGGAAAGATTAGAACAAATTATATTAGCAACATTAGAACTTGCTTCAAAGAAAGGCTTAGGAAATGTAAGTCTACAAATGATTGCAGACAGAGTGGGGATTAGAAAAGCTTCTTTATTTAATCACATCGTTAACAAAGACGATTTGTTAGATAAAATGTATGCGTTTTTAAGAGAAAACGCTAAAAAGAATGTCACTCCAATGGAAATTGATTTTAATAAAAGCGCTTATGACATTCTAGTTTCTAGTTTTTATAACTATATGAAAATATGTTCTAATCCAAATTTAAACACTTTCTATAAACTTATCTACTCAGAAAGAGCTTTTGATAATAAAGCAAAAGAGTTGGTTATAGAAGAAACCAATAAAATGGTATTTGCTACAACTTATCTATTCAAAGAACTTGTTAATAGAGGGAAGATAAAAATTGATAACATTGAAGTTGAAGCGGTGGGATATACATTTGCTTTGCATAATTTTGTTGATTTTTATATCGATTCAGCCTCTCTAAGCCTCGAAACGCCTTATAAGGTAGAAGATTACATAAAGAATTTTTTGAGAGGTAAAACAGGTGAAAAATAAAAAACTTATTAATATTTTAGGATTATTAGGCATTGTTAGCTTTTTATCCTATTTATGTGCAAATATTTTTGCACCTTTAGCGTATCCGGGTTATAACTGGTTACAACAAGCTTGTAGTGATTTGTCTGCGGACGGTGCTCCATCGTTAAAATTATGGGATTCGATATCTGCATTCCATAAAGCCTTTAGCTTATTAACAATGGTGATTGCTACTTTAGTAGCCTCTTCATCTAATCATAATAAGTTGCTTAAATTAGGTATCTATTTGTTTACTGCTATGACATTAGTATCTAATGTTGGATATACCATGTTTCCGCTATCAGAGGCTGGATATGCAGGTACATTCCAGGACATTATGCATGTTTATATTATAACCATGCTAGTTGTATTACTTTCTATATCTAGCTTAATACTTTGTATTATTGGTGGACATAAGAAAAACGGCAGCAAATTATTGTTTATATCAGCAATAGTTTGCTTTGCAATGATGATGATTGGCGCTATATCGGCTACTCCAATTATCCCTAAAGCAGTATTTGGAATATTTGAAAGATTCTCAACAATGTCTGCTACAGCATTTACAGCGATTGTAGGCGTATGGGTATATAAATCTAAAGTAGAGATCAAAACTGAAATAGTTCAAGAAACTAGTGTAGAAAATAATTAAAAACACTAAATACATAATTTATTATAATCTACTAAAATAATACCAAGAAATAATTTTGAGAAATGGCAGTTCTAAAGCTTACAGAACTGCCTTTTATTGATGCTTTTATGGCCGAAAAACATGGAAAAACAATAGCTTTTTTGCCAAGTAATATGTTTTCAAGTCAAAAATGCCCATTTTCCATTGGTTTTTCGTATATTTTCTTATAGTTTTACGCCATAAAATCTCATTAAGTTTCTAGATGATTGTTTGTATATGTGTTAGTAGTTTTTTAGTAGTGCATATATATTTATACTTATATATTTATCTTTTTATTCACAAAATTAATGTTAAATTTAATCCATCTTTTTCTAGAATTCAACATATCTTCTCTTAATTATTACAATGTAGTGTTATAGTTAAAACAGAACAGTTAATTCTCTTATAATCGTTTAGTTAATGGGAGGAAAATTTATGCGAGTCAAGAAAATAATGTTTTTGTCTTTGATACTGTTATCTTTTTCTATTGGCGGTTGCGGTTCCTACCAAAGAGCATCTAACAATAAAGATGTTGCTCCTGAAGGATTAAGTGATTTAACTGTTAATGGAGATAGTGATCTTATTATAGGTGATGTGAGAAGTGGGAAATACGATAATGGACATAAATTCAAATTCAAGCTAAAATCTGTTACCGATGTTACTTTCTATGCATATTTAGATGATGAAAAATTGAAACCTGTTGATTACGATTCAAATGGTTTAGCAATTTTTGAATTCACAATATTAGGAAGTTCCGTTCTTACTATAAGTAGTGATTTATTTTTTGCTGATAAAGAATACAGATTAAAAGAAATATTTCCAAATTACGAGCTATTAAATGGTGCAACTGTGTATAAAGTTACTATTGAAACTGGGACATATAATGCATCTGAAGATAGTGTTAACGTTATAGATAGTTTTGATAAAGACGATATCAACTATAATCTCAATCTTTACTTCAATGAGCCTTTCCGCAAATACGATGATTTTATAGCGCCAAATGATGGTGGTTATACTATTTTGAAATTTCTAATGGAAAAAGACACACTTGAAATTAATTTTTCGTATGGTTTTCCTTGTTATCGCGATTTTTCTAGTTATCAATATTTCAAATACGCTAATAAAACTCCTAATGAGCCAAAGATTCTTCATCCTGCAGCTATAATTGAATAATTTAAGTATTTTTGATACCGATAGTTGCGACTTTCTAGATAATGCAAACCACAATAGTCAAATAAGATTCAATTTGACAACTAGGGTTGCTAGTTATTACTTTTCGACTATGTTAAAGTTTAAGCATGAAAACGAAAAATAAAATTATACTTATTAGCGTTTGTTCATTTGTAGGTGCTCTCGTACTTGCACTTGCGATACCTTTTACTATATTAGGTGTCAAAACAGCCAGTATTAAAAATGAATGGGAATACATGAAGGATAATGCTACCTACAGCCAAAAAGTTGAAGTAGAAGGCATAAATCTAGTAAAACAGCATATTTCCTGTGGATACGCAACTATTGAAATGATGTCTGAATTCTATGGAGAGAAAATAACAGAAGATGATTTAGATAAGAAAAACAATGGTGGCGTTTCTACTTCCTCAACAAAAGGTTTCTATAACGAAATCAACGATTCTATCAAAAATAAGGAATTTGTTAGTAGAACATACTTAAATAATGATGTTTTGTTAAAAGATATTCATGGATCTTTAGAAAAAAACAATCCAGTAGCTATAGAATGGGCTGCTAAATATGAGGAAGAGTGGACATTGCATTTCTCGGTAGTAACTGGCTTAGATATTTGTTCAAATCAAGTTACTGTATATAATCCATATGGCTATATTGAAAATCTAAGTGTTTCAGATTTCTTAGATAGAACCACGTTTGAAGCATTTGAAAGCATACCTTTGTTCTTAAACTTTGGGTTTGCTTATGGTGCTTTTCATAAAAACGCTATATTTTATTTGAAGTAGGTTGCTGTCATAAAAGTGTAAAAACGTATAACAAACAAAGAAATTTTAAAAATAGAAATTTTTCTTATTTGTTATGAATAGTGAATTAAGTATCTTTTAAGATACTTTTTTCTTTATTAGTAATAAATGTTTATTAAAACGAATTTCAACTACTCATTTTTGTTGAAAAAATAAAGAATTATGATTAACAAATCATTAGATTAGTTATACAATGAAATTAACTTAATATACATCGCGCTATACTACGAAAATTAACCGTTTTTTATATTATTGATGAATTTTGGAGGGGTAGGCATGAAGAAATCATTGATGAAAAAAAGCCACTTGTCATCGGAATGTAATGGTGTTCCAGGCGCAAAGAAAGAGTATGACATCTCGAAAAATGGAATTAAAATGATGTCCTTTTTAGGATTTCTTCCATTACTTATGGCTGAAGATGCAGGCGGAGGAAATCCTCTTGGAGTCTTAATTGCAATCGTTGCAATCGTTGTAGTCGCATTTATCCTTTTATTTGTATTGGTACAAGTTAGAGCCAAAAAAGGTTACTACGATGCGAAACCAGAATCAAAAGAAGAAGCTGCTCCTCAAACTGAAGGTGAACAACCAGCTGAAGGTGAAGAAGTTCCTGCAGAAGGTGAAGAACAACCTGCAGAAGGCGTTGAAGAAGTTCTGGCCGAAAACGCTGAAGAAGAGAAAGTTGCAGAAGAAATTCCAGCAGAACAACCAGAAGAAGTTGTCGCAGAAGAACCTGCTCCTGTCGAAGAACCTAAACAAGAAGCTATTCCTGCTGCAGCAATGGTAGATGATCTTGTTCCAGAAGAAGGAATGGAAATTGTTGAATCTAAGGTCAATGATGAAGGCGATATCGTTTTGGTTGAAAAAGATGCTAAAGGTAATATCTTCGAAATTAGATTCATTAAGTCATTCACAGCAAAACTCTCTCAATCCGAAAATGTAACAAAGGATTACTACACAGAATTAAAGAATTACGTTCTTGCATATAAGAAAGCAAATAGCAGAGTCTCATGGCATTACGACGCAGTTAATGTTGGAAGAAATATGGCTCTTAAGTTTGCAGTCAGAGGTAAAACACTTTGTGTTTACTATGATTTAAAGGGTGAAGAATTAGATCCTAAGTACAAAGTTGAAGAAGCTAAAGGCAAGAAATACGAAGATGTTCCTGTCTTATATCGTATTAAAAATGATAGAAGACGTGACTACGCTAAAGACCTTATTGATATTGTTATGGCTAAACTTGGCCTAGAAAAAGGTGAAATTCCAAACGAAGATTACCGTATCCCTCATGAAGATACTATGGCTTTACTCAAGAAGGGCTTAGTAAAAGAACTCAAAGTTCGTGTTAAACAACCAGTTCCAGTTGAAGAACCTGCTCCAGCACCTGTTGAAGAGCCAAAAGAAGAAGTGGTTGAACAATCTTATGAAGAATTGGCTAAAGAAGAAGGCATGGAAATTGTCGAATCTAAAGTCAACGATGATGGCGACGTCGTCTTAGTTGAAAAGGATGCTAAAGGTAATATCTTCGAAATTAGATTCATTAAGTCATTTACTGCAAAGATGTCTCAAGCAGAAGACGTAATGAAAGATTACTACACAATCTTAAAGAACTATGTTCTTGCTCATAAGAAAGCTAACAGCAGAGTCTCATGGCATTACGACGCGGTAAATGTTGGTAGAGATATGGTTATTAAGTTCGCAGTTAGGGGAAAAACACTTTGTGTTTACTACGGCTTAAAAGTTGATGAACTTGATCCTAAATATAAAGTCGAACATGCAAAAGGCAAGAAGTATGAAGATGTTCCATGCTTATACCGTATTAAGAACGATAGAAGATGTGAATACGCTAAAGATTTAATTGACATGGTTATGGGTAAAGTAGGAGCAGAAAAAGGTGAAGTTCCTAATGAAGACTACCGTATTCCATATGAAGAGACAATTCCTCTATTAAAGAAAGGCTTGATTAAGGAACAAAAGATTCGTGTTAATAAACCAGAAGCAGCTGAAGAACCAGCTCCAGCTCCTGTTGAAGAACCAACTCCAGAGCCAGCTCCTGTCGAAGAAGAACCAGCACCAGTAGAAGAAGCATACCAAGAACTTGCAAAAGAAGAAGGTATGGAAATTGTTGAATCTAAAGTCAATAACGATGGTGATATTGTCTTAGTCGAAAAAGATGCTAAGGGTAATCTCTTTGAGATTAGATTCATCAAATCGTTCACTGCAAAATTATCTCAAGCAGAAGACGCAGTTAAAGATTACTACACAGGATTAAAGAACTACGTACTTGCATATAAGAAAGCAAATAGTAGAGTCTCATGGCATTATGACGCAGTTAATGTTGGTAGAGAAATCGTAATTAAGTTTGCTATTAGAGGTAAAACATTATGTCTCTATTACGCATTAGCTAAAGATGGCTTAGATCCTAAGTACAAAGTAGAAGATGCTAAAGGTAAGAAGTTTGAAGACGTACCAGTCTTATATCGTATTAAAAACGATAGAAGATATAACTACGCTAAAGATTTAATTGACATGGTAATGGGTAAAGTAGGAGCAGAAAAAGGCGATGAACCTAATGAAGACTATAGAATTCCTTACGAAGAAACTATGCCATTACTCAAGAAGGGCTTAATTAAGGAACTTAAAGTTCGCGTTAAAGATAAAAACGAACCAGCACCAGCTCCTGCTGAAGAACCTGCTCCAGAGCCAGAGCCAGTTGAAGAGCCAAAAGTAGAAGAAAAACCTGTTGAAGAAGTACATCATATTGAAATCCCAGCTCACTTAGAACACGTTTCTGTTCAAGAAGCAGATGAAATGATGAGCGATGAAGTCGCTGAAGAAGTCATTGTCATCAAGAAGAGTAAAGTTAAACACATGGGAAAGAAAGAAGTTATCAACTTAGATATGCTTTCTAAACACTTCAATGATGGTGATGTTGTAGATCTCGAATCATTAAAAGAAAAGAAACTTATTAATGCAAAGACAGACTATATTAAAGTTCTTGCAAGAGGCGTTCTTGATAAGAAGCTCACTGTTAAGGCAGATGACTTCTCATTACAAGCAGTTAAGATGATTGCTTTAATGGGTGGAACTGTTAAAGAATACAAATAAAAATTAAGATGCATCGTGATGGTGCATCTTTTTTGTACCTCTTAAGAGGTACTTTTTTATTTGTTTGCCATTTTGTTCTTTACAATGTTATAGTAGTTAGCGGCAACTAACTATTGTCGCAGAATGGAGTACTAATTATGAATAAATACATTTTAGGAATTGATGGTATGAAATGCGGAATGTGCGAAATGCACGTTGAAGATGCGATTAGAAAAGCTATTAAAGTTAAGAAAGTTAAAGCATCACATTTAAAGAATAGTGTTGTGGTTATCACTGAGAAAAACTTAGACTCATTTGATTTTGAAAATATTCTTAAACCCACTGGATATAGAGTTACCTTGTTTGAAAGAACAGTAGCTATTAAGAAATTATTCGGTTGGAGGTAGTTAGAATATGAAAGAAGTTTTATATCCAGTAATTGGAATTTTATTGATATTTGTTTGTACAACTTTAGGAGCTACATTTGTTTTCTTCATTAGAAAGAAGGAGATTTCTCCAAAGTTAAGCAAGATTTTTACAGGTTTTGCTGCTGGGGTTATGCTTTCTGCATCTTTCTTCTCATTAATTAAACCTGCTTTAGAATCTGAGGTTACTTATATGCCAACTTGGTTAATAGTGGCTATTTCAATTATTTTAGGTGCTGGATTCTTATGGTTAATTGATAAAATCGTTCCACATTTACATGTTAGCGAGAATAAAGATGAAGGTTTACATACAAATGCAATGAGTAAGACATCAAAGATGTTCCTTGCTGTAACAATTCATAATGTTCCAGAAGGTTTATCTGTTGGTATTGCATTTGGCGTTGCTTTATCTCAACAAAATAATGAAGTTCTTTTATTAGGCGCTTTGTTACTTGCAATTGGTATTGGAATTCAAAATATCCCAGAAGGTGCAGTTGTATCTTTACCAATTAAAAGCGGAACTGGTTCATCTAAAAAAGCGTTCTTATTCGGAATGTTATCAGGTATTGTAGAACCATTTGCA
>JAGCCQ010000043.1 GCA_017651565.1 Bacilli bacterium | reverse complement strand
GTTGAAATCAACCCAACAGGTATTTCATTAAATGTTTCGTCTGCTGAAATGAAGATTGGTGATACAAAACAATTAAGTGTTACATATGCACCAGCAAACTGTAACGCCAATAAGGGCGTTTCATTCAGCTCAAATAACACTGCAGTTGCTACTGTTAATTCTAACGGCTTAGTTACTGCTAAAGCAGCAGGTAATGCAGTTATTACTGCAACATCAACTTATAATGCAAATATCAAAGCAACTGCAAACATTACTGTTAAAGAAAATGCGGTTATTAATGATAAAGATGCTTGGACAATCATGATTTATATGTGTGGTGCTGACCTTGAAAGTAATTCAAGATACAGATTAGCTACATCTGATATTAAAGAAATCTTAAGTGTTGGTGGTCAACCAGATGATGTTAATATCATTATTCAAACTGGTGGTGCTAAATCATGGGCATCTACATATGGTGTAAGTGCTAACTACACACAAAGATGGCACGTTGCTAATAAACAATTAGTTAAAGACGCTGACCTTGCTAAAGCTAACATGGGCTTAACAAGCACATTCCAAAGCTTCCTTGAATGGGGCTTAACAAACTACCCAGCAGAAAAGACTGGCGTTGTCTTATGGAACCATGGTGGCGCTATGAGAGGTGTCTGTTATGATGAAAACTATAGTGACGATTGCTTATTAAATAGTGAAGTTAATGCAGCATTAGCAGGTGCATTTAATAACACAAATCAATCTGGTAAGTTAGAATTCATCGGCTATGATGCTTGCTTAATGCAAGTTCAAGATGTTGCTGAATTCAATAGTAATTACTTCAACTACATGATTGGTTCTGAAGAATCAGAAGCTGGCTATGGTTGGGATTATGATACTTGGGTTGATGACTTATATGCAAAGAGACCAACAACAACTATCCTTAAAGCAGTTGTTGATGGATTCATTGCTGATAATGGTGGCGTTAATTCAACAAGTAACGATCAAACATTATCTTACTTAAATCTTGCAAATATGCCTGCATACAAAACTGCATGGGAAAATATGGCAAGTGCATTAAGTAATAAAGTTACTTCAGGCAACAAATCATCATTTAGAAACCTAGTTACATCAGTTAAACACTACGCTGATAGTGATTACACATATTTTGGTGTATTTGATGCAAAAGACTTTGTTAACAAATTAGCAGCTAACTCCACATTCAATCCTGGCTCAACTTATACAAATGCAGTATTAAGTGCATTCAATAACTTAGTTGAATACAGTTCATGTGGTAAAGGTGCTGGTAATTCATATGGCTTAACAATGTTCTATGCTGTTAATGCTAACTGCTATAAAGGCACATACTACACAGCAGCACAAACTAATTTCAGTAACTGGAGAGCATTCAATAGCTCATTTGGTTATTAATAGATAGTTAATTGAATTAGAGAGGGTAATTGAAATTACCTTCTCTTTTTTTGACAGAACTTAATATTATTGGAAAAATATAATAAAACATCTTAAAAACTAAGGGGCCAAAGTATGAAAGTAGTTAATTTAAATAGAAAACAATTAGAAGATATCGAGAGTAGACTTGAAGAATATGATGAAAAGCATATTACTTATAGATTAGAAGGAGAAATCCATATAGGCATTGAAGAAGATGGAAAAATCATCGCTGGATTAGATGCAGAGATGACCGCTTTTAAAATACTTTATGTTTCTACTTTATTTGTAGATGAAGCATATCGTCGTAAAGGATATGGAACTAGATTAATTCAAGAAATGGAAAAGAAAGCGCATAAACTAGGTGCAAACATGATTCGACTTGATACATTTGATTGGCAAGGTAAAGAATTTTATAAAGCTATGGGCTATGAATAGTGGGTAGCTATGAGAATAAAATTGATGGATTTGCCGAATACTTTTTCATAAAAAGATTAGCGGATTAAAAAATACAAGAGAGATTAACCAAAGATTTATAAGGTTAATCTTTTTAATATTAAAACGACTTTACTTGATATATTATTTATTTAGTTGCTAAAGGGGGTCAAATATAATGAGAGCCATTATTAGAGCTATTTTCGCTTTTTTTCGTAAATTGTTAGGAATTAATAATAAGAAAGCAACAACTAGTAAGAAAATTGAAACCAAAAAGGTTGAAGAAAGTATAGATAATAATGAAGAAATAGATGCTAATAACAGCATGAACCAACAACCTGATTTTGCTAAACTTTTTGGAATGAATTTTAATCAAGATGGTAGCGAAGATGATTCTTCTTCTCCAGATGATGATGTAATTGGTTCATATAGTAATGAAGATATGCATAGAAGTGAGCCTAATAAAGACTTTGTTTCTAAAGTAGATGAACCTATAGTGTTCGCTCCTATCCAAAAGAAGATTGGTATCAAAGGCGGTAGTTTAGAAGATAAAAATCTTTCAGTTAACATTCCGGAAGGCGCACTTAGTAATGAAGCTAACATCGTTGCTCAATATGTTAAAGAACCTAAACAATTATCAAACAAAATAACTTCAAATTTTGTTGGAGGTATTGAATTTGGACCTAGTGGTACAACTTTTGATAAACCGGTAGAAGTAAGTATAAAAGTAGATAGTAAAGGAAAAAAAGAACTATCTGTTTTCTGCTTGGACGAAGAAAGCGATACATGGTATTTCATAGGAACTGCTCCAGTAAATAATGGTAAGGCTACTTTTAGCGTTGATCACTTTTCAAAATATGGATGTATAGATGTAACACAAGAAATGTTAGATAAATATATCAAATTGGTCTATTACGCTTTCGAACACAATAAATCAGATAGTTGGATTACCAATGAGTATAAAAGATATCTTATTGATGAAAAACATGTTCTTGAATATTACACCGAATACGGTGGTGTTTACTACTATGCATGTGGTTTATTTATCAATGGCATGTATCACTTAAGAGGTAAAGAAGGCGATCCTAATCAACTTGTTGAGTTAGTTGGTGAGATGAATATGATTGGCAATAAAATGGGATTGGCTTATGTCGCTGGTGAACATTTTGACTGGATGAAATATATAAAAAAGAAAGAAAAGAAAGAAGAAAGTCAAGATATTATTAACATTAATATTTCTATTGAGTACAAAATGATTAAACCGAAAATAGAAGTAACCGCATTACCTGTATCAGTAGGGCCTGGAGAGAAGTCTATTGTTTCTGTTCATACTCATTATCCAAATCCTAATAATAAGTTATTCCCTGATTTTGATTTGCCTAATTATCATTTAACTCTTCCTTGGAAGTTAAAACATTTCAGCGTCGAATCAGATGAAATTATTACTGGCATTGATGGGAGAACTACATTTGAAGCTACTGCACTAGATAAAGGAAAAGATTGTATTAAAGTCCAATTCTATGTAGATGACATTTTTGGAGAATACGCAGATGGTTACGTAGAAGTAAGGTGCGGCAGTGATTATGTTATCTCAGGACATACAGAGGAAACTAGAGAAGGCAATTATGAATGCGGGAAAAATGCCACAGATGCCGGTTTCCCTATGGCGAAAATGGGTAAATTCAAGTTCAAAGTGTCTTATGATTTTGAAGGTGAGATATTTAAAGTTGATCAAGAAAACATTAATGGCGAACTTGAATTTAAAAATGTAGCAATTAAGTTTGAGTGTAATGACGTTTTTTATAAGATGGCTCAAGGAACTAATGGAGAATTAAAGTATTGGATTTTTGATCACGTAGATAAGCTTGAAACCCCAATGGCGATTTACCCATTTACTGGTGTAATTAGAAAAGATGGAACTTGCTCTATTTCTACAGATAAAGTTACAGAATTCTTAATTACTTCTTACATGGAAGCTAAAATGTATACCTTCATGTCAGGATTTGGAATTTCTAGGAAGAATGATGGTTTGATTCCATACATCATTAAAGTAAGCAACAATAAGAACCTATTATTAGATTTTGATATAAGTGATGGCACAAAGGCATATAGTATTGACTATTTTAAAGATACATATAATGCTGGAATGCCTGAACCAGATGGAAGAGGCAAAACTTATTGGAAACCATTAAGTGACTTCTTTATTGAATCTAGTGTAGTCGCTGGAACAACTCAAGAAATAACAGTTGTTGATTGTTCTATAGTAGAAAATAAGGAATAATTACGCATCTCAGATGCATAGATTATTAATAGCATTTATTTTTTTTAAGCATACCTTTCAATTTTTGTATATAATAAGCGGGAATGATTGGAGCATGATTAAATGAAAAAAGGTTTAAAAAGAGCACTTATTATAATAGGAAGTGTTGTTGTTTTAGTCGGTGGATTTATTGGTGTTTGTAACATCATTCCTCCAAAGAAAGTAACAGAGAATAACTTGTTTCTTAGAAAAGAAGGTAGCACCAAACCAATGTTAGCTGCTCATAGAGGTGGTTCACTTGCTAATCCTGAAAATACATTAAAAGCATATAAAGCTGCTGTTAATGAATTTAATATTGATATTGTTGAAAGTGATATCTGGATGACCAAAGATGAGCATCTTGTTTATTCTCATGATAAAGATATCGATAGAATGAGTGATGTTGCTTTATTTGATGATTCAAAAGATTCACACCTTATCTCTGACTATACATTAGATGAATTAGAAAATTTCAATTTTGGTTACAATTTTAAAGATAAACAAGGTAACTATCCTTATAAAGATTTAGTTACTAAGGACCAAGCAGATAGAAAACAAGTATTAAAAGATAATGATTTACAAATCTTAGAAGTAGATAAGTTATTTGAACAATTCTACACAACTAATCCAGATTTAATGTTCATTGTTGAAATTAAAAACGGTGGTGAATTAGGCTTTAAAGCCGCTACTTTATTAGATGAACTTCTTACTAATAAGTTCCCTAACTACAAAGATAAAGTAGTAGTTGGTACATTCCATGATGAAATTTCCAAAGATTTAAAAGAAAATCACCCAACAATCCTTAGGGGTGCTTCTACTGGTGATGCTACTGGATTTGTTGTTACTCAAATGTTTGGTGTTAACATCTTTAATAATGATGCAGACTTTGTCTGCTTACAAATCCCAATGTCTCGTCCAGTTAGTTTTATAAATCTTAACTTAGCTAAGAAAACATACGTAAAACGTGCACATAGAAGAAATATTGCAGTTCAATATTGGACAATTAATGATGCAGAAGATATGAAAATGCTTAATGAATTAGGTTGCGACTGTATCATGACTGATGATCCAGAGTTATTTAACGAAACATTCAAATAGAATTAAAATATAAAAGAGAAGAAAAGATTACAGGGAAAGTAAGTAATAGCTTTCTTATAGTTCAATGTGATTAACAATACATTAGGGGGATTTAACTATTAGAAAGTCAATAATTTTTATATAAGCATAACGAAAACAGTTCATTTTTGAACGTGCTCTTTTTAGTTGAAATAATTAGCAACCAATGGTTTGATTATAATCGATACATTC
>JAGCCQ010000042.1 GCA_017651565.1 Bacilli bacterium | reverse complement strand
GAGTTGTATTTGTTCCTTCTGGGTTTGGGATAACTTTGACAGTGCCGTCAGCTTGGATATAGCTAACAACTGAGTTTGTAGTACCTAAGTCGATACCTAAGATAATTTCTTTTGCCATAATTATTTATTTCCTTTCTAAAAGCTATGCATCAGATTTTTCATTGTGGTCTTCTTTAATTTCAGCTTCAGGAACATCGTCTTCCTTAGCTTGTTTTGCAACGCTTACTGTAACTTGAGCCGGTCTAATTAAACGATCATGAAGTTTATAACCATTCGCGTTGACTTTTTTAACAATGCCTGCAGGTTCTTCTTCAACAGTATCAACTGCGTTCATTGTTCCTTCGTTGAACTTATCTCCTACTGCTGGAGCTATTTCGGTAACTCCTTCAGCTTCGAATACTCTCAACATGTTTTGATAGATGAACTTGAAACCCGTTAAATAATTCTTTAAGTTTGGATCTGTTGGTTCATTTGATAACACTACGTGGAAGCTATCAAGAACTGGAAGCAATTCTTCAATGAATCCAATTCCACGATACTTTCTAACTTCTGCTTGTTCTTTCTCTAAAGAATTTCTTAAATTCTTCATGTCAGCATATGCTAGATAGTAGGAATTTTTCCATTTATCAATTTCTTCATTTGCTTTTTTAAGCTGTTCTTCTAACTCCTCTACGAGCGATTTTCCTTCTTTTTCTTCCTCTTTATTTTCAGCCTCTACCTTTTTATCTTTGTCTTTATTAGGCATCTGACTTTCCTCCTTTATTTTGACCATTGAAATAGTCACTTAATGCTTTCGCAATATATTCAAGTGCAGATATTGCTTGATCATAGTCAATTCTTGTAGGTCCGAGAAGAGAAATAGAAGTTTCGCCTTCATTACCCATATCAACTTTAGCAGAGATAACTGAGACATCTGGGTTTCCCTCGATATCGCCAATTTTCAATATCTTACCTTTATCATCATTTTTAGCTTCATTTCCGACTGTCTTAAGAACTTCGTTATTCCCAAGAAGTTTGAAGATTCTTTCTAATTTTTCAACGTCATTTTTGTATTCTTCATGATTGAATAATTCTTCTCTACCATAGAGGGAAAGTCTATCACTTGCGAATCTTACAAATGCTTCGAGCATTGCTTTATAAATGACATCATGCGAGATTACATATTCACTAAGGATTGGCTTAAGTGCTTCCATCTTATCGACTAAGTCGATAATTGGAGTGCCTTTTAATCTGTCGTTCAGTAAGTTAACGCAATCAACAATTTCTTTTGCATTGATGTTATCAGGAACGATAAATGTTTTATTTTCAACGTAACCTTTATCAGTAACAAAGATTGCTGTGATTGAGTTATCAGAGATTTGAATCATTTGAACATTTGCTAATTTTTCTTCTTTCTCATCAGGTCCCATAACAACTGTTACAAGGTTTGTCATATGAGATAACATTTCACAACTTGTTTTGATGATTTCGTCAACTGATTTAGTTTTTTCTTCAAGAACAGCTTGGATTTGATTCTTGAATTCATCAGTAACTTTTCCATCTCTAAGTTTTTCGCAGTAGTATCTATAACCCTTTGCGCTTGGAACTCTTCCTGAAGATGAATGCGTTTTTTCGATTAAACCCATTTTTTCAAGAGCAAACATTTCATTTCTGATTGTTGCTGAACTATAAGGCAATTTATATTCATCAATCAAGGTTTGGCTACCAACTGGTTCAGCTTTTTTAATGAAATATTCAACGATATATTTTAAAATTGCGTCGCTTCTGTTTAATGACATATAAATATGACCTCCTTACTTTTGGCACTTTAAATCCTCAAGTGCTAAATACATTTTACTATAATTGTTAGCACTGTCAACATATATCTGCTAAAAATCTATATTTAATTGTATTAAACAAACAAAAAGCCCATCACTGGGCTCTATATATTAATAAGGATTTATATTAATTTTAGAAGAATTTGATCCAAAACCATCATGCCTTCATACGTTGATTTTAGTTTGTTATTCTCTACCACTATTAATTTTTCTTTAATTAATTCGTAAACCTCATTTTTCTTAGTAACTAATAGGTCCTCATTGAACAAATTTTTGAACTTTTCTAAATCAAGTCCGAAAATTGTTCTTAAATTTGTAAGTAGCTGATATGTTCTTAAATCTTTATTTTCTACTTCTTCAGTTTCCTCGATAAACCCCACTTTTCCATACTTCTGAATATTAATGAAATTTTTATATCTTTTTGAGCCTAAATATCCTGATGCTCCTAGACCAATTCCATAATAGTTTTCGTTATTCCAGTAGGTTAAATTGTGAAGAGACATTTTTCCTTCTTTTGCCCAGTTAGAAATCTCGTAATGAACGAAGCCTTTTTTAGCTAAAAATTCATGCGCAAAATCATATAATTCTCTAGCGAATTCTGGGGTTGGTTCTTCAATATTTTTTCTATAAAAAACTGTGTTCGGATGAACTGTTAATGAGTAACAAGAAATGTGATTAACACCAAGAGAAACAATGTTCTCTAGGTCCTTTTCAAACATACTTTTTGTGACATTTGGTAGTCCAATAATCAAGTCGATATTTATGTTTGAAAAGCCAATCTCACGAGCATTTTTGATTGCTTGTTTTACCTCTTCAAAAGTGTGTCCTCTATTTATCTTTTTAGAAATTTCATCGTTGGTTGTTTGAACCCCGATTGAAATACGATTAACTCCGTATTCTTTTAATAAACTCAATTTTTCAGGATTTAAATTCTCAGGATTAGCTTCTACTGTATATTCCTTTACGTTACTAGAATATTTGGAAAGCATTTTAAGAAGTTCAGCAAGATAGTCATAAGGTAGGCTCGTTGGAGTGCCTCCACCTATATAGATTGTTTCGACAAAAAAAGGAGAGTAATCATCCAACTCTCTTTTTAAGTTTTCTAAATATTCTTTTGCAAATTTATCGTTGTACAAAAGTTTTGTGAAATCGCAATAATCGCAGATTGAATCACAAAAAGGAATATGGACGTATAAAGATTTAACTTTATTCATCCTCTTCATTCTTATATTCGCTAACTTCTTTAGCGGTTTCAGGATCATCGATTGGTTGAAGAATTCTTGTCATTTCTTCGTTTAAGATATCTTCATCAGAAGGTTTTTCTTCTTTAAGCTTTGGCATAAGAATTCTATAGATAACGAAAGCAACAATAGCAATAACTGCTGCGATGGAAATAATAATGATAAATGTTAATAAACTTGTTGGCATATATTTTTACCTCTCTACTGTTTCATAAACGAATTTGTTTTTGATTTGAATCTTCTTGTAATAGCCTAATTGGGCTAAATGATCCATAGAAGTTCTTGCGGTCTCATAAACACATCTACTGAATCTCTTATAATCAGCAATTGAATAACTCTTACCGATTTCGCGATGTCTAGAATAGAAATGAGCTTCTTTTCTTTTTAAATTTGGATCTCTTTCAATTAATTCTGTTTCAATCTTATTTAAGACTGTTGCAGATTCCTTTTCAGAAATACTAACGCTTGCTTTAGCAACAAATACAGGTTGAACCGATTCAAATGATGTTGCGGGTGTTGGTGTGCAAGTCATGTTTTTGAAAGTATTAATCATATTTTCGATAACAGGAATTGCTTGCTCTAAGAAATACTTAACAAAGTAAGTAAAGTCTAATGACTTTTGAGTTTCTAAGATATATGATTCTAACATTGCATCATCAAATAAAATTTCCTCAAAAGGAAGAAGAATTGCAAGTTCACCTAATGCATCTTTTGCTAAAACGCTCTTAGCATAAATCATTGCTAATTCTTTAGAATTTGAATCAAATGGTCTTACATAAACCATATAGAAATAAATTAAAGCGAATTTAGCAATTGCTGATAAAGACATATCGTTTGCGAAAACGAATAAGTCTTCCATCATAGGTTCAATTAACTTAGATGGAGCGCATTTATATATTCTATCTATTAATGCAGTTTTCTCTTTAGTTACAGAATCATCGGTTCTATAGAAATGAGTGATTTCTGTAATCTTAGTTAATTTAGAGAAAAGTTCAGCTAAGTAATCTTCACCATTAACTGAGTTATATGAGCTATAAGCATATGCTAAAAGTTCCACATAGTTAGATAAGTCATTAGAAGTAGCAATTCTATTAAAAATAGTATTTGTTACATTCTTCATTGCATTAGCATCTGAATAGATTCTAATGAATTCTCTGTTCAAACAGAGAATCTTATTCTCAACGTTATTCATTAAAGCGTTGATTGAAGAACAGCAGCATAAGGAAATAAGTCCTCTATCAATAGTCTTAAGATTTAAGTATCTATTGAACTGAGAACGGTATGCTAAAATGTTGCTCCAAAAAGAATCGATAGCTTGGATTCTTAAATCCTTGATAACTTCACTTTTAGTTGCATATTTAGCTTCAGTAAAACGAATTCCTAATTCATTGCTTGCCATAATTAACTCTATACCCAAATTATAATGGAGAGAAAATGTATATACAACAATATATTAATAAAACTACTAAAAAATTACTAATTAGCGTCGTCATCAATGGATAAAATTGACATGAAAGCTTCTTGTGGGACTTCTACAGAGCCGATTTTCTTCATTCTCTTCTTTCCCTCTTTTTGTTTTTCTAACAACTTTTTCTTACGGGAAATATCACCACCATAGCACTTCGCTAAGACGTCTTTTCTAACTGCTTTAACATCACATCTAGCAACGATTTTTCCACCAATTCCTGCTTGAATTGGAATTTCAAATTGTTGTCTAGGAATGACTTCTTTAATCTTTCTAATAATACCTAATCCACGATGATAACCATCTGGTCTATAAATAATAGAAGAAAGAGCATCAACTACTTGTCCGTTTAATAAAATATCGAGCTTACATAAGTCGCCTTTTTGATAATCTGAGAACTCATAATCAAAAGAAGCGTATCCTTTTGTGTAACTCTTTAATTTATCAAAGAAATTGTAAACAATTTCGCTTAATGGTAATTCATATGTAAGAATCATTCTTGTATCGTCAAAATATTGAAGATCTTTGTAGATGCCGCGCTTATCTTGGCAAAGTTGCATAATTGGGCCTACATATTCCTTAGGTGACATGACATTTGCACGTACATAAGGCTCTTCAATATGGTCAATCTTACTTGTATCAGGTAACTTACTTGGGTTATCTAAAAGAATCATGCTTCCATCAGTCATAAATATCTTATAGATAACACTTGGAGCAGTAAGAATTAAATCAAGGTTATATTCTCTTTCAAGTCTTTCTTGGACTATGTCCATATGCAAAAGACCTAAGAATCCACATCTAAAGCCAAATCCTAAAGCTTGAGAAGTTTCAGGAATGAATTGCAAGGAAGCATCGTTTAAGCAAAGCTTTTCTAATGCATCTTTTAAGTCTTGGTAATCGTCACTATCAACAGGATAAAGGCCACAGTAAACCATTGGGTTCATTACTTTGTAACCAGGTAAAGGTTTGCTTGCCGGATTATCTACTAAAGTTACTGTGTCACCAGGATGGATATCTTTGATATCTTTAATTTGAGCAGCTAACCAACCGACTTGGCCAGCAGTTAAGTATTCAGTTTTAAGTTCGTTTGGTGTTCTAATACCACATTCAATAACTTGGTATTCTTTTCCTGCTTGCATAAGACGAATCTTATCGCCTGCACGAATAGTACCTTCTTTTATTCTAAAAAGAATAATAACACCACGATAAGGGTCATAGTATGAATCAAAAATTAATGCTTCTAAAGGATTATTAGCATCTCCTGTTGGAGCAGGAATCATATGAACGATTGCTTCTAAAAGTTCATGAATGTGTAAGCCCGTTTTAGCAGAAACTTCCACTGCTTCCGAACAATCAATTCCAATTCTATCTTCAATTTCTTTTTTAACCATTTCTGGAGAAGCACTTGGTAAATCAATTTTATTGATAACAGGAAGAATATCTAAATCGTTATCAACCGCTAAATAAACATTAGCTAAAGTTTGTGCTTCTACTCCTGGAGTAGCATCTACTACTAAAATAGCGCCTTCACAAGCAGCTAAGCTTCTAGATACTTCATAAGTAAAGTCGACATGCCCAGGAGTGTCTATTAAGT
>JAGCCQ010000041.1 GCA_017651565.1 Bacilli bacterium | reverse complement strand
TGAAGCTCTATCTAATGAAGACCAGAGGATAAGTGATTTGCTTCATTACATAGAAAACAATAATATAAATGCAGCACAGTCTTGTCATTTGATAAAAGAAATAAAACGAGTAAGAGAAAAAAGAAGAAAAGTTAAGAAGGATATGGAAATTGCTAAAGTATACAAAGACAATATTAACAAACTAATTAATGCAGAAAATAGAAAAATGTTGCTAAGCAAAATACATAAAACTTGTAAGCAATTAGAAAGTGAATATCAAAACAGAGTTTACACAAGCAAAGATTTCGTAGAGATATTAGGTGATGAAAATGATTTACGGACTGTATGACGATGATGATGAAGATAGAGTTTTAGGTTGGTATAGTAAGGATGAATTATTAAAATTAATTCAAGAGCAAAAACCTAAATATAGTCGCAATAATCTAAATTGCTTTTTATCTCTATTACGAAATCATAGAATAGACGGAATAAAATATAGAGGTAAGACGTATAAAGTCTATGAATTAAAAGACTTTACTATAGAGGAATTAATGGAGAAAAGAAATGAATTATGATATAGATTATTACAAAGACGAAGTGCATTGTTTATTTGCTGAAAAGAAAGATTTACAAGAACAAATAAAACATTTAAATAAAATGATAGAGACAAAAAACAAAAGAATAAAACAATTAAATGATAATAACAAAGAACTTAAAGCATTGTTGAAAGAATATGAATACGAATTAGGTTTACAAGAGTTAGAGAACACAACTATTTGCGATTTAGATTAAGAGGTGAGTATAGTTGAAGTTAACAACGAAGAAAAATAAAGATATAAACAGAGTACTTATACCTCCATATCGAGTACGAATAGATTTTGAGGGTATGGATATTTACATAAATTGTACGGAAATGAATTGTATGCAAAGATTTATATTGAAATTATTAGGAATTAGAATAAAAAAATTAAAAGGAGAAAAATAATTATTTATGTATCAATGTTTTCATTGTTTAGAAAACTCTGTCGTATGGGAGTGCGATTATGATTTTGAAGACTTCGGATACGAGGGAGAAGGCATAGTTCAAATATGCCATTGTAATAATTGTGGGGCGGAAATTGAATACAGAATACCAATAAAGGAGAACGAAAATGACTGATATTTTATTAATAATATGGAAAGTTTTTGTTGGTGTAGTACTTGCTTTAGTAACGATATATTTAATTATAACGTTGATTATTAAGTTTATTGAGTTTGTAAAGGGAGATGAAGGAGACGATTATAGGAGGAAATAATGATTTATGTAATTATGTGTGGTGGTGATTATAAAGATTTTGAAATCCCTAAGCAATTAACTATTATAAATGGCGAAACATTAGTTGATAGAACAATACGCCTTTTGAGAGAACAAGGAATTGATAAAATATACATCTCCAGTAATGACAAAAGATTTGATAGAGAGGGTATCCCTAGACTAGAACATATAAATACATATAAAGTTAAGGACGGTATACAAGAAGGATATTGGCTAGACGCTTTTTATCCCTATTTTAAACCTCGTGATAAAGTGTGTTTTATGTTCGGAGATGTATATTACTCTGAGGCTGCAATTCGTACGATAACGGGCTTTAAATGTACTAAAAACACGTTGTTTGGTACGAGTGACGCTAAGAACGAACAACATCAAAACTGGGGAGAGCCATTTGCGTATAAAGTTGTTGATTATTATACCTTTATGGAAGGTGTAAAAGCGGTTAAGAAAATGCAAGACGAAGGACTAACTAAAAGAGTTCCTATTGTGTGGGAATTATACCGCTACTTAAATAATTTAGATGTAAATATTCAACAAGTCCTAGACAATACCTATGTGTGTATTGATGATGAAACAATGGATACGGATACTCTAGATAAAATTATCAACTTGCAGCAAAGTATAAAGGTGTAATTATGGATAAGGAGTATATGAATAGTATTGATATGGAGATAGATGTTCTAACTAAATTAGTAGATAGGGCAGATACCCTCCCTCTCAAAAAACTATTAGAACGGGAAATAGAGTATAAAAAAGACGCTCTTAAAGTACATAAAAGCGTCCTAGAACAGATTTCTAACAATGAAACGTATAGAAAACTATACTCTAAACTTATTAACGGCAAAACGGCAAGTAAAGCAGTAGAAGAAGTCGTTAACGAGAATTATTACAATAATATTAAGCCATATAGCGAGTCAAGTGTATGGAGATATTATAGTAATCTTAAAAAACTAATTAAATGATAGTGAAATAATAGAGACTATTATATTATATTGGAGATGTTAGGGAGACCACCCCCTCCCTAACTGCTCCTTATTTAGAGGTAAAAATGGGATATATAAGCAAATATGATACAAAGTTTATCAATTTCGTAAATAGGAAGTATAATAAAACTTTTTCTTTTTTTGATGACTATATCGTGTGGCTATTTTATAAAAAGTGTAGATGTAGCGAAAGGATGTATTACAAGATGTTAGAAAAAGATGTGTGGGAGTTTAGTGATTTTCAAACTGGTAGTCCAAGAGAAAAGGAAAAACTAGACGAAAATTGGAAGGAAATGGAAAAAGACCCCTACGGCTTATATAAAGACGATGATTATGTCTTCTTTATGACTAGGAGGTATTAATGAAAAAACAAAGTGAAGAAACAATAAATAAAAGATTTGCTAACAAGCGTAATAACGAAGACAAAAAAGAAGTTTCGAAGCAAAGGGAAATAGAGAAGATAAAAAAAGAGGCTAAAGACCTCCTACTACCCTCCCTCCAAGAAAAAGTCAAAGAATTAACTGACCTTATCATTAATAAAATTAAGGTCAATGAAAACACTAACAATATTCAAAGAATGTCTATGATAGCAAAAGCAAGTACGCTAGATAATTTTTATGCGGGGAGTGTATCCTATACCCCTCAAGAATTAAGAATAGGCTTTGATTTATACCTAGAAATGATAAATAAGATAAAAGATGTAAAGCCCTTCCCCCCCACTATTGAGTCATTTACGGCTTTTATGGGGATAAGTAGAGCAACTTACAACAATTATTTAGTTGATATTGAAAGAAAAGATACAATGGAGTATATCCACTCGTATCTACTAGGCGTACTGGCTACTGGCTCTCTTACTGGAGAATTGAAAGAAATATCCAGTATTTATCTACAAAAATCAATGGGTAAAACTGAACAAGTTGCTCCAATTACTGTAGAGCATAAGAAAGTAGAGAATATAGACGACATCAGAGCAAAACTAGAAACTTTAAAGAAAGAAAATATTATAGAGGCTAATTATGAAGAAAAATAATACTAGAATAGTAGGCGTAACTATAGATACAAAATCTAAAAACACGCAAGATAAAGTATATTATTACAAAACTACTGAAAGGTTACAAGACGGAGAGCGTATAAGAGTGGGTGTACCCTCGGGGGGCTTTCCTAACGCTACAGTCGTGGATACCAATAACAAGAGTAAACACTCTATGCGAATAAAAGAATTAGATATTAAGGGATAATTTTCCTCTCTCTCCCTCACTCTCTAATTCAACTCAAAAAAGAAGATACTAATTATCTTCTTTTTGTTTGTCTTCTAATATTTTTTCTAATAAGATTTTGTAATCTTTAGAGTCATATTTAGTATACATCTTCTTTATCCAGTTGTAGCAACTAGAACTAGGAACGTCACAGTATTCACAAGCACGTAGTAACCCAGTATTAGTTTCCGCCATAAATTTTAGAACACGTATAAAGTTATCTTCTCCCGACTTATCCATTACTGGTCTACCCATTATTGTACCTTTCTCTTTTAACGCGTGTAGTCCTTCTTTAGTACGTTCACTTAATAGGTCACGTTCAAATTGTCCTAATACGGAAAATATACCTAAGAGTAGGGAAGTAGTAGAGTTAGGCTTCTCCCCCGCCACTAGATTAAAACCTTCCTTAAATATCGTAATGTTTATCTTTCTATTTTCTACTAAATCGGTAATTAAATCTAATGTACGGATAACCCCTCCACGTGAAAGTCTAGATAATGACTCAACAACTAGGGTATCACCCTCCCTCATTTCTTCTAACATCTCCGTAAAGATAGGTCTATTAACTTTAGTACCAGTATAAACTTCTCTATAGAACTTACTATTAACTCCGTCAATGAAGCCTCTATCCTTGAATAACTGTTCTTGTCTATCTAATTCTTGCTTCTCAGTTGATATTCTTAAATAACAATAATTCATATCTTATCCCTCGAACTCTTTGAACAATATTCTTTCTTTTGTTTTAGGGGTTTGAACTACTACATAATAATCAATATATGTGATGTCGCGGTCGGCTATCAAATCAATTATATGTCTCTCTCCCTCCCTTGTTTCTATTTCCAAAACACTTTGTAGTGGGAATAATCTTCCGTCGTGTGTGTTTTGTATTCTAACGTTATCTACTTTTGCAATTTTTATAATGTCTTTTCTATTCATATTAATCTCCTTTTCTTTGTTATTATAAATCTTTTTGTAATAAAATGCAACATTTTTGTTATATTTTTATGCACTAGAACGCTCTATTTTAAATCGGCAACTGAAAAGTAAGCCAGTTATCCACGCCGATTTAATCTAGGGGAGGTCTCCCTCCCTCTTTTTACTTCTTTCTTTTGCTTTTTGTCTATCGTTTAAAAATCTTTCTATCATATTCCAGTACTGAAGCCATACTTCATACTCTTTATCGTTCTCGTCAAAACGGATATAAGTTGCTCCTTTATACGTTTCTTTCTTTCCGTTAGTCTTTTCTAGTTTATCGTGTAATAGGTCTTCAACTTCTATCATAAGGTCTAAATCTTTTTTTGATATTAAAGTCATATACTCCCACTCCCTTTCATTTAATAATTTGTAAAACTAAAATGTAAGATATATTCGTCATTATTATCTGCTATATGTAATTCTTCCCAGTCGTCCATTACATCACTATATAAAGTCCTAGCCTTACTATCGGTAATCACAAATTGCATATAGTAGTTATCTCCGCCACTACATAGGTCAACCCATAAAGTAACCCCATTGACTTCGCAACTCCCTATATTAATGAAATCGTCCTCACGTCCGTTTTTAATATCACTTAATAAACTATCGTAATATTCTTTATCTTCTTTTTTAACATCTATTCCAAACACTCTTTTCATAATTCAACATCTCCTTATCAATAGAGTAGGGAGGAAGCCTCCCTCCATTTTTATTTTTTATTTTTTAATATATCCTCTAATTCAAAGTAATTCATAGTCCAAAGGCTTCCGTCTTTTGTTTGAAAACCAAACTTATCTTCGTTAGCGAAGATAAACTCGTAATCGTATTTTTTACAAAATGCTTTTGCTATCTCTATTACTTCTTCTTTATATGTTTTTTTAGCCATTACGCTCCCCCCCTCTTTAAATATTTCCTTTTAATAAAGTCATTATTTCACGTTCAAACTTATCACAATAAAAACCTCTCATTGAATAAAACTCCATATCTTCCATATAATATTGTGATTGTTTGTGTTCTTCTAATGTTCTTTTAATGTCGTCAACAATTTTATCGTCACCTAGTTTTTCGTAAACTTCTTCAAATGTTTCACTACTTTCTATTAACTTTAATTTCGTTACTAAATCAACTAATTGTTTTCAATATCTCTTATCATTATAATCGCCTCTTATCCTAATATAATTGTGTTATCTTTACTTGCTACATTTTCACTTATGCTCATATCTATAATATCGTCGCACTCGTCATAGTCGTATGGAGAACTGAAATCATACCATAAATAATGATAACCGTTCCCCTCGTCGTCATTACTTATCATAATGACTTTATCTCCATTTCCTTTTTGTGTTTCTAATTTACATAATTCATATAATTGTTTTACTGTTATCGGTTTCATAATTTCCTCCTCTATAGTGGAGGGAGACAGCCTCCCTCCCTTTCTTATTTTTCAATTATTAATTCTTCTATCGTATATTTGTTATAATCATTTTCTATTTCTATTATTACTTCGTTTTCGTTTTTTATTACATTTACATAACAATTATTGTTTTCTTCGTACTCGATTATATCGTCTCCTACGCAATAATCTAATACTTCTCTTGCTTTTTCTAAAGTTGTGTATCCAGTACCGTTGATAATTCCGCTACTTATTTCTCCGCTACAATTATCTTCATATCTAATTATATATATCTTATCCATAGTCTCCCTACCTCTCTAAAAATCGACTTCTACAACAACGCTTATGATGTTTTCGTCGTTATCGTCTAAATGAATATCAATTTCGTCTTCTCCTACATCCGCGTAATTGTAATCATAATTTTCAACTAAATAATTGTTTACTACATTTATTAATTCTTCTTGTAAGTTTTCAAATCTTTCCATAATTCCTCCTATTTACTGGAGGAGAGTATCCCTCTCCCCCTCTTAAAAGTCCTCGTATTCGTCGTCTTCTATCCAAAAGTCAATATCACTTAAAACTTCTCTAGAAGTCTTATTTTTGATGTCAATTTCTTTGTCTTTAACGTAGTTGTATAGGTTATCACTTAATCGTCCTATGCTAGCCCCACTCTCGTCTTTTAGATATAGACTTCTTAATGTATCTATCAAGTCAAGTGCTTCCGCTTCTTCGAAGCCACTTAATCGTAGACAGTCATAAATGTATAGGCTTTCTACAAATAAGTTGCCTTTCTTTTGTAGGTCTTTATAAGTATCTAATAATAGTTTTCTATTTTCTTCAGTCGTCATTAAAACATCCCCTCAAACGCTTTATTAATTCTTGCTCGTAATGTATCCGCGTTTTTTTCAATATAGTTATTAATACTATCTAATAATGATACATCTAAATCGTCATATTTTTTATAATCTTCGTAAATCTTTACTATTTCTTGTTGGTATAAATCAATTAATAGCCAACGTTTTTCTAAATCTAAATACTTCATAATTTGTAATGATAAGTAAATCATACACTCAACGTCGTATCCAGTATAAACTTTTGTATCCATATATACCTCTCCCCCCTAGTCCTCTAACTCGTCGTCCATAACGGCGTAAACTTTATCAACATAACATTTTAAATAATATGTCATTAAGTTGATATCGTCGTCCGTAATCTCGCGTCCGTTGTAATCAAAGTCGTAATCTAACTCGTTATCAAACTCGTTTTGTACGGCGTATAATAAATCTTTCATTTTATCAATAGTAATCTTTGTATCTTCAAACATAATTATCTCCTATTTAAAACTTGTTTAACCTTTCTTCTAATTTTTGTAGTTTTATTTCTAACTCATATCTTTGTTGGTCTCCGCCAAAAGTACAACATACTTTGTCTCTCTCGTCACAATACCTTAATTGCTCTTTAACTTCTTCAATTTCCTTTATAATCTCGTCTTCAGTATTTTTGTCAAAGTCCTTATCCCAGTCTATCAAATAGTCCTCGTCTAAATAGTCCTCGTCATTATACCAGTAATATCCTACATCCCCACAAAGTATATAGTCGTAATCGTTATCGTCGTTATATGTTAGTTTATAATCTCCGCTTGCTTCGTTGTCTATGTAATAAGTCTCTTTGTCATAGTTTACTGCTACTTCTTTTTTATCTAACGTCTTATAGAAGCCTCTATAAACCGCCTCTATCTTGCTTTTTGCTTCTTCTAGTAGGTTTATATTGTCCGCTTTTAATTGCCCGTTACAGTGGGCTTCGTTGCCGTTTTCTATGATGTCGTATAAAAACTCGTAACTTCGTTTTAACTCCGCTAAAATCTCTCTATTAGTCATACAATACCACATCGCTCTCTTTGAATACTTTTTCTATATAATATCCCATACCACAGTCATAATTGATTAGTAGGATATCTTCATTGTCATAATTATCCGTTAAGTCTTTTAATACCTCGTTACACATCTCTATATCTCCGTCGTTATTTTTTATAAGTGTGTTTATGTAGTGTTTTAATTTGTCACATCTACCTAGCATATAATATCCGTCGTCATAAATGTTATACATATTTTTACATCTCCTTTATAGTGATAGAGTAGGGGGGTGTATCCCCCCCAGTCTATACGTTTGCTTCTTCGCCTTTCTCGTCATAGATAACGGGGTTGCCAGTTATTAACTTGAACTCGTCGCCTATTAACTCGTATAATTCCATAGTATCGAAGTTATACCAGTATTTGTTATCTCCTACATCGCGGATATTTCCGTTTGCGTATAAGTCAACTTTCCAGTCTTTAGGTAACTCGCACATATAATCGCTTTCGTGTAACTCGTCTTCGGTCTTTGTTATGTTGTCATACTTGTTGTCGTCGTAATCGTCGTACTCGTCTTTATAATTTAACTTGCTATAAAACTCGTAATCGTCGTCTTCGTCGTTATCGTACTTGTAACTTCCCCAGTCGTAATCGTGTTTATAATCGCTTTTATACTCGTATTTGTAATCGTTGTTATATGATTTACTGTATCCGTAGTTATATGATGTATAATAACTGTACTTATATGATGTATTACTGAACTTTAAGCCTTTGTCTTCCGTAAACTCTCCTACGTAGTATAACGTGTCCGTTGTGTCTAGAATAACAAACTTTGAGTTAGTCGCCAATTTCATTTGATAAATCATATCGCTATTTTTGTAAAAGTCTTTGTAGTGTCTATATAGCGGATACAAGTATTTACTAATATATTCTTGAGTATCATTTATGCCCGTAGCCGTACCGTATCCGTGTATAATGCCGTTGTGTGCTATACCTATCTTTTCGCTTGTTAAGTGCTTTGTACGTAACTTCTTTACGTTATCCGTGATAGGATAGGGGTGTGTATTTCCTTTGTTGTTTTTTCCGCTTGTACCTATCCTACAATGAATAACTAGAGATTTATTGTTAAAATTGTTATACTTATTTAATAACGTGTTGTATCGTTTTATAAAACTTTCTACCGTCATATATCCTTTATCAATAACAACTTTGCCGTTGTCTACATACATAAAGCCCGCTCCGTCGCTATTATAGTTAAAACTATTTCGTAACTCCGCTTCCGTTGGTAATCTACCTATTTTATCTTTTGCAATAATAATACACATATTAATTTAATACCTCGCTTTCATAGTCTTTTATTGTTTTTTCTATTTGTTTAAAGTATCTAGCGTATCCAGTTTTATTGCGTGTGTAATGGTCTTTAATATAATTGATGTTATATTTAGTGTCATTAATTGAGCCGTTGTCTACGTTACGATAAACGCTAGTTAGTCTTTGTAAATATCTTAAATCGTTAGAAAATGTCTCCATAAAGTTGTTTATATTTAACTCTATAGCGTTTACATCGCTTTTGTTAACAACTTCTAGTCTTTTGTCTTCCATTTCCCTAGTTAGATATTTAATGAAGTTTTTAAGTGTCTTTTTGATGTCTTCTTTTGTTTGCTTTTGTGCTTCCTCTATCTTTTCAAGTATAGAAGTAGTATCTTTAACGCGTTTGTCTATGTTAGCCACGTTTTGTTTTATTGCTTGTGCTTCTAACTCTTTGCCTTTAATTAATTCTTTCCAAGTGATAGTGTTTATGTCTCTTGTGTCGTCTAGTGCTACGTCCATTAAGTTATGGATAAATTGTAAACCGCCCCAAAACTCCTCAAAGTTGTTAGCACCGTTAAAAAACCTAAACTCTATTGTCTTTGTATTTGTTAAGTTAAGCACCATATATCTATCCCCGTCGCGTTTATAGATGTACTCGTCTTTGATGTACTTTGTACTTTTGTATTTTAAGTTTTCTATTTCCTCGCGTCCGTTATCCGTGATAAACTTGCACCAACTAAAACTACCGTTACGTCTAGACAATTTTTTAATCTCGTCTTTAAAACTTTCTAGGATAACAATTAATCGTGATATAACGTCCTCGCTAGGTCGTGTTACGTGAAAATGTAGTCCAGTACCGCCGTTATCTCCGTAATTTAACTCCTCAATTTTTTTAAAGAATTGTTTATACTTCTCTTTGTTTTCTTGTAAATATTTCCAACTTTCGGGGTGTGTTACAATTTCCACGCCGTTTGATAAACTACCGTCACGCATAGCAACCGCGTTAAGGTATTTATCCATAGTGTTTAATACTTCTTGAGTGTTAGTATAACTTTTTGCCTCTAACTCTATCTCTTTGCCGATGTAATAAGGTGGTAAATCTTCGTTGCTTCCTTTAAATAATTTCCAGTTTTTAAACTCGTGGTATCCGTACACGTGGTCGTGACTTTCTTCGTGGTCGCGGTAACAACTGTTACAATAATCGCAACCGTCTTCCTCGTTGTAATGTAAATCGTCTTCACAATACCAGTTGCCACAGTCTCCACAACATCCGTATCCCCCGTTGTCTATACAATGTCCGCATACTTGTCCGTATCCCTCTACGTACGCGTAATCGTCGTCCGTAGAATACCAGTCTCCACAGTCTTCGCAACAAAAATAATCGCCGTTATCCAAACAATTCTCGCATACATAACAGTCTCTATCTTCGATATATGTTAAGTCGTCGTTAGGTATTAATTCCCCACAGTCCTCGCATATACCATAATTAGATGTTCTACATTTCTCGCATATAGTATCTCCGTCATTGTTGTAAAATACTTCTCCAGTAATTTCTTCTCCACAGTCACTACAAATAATTTTTTCTTCCATATTCATAATATAATCTCCTCTCAAATATCCCTATCCCCCTTTTTTCTTTGATAGAAAAAAGTAGGGGGGTATAATTTACTTATTTTTATTAAAATAAGTAGTATAATTGTCAAATATTTTAGTCTTTGTGACGTTTTCGTCGTCTACATATCCGTCGTCGTCGTCACAATACCAAAAACATTTCCATATTTTTGCTTTCACAATGTCGTTAGTGTGTTTTTGCATAAAGTCAAATGCTACTTTTTGCGTGTTAAAAGTGTGATAAGTGCTTCCGTGCTTGTGTGTGTCGTAAAGTGCTACCAAATAATCGGTATACTCAAAATACATACATTTCCTCGCTTTCGTAAACATCATATACCTAGTTTTTTTTAACGGTGTATATTTAACTTTTTTTTGCTTTTTTCATTTTTAAGGATATAATTTACATCTATTAACTTTTAGTCCTTTCGCGTGTGTGTAGTGTGTGTACGTGTGCGTGTCCGCGAAATCGCTACAGTTTTTTTGCGTCTACTTATATATAAATTGTCAAAGAACTCGTCAAAACGTGACCGCCATTTTAAGGCCAGTTAAAATGTCAATAAATTAGCGTCTTAAAAGCCCCGTTTTTTAGTCGCGTTTTTAAGCCAGTTTTAAGCCGTTTTTAACATCCATATTAATACATCTATTAATTAATGGATAACGTGTCTTAAATCGGCGTTTTTGTGCGTCTAATAACGTGATTTTAATGTTATTAATGGTGTTATATACTGAAATCAACATATAACATCGTTTTTAACGCTATTTTAAGCCATTTTAACGGCGTTTTATACATCAAAGGTATAATTACACATCTTATATAAAACGTTAGTTAAAACGCGTTTTTTGTGTCTCTCCGTGTGTGTCTAGTTATCGCGTTGACAGTTAACATCTTAACACGGCTTTTTTTTAGCGGTGTATATTTAACCAAAAAAAAGAAGCGTATTTTTTACGCCTCTAGTAATTCATAATAATCTCTCAAGTAAATCGCGTCTTTAATGATTAAATACTTGTCATTTAATAGTGTGATGTCTACGTCTTCGGTGTTGTCTAAATCGTCGATAAACTCTATGGTGTTTGCTTCGATGTCTTCGATGCTTTTATAGATGTAATGTTGCACGCTTCTATCGTTTTTTAGTCCGTAGTCTTTTACGATGTCTTTTATGTTGTAATACTCTTTGATGTATTGGATGTCTTTATTCACTTTATTAAATCGATAAACAATGTATGTTGTTTTCATTAAATCGATGTCTTTTTTATTCTTTAAATCATAGATAGTATATTGTCTATTCTTAACGCCAGTTATAACGGCTTTTTGTTTGCTTGTATAACGCTTGCTAATATCTACATATACAAGCCCGTCGTTATACCATAAACCGATGTACTCATTGTTTGATATTCTTTTTTGATATTCAATTATCGCGTCGTAAATCGCGTCAATTTGCGTTGGTGTAAAAGTCCTTTCATATCCAATTAATGATACCATATAACCGCTATTAATAGCGATGTTGTTAAGTTGTTTATCAAGTGAAGCACCTTTATAAATTAATTCTTTTAAATCTTCTTTTTTTAACATAAATAAATCTCTCTCTCTTTTTTCTAATTTTATGATATAATGGTAACTGAAAAAAAGCGTTTTTTGTTAGTCCTTAAAGCGTCTTTTTTTCTATTGTATAAAATACCGCTTTTATTATGATGTAAATGTCTAATGCTATCTTAATAAATACCGTTAGCCCCTTATTACTAGGATTATATAAAATTAAGTCCATAGTTTTCTTAACATCAATTATTAATATAATAAATGTTATTATAGCAACTAATAACGCGATGTTATCATATCGTATTTTATAACGTCGTTTTTTCACTTTTTCACTTCCTTTCATAATCAACCAAAACGCCAGTTATAAAACGCTATAATCAGCACCATCAATTTAATATTACTACATAATAACACAAAAGTCAAACATTATTTTTGTGTTGTGTGTAAAGCGTGTTAAAAATAACATTGTTTGTTATTATAAAAGTGACGTTTTTATGGTGTGTTTTTATGTCGTTTTTTAACGTCTTTTTTTGTGTCTTTTTTTAGGTGTTTTTTAACAAAAGTCTTTGTGTGTGTATCAACTCAAAAACAAACGATTTTTTTGTGTAGTTTTTTGTCTCCTATAATCAATATAAAACAGTAACTTTGTCAAAGTAATTTTAACGCGTTTTTAACGTGCTTTTTTATTACATAAACGACCGTTTTTGTAATACCCTAACCCTTATATCGCTAGACACCCCCCCAAATCTTTACTCCCTTCCTTCTATCCAAAAAAACAAAAAGACCTCAATTTGATAGTGATTTGATAGTAAAGTATATGATACTAGTTAGATAAGGGTAGAAAGTATAATTTAGAGGAAAAGGTAGATATTATAGATAAGATTAGGACAAAAAGTTAAAAAAACATATATTTTAGATAGATATAGCAAGGGGTAGAGAGGTTTTAGGGGTATAACCAAAAAATAGATATACCTCCTAGAAAAAAGGTATGCAAAAAATGGATAGTGGAGAACAATTATATATAGTAAATGATAGTGGAGAAGTAATACATAGTTTAGAAAGAGGAGATAGGATACTACGGTATAAGAGCAAGAAGTACTTACAAGATACTGAGAAGACTAAATATAGATTTATAAAGTTAAATATAGAATATTTAGTAGAAGTATTAGATATAGCCCCTATAGTTAAGTATTTATTAAGGTATATAAGTTTTACTACTAACTTACTTGCTTATGAAAATTATGTATATGTAACTCCTCGTAATCTATCTATGATTATGGGGAAGTCTTTAAGTAATATTCGTAAACAGTTCCAGAAACTAGAGAGATATGATGTGATTAAGAAGCAGCGTATTAGTGGTAATAAATATGCTTATTACTTTAACCCTTATATTGCTTCTCGCAGTTCTCGTATCGAGATAGATACTTTAAATCTTTTTTGTAATTCTAGATATGTTAGGAGTGATAAATAATGCCTATTAAGAGAGTTAAGTTATTAAGTAGTGATGTTACTACTGTTCCTACGGGCTGTTTATGGGAAACGGTTAGTTTATTTAAGGAGTTAAAAGAGTATTACGAAACTCATACATTTAATAATCGTCCTAGTGATGAGGAGATTAGGAAGCGTATTCACGATGTTTTTGATAAGAAAGTGCCTCAAAGGGATGAAATTGCTACTTTATACTGGGTTTTAGGAGAACGTGATGAAAGAAAATACTAAAAAATTAACTAGAAAACAATTAATTGCTCTAGACTGTATTGAGCATTTTATCTTGGAAAAAGGGTATAGTCCTACTTATCAAGAAATAGGGGAAATGATAGACAGTCCTACTTGTAGTGCTTTTAATATCGTTATGAGACTTCAAGATAAAGGATATATCGTTATGCGTAATTGTAAGCAGCGTACTATTCGTGTGGTGAAGCCTTATGATGAGTGTTAGAGAGTATTTAGCCTTGTATCTAGATAAGAAAAAGATTAATAAAAACGATTTAGTTAAGAAAATTAATAGAGTAGAGAAAGAATTAGGGGAAAGTCGTACTGTCTACGCTAATGTTACGAATTATCTTAATGGATATCATCCTTTTAGATGTAAAGTGCTTGCTAAATGGGAAGTAGCATTAGGGCTAGAGGAAGGAAGTTTATTTAATTATGTATCGCCTCCTTTATCTTCTGACGGAGTGAAGGAGTTTAAAGATTATTTAAAAAAATTAAGAGAAATTAGGAGGAAATTATGAATAATATTTTAATTTTTAGTCAGAGCGGAAACGAAACTATGTTTGCAAAAGGTCTATGTATTGGTAAAAGACAACCTAACTTATTAATTGGTGAGAAATTAAAGGAAGTTATGGAAGAACAAAATGTATCTACTGATACTTTAATTACTCATTTCGGTAATAACTATAAAGATACTATTAAGAGAGTATTAAATGACGAGGAAATACCTAAGCCTAAGTTTGTTGAGAAATTAACTAATTTATTAAACTTATCTAGTGATTATTTTGCAGATAAAGAATTAGAGAACGTTTTAATTACTACTGAGGGTATAGTAGTTGCTAAATATGAAACTAATGACCGTGCTTTAGAAGTTAAGAAAGAATTAGATAAAGAAATAGAAGAAAAATATATTAAGGGTTTACCTATCGTTATTAAGTTCCCTACGGAGTAGTAAATGATTAAGGTAGGAGACCATATAGAAATAAAAAAGCCTCTTACTGAAGCGGAGACTACCTTTAATGATGTGCTAGAGGCTTTAAGAAGTAAGAAATTATCTAATCGAGATAAATTAACTTGGTGTGAGAGTGCTATAAACCTACTAGAGATGTGGTATTTAGATAGCGAATTAGACGCTTGTTTAGGATGTAAGAATAGACTTATTCCTTTATTACATAAACTAGTAGAGAAAAGTAGCGTAGATTTAATGAGTTCTTTCTTCGAATATTATCGTAGGGCGTATGCTTTTGCGGCTCGTAGAGACTTTGAGTCATTTATTGAGTATATGGAGTGGGAACAACCTCGTAAAGTGTATTCTAATAGACGTGATATTCTAAGACCTTATGTAGACGCTTTACAAGAATTAACTTATAACCCTAATCTTAAGTATGTTATTGCGTCTTACGCTCCTTCTATGGGCAAATCTTATATAGCAACTTTATGGAGTGCGTGGGCATTTGGTTTATCTATAGATAACTCTATTATTCGTTTATCGTATTCTGAGGAGTTAGTATTAGGTTTTTCTAGAAATATCAAAGGATATCTATGCAGTACTGCTTTTAGTGATGTATTTACTAGATATAAACTATTTAATAGTAAGCCTTTTGATGTAGAGCGTGAGAGCGACTGGAAAATAAAAAACGCTAATGTTCCTAAGTCTAACTTAATTAGTAGAACTCGTATGGGTAGTACTACTGGTGAACGTGCTAATTTTGCTATCATATTCGATGATATGACTAAAGGTGCAGAGGAAGCCAATAGTGAGTCAACTCATAGACTAATTTACGATAAATGGAATACAGAGTGGTGGAATAGACGTGACGGAGAAAGATGTAAGTTTCTATTTATAGGTACTCAATGGACACCAGAAGATATATTAAACAGAATTATTGACGATAGAAATAAAGTAGACGAATTAAGGGAGACTGATAACCCTTATGTTATGAGAAACAAGGATACTATAGTTATCCGTGTTCCTTTACTAGATAATGAAGGTAAAACTACTTGTAGTGAAGTATACCCTCAAGATGTAGCCGAGCAAATTAAGGAAACAACAGACCCTTTCTTATTCAGTTGTGTATATCAACAAAGTCCTATTGCACCTACTGGGCGAGAAATGGCGTGGGAAAACTTAACAACTTATATAGAGCCTCCTAGTGATTTAGAGCCTTATTGTATGGCTATTATGGATACCACTAGAAAAGGTAAGGATAATTTGAATATGTTTATCTGCAAACCAGACGGATGTGGGAAACATTATCTATGGGATAGTATATTTAGAAAGAAACCTATGGAAGAATTGTACGATGAAATCATTTTAAAGATAATAAATGACAATATTACGACTTTAGTTATCGAAAATAACATTGATGTATCGTTAAAACCACTACTTGAGGGCAAGTTAAAGGACGCTGGATACGAAAATCTATGCAAAATTGTTGAATTATACTCTACAAAGAAAAAAGAAGACAGAATTAAGAACAATTTATTCGGTATTCAACGAAATATTATCTTTAAAGACAAGTCTATCGTTAAACCTAACACGGATATTGGTAGATTAATGGATAACATCACTAAATATTCCTTTGATTATCCTAACAAGTTTGATGACGGTCCAGACGGAGCAGCGATGTATAACTCTGAAATTATAGTAGGAAGGAGTATTTTATCAAAACCGTCTGCTGTTAAGAGGATATTTTAGTAAAAAAGGTAAATATTTATTATCTTATTTGACTTTAAAAATAGAATATTTTTACGGTTTGTGCTAGATGTAAATTGAGCAAACAAGTTTTTCCCTTTTTGTTTGCTTGTGCTACACGGGAGCATAACCGTAATTGTTATGTTCCCTCTTTTCTTTTTAGGGGGAGTAGGGATGTGGTGAATATATGGAAGAAAATAATTGCAGTTGCAACTCTATATGTGAGTGCAAACCAGTATATACAATAGCCCCTCAAGAGAGAAGGCTATTTGGTAGAAAAATAATTTATGCAGATTACAAACCAGAAGACTTAACTTCTCAAGTAATCACAAAGATTTTAAATGATGTATTTCAAGTACATTTAGATAATGCGGGTGAAATAGATTATTTAGAGAAATATTATAAGGGATACCAACCAATAATTGGTAAAACTAAAGAAATTAGACCTAATATTAATAATATAGTAGTAGAAAACAATGCGTATTTTATTACGGAGTTCAAAAAAAGTTATGTTTTTGGACAACCTATTCAATATGTTATTAGAGGAGACGCATTTAACCCAGAAATTAACATATTAAATGGCTATATGTTAGCCGATGACAAATATCCTAAGGATACAGAGTTAGCAGAAAGCCTATATATTTCTGGTATAGCACATAGAATAGTGCTTCCAACTCCTACTGGAGATACTCCGTTTACTATTCAAAACTTAGATAGTAAAAATACATTTATTGTTTATTCTAGTTATCTACCTCACGAAAAATTGTTTGCTTGTACTTACACAGTAGGTATTAATGACAAAAAGATTAAAGGTAGTATCTATACAAAGAATAAATATTTCGAGTTTGATAGAGAATATTTCGAAAACGCAGCGTTTACTGTTAAGTTTGTTAAAAAACACGCTTTAGGCGATATCCCTATCTTCGAATATTACTTAAATAAGTCAAGATTAGGTATTATTGAAGTCGTAATGGACTTACTAAATCAATTAAATAGAGTAACATCTGATGAAATTGACGGTTTAGACCAGTTTATCCAGTCTATCTTAGTATTTGTTAACCAAGACATAGACGCAGAAGACTTCTCTGACTTGTTGGACTTAGGAGCAGTAAAAATTGCTTCCTCAGACCCTTCAAGACCAGCAGATTTGAAGTTATTATCCAATAATGTAGACCATACTAACACTAAAGTATTACACGACAGATTATTTAACGCTGCACTTACTATAGTAGGTGTTCCTAAGAATAACGAAAAGAATACTGGTGGAGATACTGGTCAAGCAAGGATGATAGGTGAAGGTTGGACTATGGCGGATGAAAGAGCAAATCAAGACGAAATGTCTTTCAAACGTTGTTCTAAACCAGAAACTAAAATGATTTTAAAGATATGTAAAGTTACTCCTAATAGCCAAGTTAAGAGTTTAACTTTAGACGATGTAGACCAAAAGTTTGTAAGAAACAAAAACGACAATTTCCTAGTAAAATCGCAAGGTCTGATGAACCAAATAAACTCTGGAATTGCTCCAGATGTTGCTATGGCTACTAGTGGTCTATATGGTGATAACAACGAAGCATTTAAGAAATCTATGGACTTCTATGGTGGCGTTGAAAAATGGATAGAACTATTTGTGGCTAAGGCTAACAAACAGTTGAGAGAGAAATTGGCTGATGAGAATACTGTGGATGACAAGTCCGATGAAAAGGATGAAGAAACTCCAGTATCGTCAGAAAGGGGTAAATAAGCCCCCTTTATCGCGGAAAAGAGCAAAACGGAGGTGCAACTCCTCCTACGCGACCTAAAAACTGCTTATCGTACAAAGCATAAATGTACGACACTCAATAAGTTGAGATGTGACAACTATAAAAACATTGTGAGTGGGAAGGGATAAAATGAAAAATGCTATTGAGCAAGTGTTAAACGATGAAAGTTACACTACTAACGAGGAAAGAGTAGACGCTATTGCTAAAGAATTAGCGAAACTAGTAATTCCTAAGGATAAGTATAATGATTTGAGTAATCGTTTAAGCAAAACAGAGTCTGATTATTCAAGTCTTCAAATTGACTTTGATAATTTGAAAAAGGCTAATATGACAGACCAAGAAAAGTTAGAAGAAGAAAGAAAGGAAATCGAAAAAAGTAGATTATCTAATGCTAGAGAAAAAAGTGAATTAGCAGTACAAAAATTACTACTAAAGAACGGTATCGAAGTAAAAGACGATGATGAAGAATTAAAAGAAACTTTATCTAATATCGTTAGTGAAGATTATGATAAATCTATGAAACTAGCAAATAGTTTTATAAATATTCTAAATAAGACTAAAGATACTACTGAAGAAGCGACTACTAATAAACTTCTAAATGATACTCCTAAACCTATTGGAGGAACACAAGGCTCAGCAACAGTAAGTAATGTTGAATTATTAAATCAACAATTACAAAAGGCTATTGAAGATAAGGATGTTGTGTTACAAACACAATTAATGACTCAAATCTATCAAGAGCAACAAAAAAGTAACATCTAGCACTTAATTAAGGGAAGAAAATATTAAGAGAGGTGATTAAAATGGCTACGGGAACAGTACAAAGTTTTTTAGTTCCTAACTATAGTGGTTTACTTTATAATAAAGCAAACACAAATACTCCTTTCCTAAACTCAATTTCTGGAAAGGTAAAATACACTAATAGCGTAGAGTTCGTTTGCGGACAATACTATACTAGTGAGGAAGGAGCAATACCAGAGATTAGTGAAACTGCTTCACTAACTGCACCAGACGCAACTTATGTAACTAGAACACAAATGTCTAACGTAACTCAAATCTTCCACGAAACTATTGGAATTAGTTATGCTAAACAAAGTAATATGGCTACATTAAGTGGTGTAAATATTGCTGGTCAAGTTGCAAACCCTCAAAATGAATTAGATTTCCAAACTTCTCAAAAAATGGATAAGATTAAGAGGAGTATTGAAAAAACATTTATTCAAGGTACTTACAACAAGGCTGCTGCAGATAACCAAGTTAACAAAACTAGAGGTATCCTTGCTGCTATTACTACTAACGTAGAGGCTGCTAGTGGTGCTGCATTAGATTTATGGCTTGTTAACGAAGTTGTTAAAGATATTAAAGACGCTGGAGGCGACATTTCTAACTTAATTTTATTAGTTAACTCTGTTAACTTATTACAATTACACGGAAACGCTGTAGAAATGGGTATGCCAGTAGGTAAAGAATATATGAGTGCTTATGGTATTCAAGTAAGAGACTTAATTTTACCTATCGGAACTACTGTTAGAGTAGGTTTAGGTGAGTTCTTACCAGACGGAACTGCTTTAGTTTATAACCCAGCAGTATGCTCACCAGTAGAACAACCAGTACCAAGCAAAGGTAACTTCTTCAGAGAAGAACTTGCTAGAACTGGAGCAGGTGCTACATATCAAATCTTTGGTCAAATCGGTTTAGACCACGGACCAGAGTGGTATCACGGTAAAATTACTGGTCTATCTACTACATTTACTAAACCAGTTGGACAAGTTGTTAAAACTGTTAGTGCCTAGTAATTAAAAAATATAACT
This sequence comes from Bacilli bacterium, assembly GCA_017651565.1. GTDB lineage: Bacteria > Bacillota_I > Bacilli_A > RFN20 > CAG-826 > RGIG9670. The sequence goes on along the minus strand of JAGCCQ010000041.1, from coordinate 26,907 downwards.
TTCTAAAGGGAGAAGATTATGAATAAGAAAAAAATGGTATTATTACAACACTACTATAACGATATAGGTGGTGTAGAAACGTTCCTACTTAACTTTGTAAGACAATTTCATAATGATTACGATATAACATTTGTTTGTCGTGATATTAGTTTAGAAAATGCTTATATGTTGAGTGAATATGTAGATGTCATAATAGAACTCACTTCTCCCTTAGACTGTGATATTTGTATTTTAACTAGTGTGTTAGTAGATAAAGAGTATTATTATCAAATTAACTATAAAAAAGTATATCGGATGATACATAGTGACTGGACTGCTATGAAACAGTTTTGGAGTTGGACTTTTGAAGAACTTGACCCTAAGACTGAATATATAGCGGTTAGTGATATTGCTAGAGAGTCATTTATAAGAGAATATAATCGAGATAGTGTAGTAATTCCTAATTTAATTTATAATCAAGAATATGATTTAAAATTATGTTCTTTTACTAGATTAACTGAGGAAAAAGGCTATGACTTAATGTGTAAGTTCTGCGATTTGCTTGATAAATATGGAATTAAATATATATGGGATGTATTTGGTACAAACCCTAATAACGTAATACCATACGGGAATATAAGATTACACAGTCCTATAGCAGACTGTCAAAGATTAATGAAAGCGTACGATTATGTTTGCCAATTTTCAAAAACAGAGTCGTTCTGCTATACAATGTATGAGGCTTGGACTAATGGTGTTCCAACACTCGTAACTCCGTTTCCTAACGCTGTGAAGGACGTTAAGGAAGGTAAAAATGGATATCTCATACCGTTCGATATGAAATTAACTAAAAAAGATATTGATAAAATAATAAATAAAGTTCCTAAGAACGTTGAATACAAACAAGAAGGAGTAGTTGAGTTATGGAAAGAATTGTTAAAGTAAGAGTAATAGTTCCTTTTAACGATATGAAACAAAACGGTGAATATCAAGACACTCAAAAAGTCCTATATCTTAATTGTGAGCGTGCTATGGAATTATATAAAAGAGGCTTAGTTGCCATAATGGAGATAAGGAGGAGCGACAATGGATAATGAGGAAATACTAGAAGAAGAAACACAAGAAGAAACTAACGAAGTAAGTGAAGATATCCTAAAAATGAGAATTGAGATATTAAACAATGCTAACGATAGTTCTTGTGATGATATCTTTGAACAAAAATTAGCAGACGCTAGAGGTATTGCTCTATATGTACTTTATCCTTATGATGATGAAAAAGAATTACCAGACACTTGGAGGATGAAAAACTGGATAGTAAGATGTGCTATCGAACTATACCATAAAATGAGTACATTAAATGTACAAAGTTATAGTGAAAACGGTTTATCTGTTAGTTACTTAACTGGCTCTATATCTAAAATATTATTAGACGAACTTGTACCTAATGCTGGTGTAATAAAGTTCAAGAAAAGGTGTTGTTGTCAAAATGATAATTCCTAATACTAATATTGAAGACTGGGCTAAGCCCATATATATCGCTAGTAAAATAGGCGATGATGTAGACGATGAAGGTAACTCAATAAGTGTATATGATACTCCAGTATTCTATAAGTTTAATTATAGAGGTGTATCTTCTCAAGCAGAAATGCAAGAGTTTGGTGAAGACGCAAAAATAATGTTGCGTATGGTAATTCCTTTAGACAAATACTTAAATGTATTTAAAGAGTTTGATGTAGCCTATACAGACGGACTTACTCCAGAAGGAGAAGAAATTAACGGGCAGAACGCCAATTATAGATTATTACCCCCTAGAAATGGTGGAAGTGTAATAATAATCTATATGAAAAGAATTAATGGAAAGTAGGTGTTATCTATGTATAAGTTTGCTAATGGTTTAGTATGCTTTACCGAAGAAGACAAAGAAAACTTTATTAGGGCTGGTTTAAAACTAGTCGAAGATAAGAAAGAGGAAAAAGATGTTAAAGACGATAACAATGGTGTTATCAAACAGAGGGTTGAAGAAAGCAATAAAGCAACTAGACGAGTATCAAGACGCACTAGATAAAGGCGTAAAGAGAGGCATAGAGTTAGCAACTCAAATAGCATATAGAAAAGTTATTGAGAACTGTAACGAAGGCAATTTAGGAGCGTTCACAGACGCTATCAAATGGGAATATAATAAAAAGACTAATACTGGTAAGGTTTATGTTAAATCTGAAGGCTATAATCAAAATAATGGTGTAGTAAGTGACGGTATGGTAATTATAATAAACGAGTTTGGTAGTGGTATAGAAGGTAGTGCGACTGGATATGCTAGACAACACGGTTACGAAATAAATATGAGCAAAAAAGGTGCTATTGGTTGGGCTTTCCCTACTAAGGACGGAGAGTATAGGTGGACACACGGTATTCCTAGTAAATTAATGTTTTACTTCGCTTATGAAGATATAAAACGAGAACTAGGAAAATACGTCAATGTATCTATTGACGGAACAATAGGAAAACTTTATGAAAAACAAGAGTAGGTGATTAAATGGTAGTAGAAGAAGTCTTTGAAGATATAATATATCCTCAATTAAAAGAATATGTTGAAAACAACAATTCATATAACGCTAAAGTAACTAAAGCGTATCCTCAAACTAGCAAGGTATTCCCTATAATTCCTATTAAATTGCTTCCTATAACAAATCAATATAATAATTTGACTTATGGGGAAGAAACTTATTCATTTGGTATAGACATTGAAGTCTATGCAATAGATACTACAGATGTAGTAATGACTAAGAAGATATCTAGAAAAACTGTGTGTGATGATTTAACTAAATTGATAGTAGAATATTTAAAATCTACATATCATTTAACCATAAAAGTTAGACACGATGTGCCTAATGAGGATACTAACGTTTATAGAAACTTAATAAGAGTTAATGGAACGTTGGGTACAAAGTATGGAGACGATAACTTAGTTATCTATCCGTGGTAGCACCAACAAGGGAAAAGGAAGGTGAAAGAAATGATAGATTTAGGAATTGAAGTCAGAGTAAAAGGAACAAGTGACGCAAAATATACTTATGCAAAATTAGTAGCAGTTAAAGGTATGCCAGCAACTGGTCAAGCGGGAGGTAACGTAGAAATTACAACTTCTAGCGACCCAGTTAAAGTATATGTACCAGACCGTCCAGATACTGGAGATATGGACTTTACTTATAACTATAGTGCTGACAATTTAGCAGCAGTTCAAGCAGTATGTGACAATGTTAAGAGAGATATCTTAATTAAGTTCCCAGACGGTGCTGGCTTCGAATATCAAGGTGTATGTCAAACTTGGATAAACGAAGAAGCAGTTGGTGGTGCTATGGAGTGTACACTTCACACAGTACCAAGTATTGCTGGAACTTATTTAACATCAACACAAGTTGCTGCTAAAATAAGTGCTTCAAATTAATAATTAATTAAGCGAGGGAAAAACAAAATGAAAGTATTAAAATTAAAAATCAATGACAAAGACTATTCTCTATGTTATGACAGAGAGTCAATTAAGTGGCTAGAAGCAAATGGCTTTGTATATGAAGACTTTGTTAGAAAGCCAATAACTTATAGAGAAATATTATGGGCTGGGTTATTCGTAAAAAATCATAAAGACGTAAACCCTAATTTAGCGATTAAATTAATGGAAACATACGCTAAAGAACACGGAGAAGGTATGGTAAACAAAGTAGTAAAGTTTGCCAATGATGAATACATATCTTTTATCAATGCCCTACTAGATACAGACTCAGAGAAGAACGAAGAACTAGAGATAGTGGAACAATAGAAGAAGAAAAAGGCAACGAATATAAAAACTTAACAGACTGGTTTTACGATTTATTGCCTATGGCGATTACATACGGTATGTCGGTTGAGGAGTTTTGGAGAGAAAGTCCAGACCTTTTCTGGGCATACCGTTTTTCTTATTACGAAAAAATGAGAGCCGAACAACAATATGACAACTTTAAACTATGGTTACAAGGTGCATATTTTTATGAGGCTGTTTCTGTTGCACTTGCTAACGGTTTTGGTAAAGGAAAAGCAACTTATCCTAACAAACCTTATATTTTAACTAAAGAGGAAGAAGAACAAGATTTTAAAGATAAACAAAATGCTTTAGTAAATAGAATTAAGAACAGAATTAGTGAGGTGCAAAAAATAAAGGGCAAAGACGATAGCACGAATAAAAGGGAGTAAGGTGGTGATTAAATGAATAACCAAGAATTAGCAGTCATAATTAAATCATCCGCTGACGAAGCCTATAATGCGATAAGAAAATTAAAAAGTGCTATAGGTGGACTAAGTAAAGACTTATCCGCTGCTTCTAAAGGTGCTAATACATTTAGTTCAATGTTAAAAGGACTAAGCACTTTAGGTGATAATGCCTACAAAGTTATTAGAAAAGTATTTGACGCATTAAGTAGTTCTGTCAAATCTGCAAGTGATAGAGCAGAAGAATTAAACTTATTTAATGTAGTATTTAAAAATATAGAGAAAAATGGAGAAAAAACATTTTCCAGATTAGGGCGAGAAGCAACTAGATTTCAAAATCAATTAAATGAGGCTTTTGGCACTAATAAAACGGAGACATTAAGATATCAAGGTTTATATCAGTCAATGGGAGAAAATACTGGTATAAAAGACGAATATGCTTATATAATGTCTGAAAACTTAACTAAGTTAACTTATGATATTGCTTCATTATATAACGCAAGCGAACAAAGTGTTGCTGAAGCAATACGAAGTGGTGTATATGCGGGTCAAACAAAACCTTTGCGTAGATTTGGTGTGGATGTTACACAAAACTCTTTAAAACCATTACTTGCAGAATTAGGTATTGATGATAGAACAATATCTCAAATGAGCCAAGCAGAAAAACAAATGCTTCGTTATATCACTACATTAAGACAAGCAAGTGTATCTATGGGAGACTTTGCAGATACTATTGAGTCTCCAGCAAACCAATTAAAAGTATTTAGAAATCAAATAGTAGAATTAAGAACTGCTATAGGTAACTTATTTATTGGTATGTTTGCAGATATACTTCCTTATGTAAATGCTTTTTTAATGGTATTAAAAGAAATAGCGAAAGCAATAGCAAATATTTTTGGGCTATCTGCTAGTGATTATAATACTGGTTTAAGTGCTTTAGAAGATACTGAAGATTATTTAGACGGTGTTGGAAGTTCTGCTGGTGGGGCTAGTAAAGAAGTTGCTAAACTTAATAGACAAGTATTAAAGTTCGACCAAATTAATAATCTAAAATCACCAACTACATCTGGAACTGGCGGAGGTGTTGGTGGAGGAAGTGGTCTTTCTGGTGGTATAGATAAACGAATACTAGCCGCTTTAGGAGAATATGACAACTTAATGAGTAAAGTTAAAATGAAGGCTACTGAAATTAGAGATAGGTGGATGAACATTTTAGGCTTTAAGAAAATCATTAACCCATTAACTGGAGAAGTAAGTTTTAAATATCAAGGCTTTAGTAAAACTATTGAAGGTCTTGCAAAATGGTTTGGCAATTTAAGTTCTAAGGCTAAATTATTTGTAAGTTTAGGTGTAGCGGTTGCTATCGGTAAGATATATACTGGTGCAAAAAAACTGCTATCTATATTTAGTTCAACTGGTCTATTAACTGGTGCAAAAGATTTTGCAACTGCGATAGGTATGGCTTTTGGTGGCAAGAGTTCTGCTGGTCTATTAGGCAACTTAGGTGCTAGTGTTGAAATGTGGAGAGAACAACAAGGAATTATCGGTGAAAACACTACTGCATTAAGTAGATTTACTAGTGGTGCTACAAACTTTATAAAAGGTGTAGGAATTGCTGGTGCTAGTTTCTTAGTAATGAATACTGGACTAGAAGATATGGCAGAAAACGGGTTAACTGCTTTAAACGCTATTGAGACTTTAGGTGGTGCAATAGGTACTACATTTGGAGCGGCTCAAGCGGGTGCTGTATTCGGACCGTGGGGTGCTGGCATAGGTGCTGGAATTGGTTTAATTGCTTCATTAGTAAGTGCAATTAAAGGAATTGCTTACGCACACGATGAACTTCAACAAAAATTAGATAAAGCAACTAAAGAAGTAACAGATAGATATGACCAATGGCAAACTAAATTACAAGAATTAAAAGACTCTTATAGTGTAGTAGATAGCGAAATGTCTTATTATGAAAATCTTTACAATGAATTAACACAAATAGTTGATGAAAATGGAAAAATAAAAGACGGTTATGAAGATAGGGCAGCATTTATTACTGGTGAGTTATCTGAAGCCTTTGGTGTAGAAATTAAGACTGTAAACGGTGTAATTCAAGAATACGATAAACTAAAAAAAGAATTAGATGTTGTTATAGAAAAAGAAAAGAATAGATTAAAATTAATTGCTCTAGAAGAAAAAGCAAAAGAAGCAATTAAAATGGAGGGAGACGCTAGAAAAGAACTTAAACAAAGACAAGACGAATTAACAGAGGCTCAAGAACACTATAACAAAGTAAAAGGCTTAGGTACGGGAGTTGAAATTGACGCTCTATCAAAACTAGAACAAGCACAAGACAACTATGACAAAGCCAGAAAAAACTTAAATAGTTATACACAAACAATTCAAGAGTGGGAAAGAGCAACTGGACTAGCGGCTACAAATAATCAAGAAGCATTAACAGAATACTTTACTTACGAAAAAGATTTGTACGGTAAGAGTGAAGAAGAACGTTATGAATACTGGGAAAATATGAAGAACGAAAACAAAGCATATTTAAGCCAGTTAGAACAAGATAGAAACAATTACACAACAGAAGAATATAATGCTAAAAAGAAACAATATGACGACCTTATTACATTGGCAGAAGATAAACAAGATAGATTAAGATTAACGTTATTAACTAAGCAAGGCATATTGAACGATGATATGGTACTTAAATGGCAAAAATTAGGCGAGGAGTCTGTTGACGAGTGTATAGCAGAGTTTAGTAAACTTCCTACTGATATGCAAAATGAATTGTATACTAAAATGAATAGTACTGGTAAAGGTATGTCTGAGGAATTACAAAAAGGGTTGGATGAAGTTAAACTTACTAAAACAGTAACTGTTGACGCTAATACAAACCCCGCAAATAACAAGATTAAATCATTGGTTAACTCTAATATGTTCCAAGATGTATTAAAAATTGCTGGTGTAAATATAAAAGCCTTAGGTGGTGTTTTAACTACTAGAGGCTGGGGAAATATACCTCAATATGCTTATGGTGGTATACCTAGTCACGGCACATTATTTGCTGCTGGTGAAAACGGTGCTGAAATAGTAGGCAATATTAACAGAAGAACTGAGGTATTAAATCGTTCTCAAATTGCTAGTGCTATTTATAGTGCGGTAAGTAATGCTATAAGTAATGCAGACTTCGGTGGAGATATTAATTTATATGCTCACACAGACGAAGGTGTAATAATAGATAGAATTAATAGAAAAACTAAACAAACTGGAGTATGTCCTATCAATATTCCAGCATAGAAAAGAAAAGTGTAGCACCTCTCTTTAAGGGGAAAGAGGTGATGAAATGATACAAGAGTTTAGTAATGGAGTATATACATATAAGTTATCTGCTCCAGCACAAGTAGTATCAAAAGTAAAAATTAACAATGTAGATATATCTAAGTATTTAACTGATGAGTCACAAGTAGGTTGGTACGATGTATCACGAGATAGTGGTAGAGATACTACTACTGCTAGTGGAAAAATGATACTTAATGTTATATCTCAAAAATATAGATTAGATTTAGCAACAAGACAATTAACTGCGGATGAAATGGTAGATTTCTTTGCACAAATAAGACTTGCACCTACTATGACGGTACAATTTCTAGACCCTTTCACTAACACTTGGAAAACTATATCTTGTTATCGTGGGGATAGATTAGCAAAGACTTCTAGAGTAGTACCAGTAAAAGAAGGCAATAGTACAGCATTAGTACAAATGTATGAAGGCGTAAATATTGCTATTATTGAATTGTAGGTGATACTATGGCAAGTAATAATTTTATTAACGAGTGTCAAAACTATGCTAATTGTAATAGATTAGGAGAATTAAAAGTTCGTGATGATATAAATGTTCAAGATTTAGAAGGTTATTCATCACAAGTTACAACAACTCAAGGAGCAAACTTATGTCCTCCTCCTACTGATAGTAAATGGACTTTTTCTGGAGACGCAACTTTAACAAGTGACGGATATTTGTCAATTCCTAGTGTTGGCTCATCCGCAACTATAACAGTTCCGTGGGACGGAAGCAGATATATGTATGTAAAGTTCATAGTTGTTTCTGGTGGAAATTATCATATTAATACTTCCTATTTAGATAGTAGTAAATCACGAATAAGCGGAAATGGTGCTGCTGGTGGGGATAAAGGAAGTAATTATCAATATTCAAATGGTTTTGGTGGAAGTAATCAATACGGAGACGCTTTAACACAAAGTTCGTATGTTTCATTAAGTTTTGCTATGAGTAGTAGTTCAGCACAATATGGTGTAACAAATGCTTATGTTGTAAAAGATATATTGATTAGTTCAAGTAATATTTCTTATGAGCCTTTCGTTCCTACAAGTCCTAGTCCAGATTATCCTTCAGAAATACGAACAATAACTGGTAGTACAACTATAAATGTATGTGAAGAAAACTTATTTGACATTAATTGGTTAAATATGGATGATACAGTTGTAGAAAATGGTGTTGTTACTGGTCAAGCAAAGGCTTTTAGAACTAATTTTGGTTTGAACGGTGCTTATATTCCTAATACTAATTATGGGAATAATAGAGTATCAATTTCAATAGACGGTTATACTGACGGTAATTCAGCAACTACAAGTAATAATGGTGTAAGGTTAGTTGTATATTACACAGACGGAGCAACACAAAATATATGTCAATTTTTAAATAGTGAAACAACAAAAACTACGAAAACTGGAACATCTTATATAAATAAAACGATAAAAAATATACAATTCGTATATGGGAACGAAGCAAATAATATATGGCATTTTAGTAACATAATGATTACTTACGGAACTACAGTTAAACCATATAAAGAGTATGTTGGAAAACGTTATGAAATTAATTTAGGAAAGAACATTTTTAATGGTTTTACTAAAGGAATAGGACTTAATTCTACTAACGGAAGTCAAACAACAAATAGTAATGCGGCAACAAGCGATTATATATCAATAGATTTTGTAAAAAACTCTTATTATTATTTGAGTGGTTTATTAGACACTATGTCTAGTTTTGTTGCTGCATATAATAGTTCTAAACAATTCTTAGGTAGATGTGGTGCAACATTGAGAAAAGAAATTGCTTTAACAAAAGCGGGTTTTGGCTCTGGAACAGCACAAGGTACTGGAGATATAGCATATTTAAGAGTAACACAATATTCAAGTACTGTTTCGATAGATAATATAGATAATGCAAAAGTTCAACTAGAGGCTGGCGGCAATAAAACTTCATATTCCCCATATTTTACTCCTATAGAATTAGCGGGGATACCTAATGGTGATGAGTGGATAGCAAGAGATAAGATATTTCAAAGCAGCGGGCAAAATATAGCACACAGTGATAATTTTGATACCAAGTTTTATTTAATTGGCAGCAGTGGACAAAATAGAGAAGTTGGAGAGAGACAAACTAATTTAACGGGAGAAATAATAGAAGTAAAACCAAATACAACATATACTGCAAGTGGTGATTTTAGTGCATTAGGTAGTTCAAATATAAGAATAGGCTATTTTGATAGTGTAATACAAGTAGGCTCAATTTCAACTGCATTTTTTAACGGAACAAGTCCTTGTTCATTTACAACGGGTGCAAACACAAAATATATACTTGTTTATAATTCAAACGATAGTAGTGGCTCTAAAATAACAAACTTTATGCTAAACGAGGGAACAACAGCATTACCTTACGAGCCTTACGGTAATGACTGGTATATTAAAAAAGAAGTTGGAAAAGTTACATTTAATGGAACTGACGAAGGAACTTGGCAATATACAAGTGGCGACCATTCAAGATTTACTTTAATGTATGATGATTTAGCATTACAACTTCCTAACTCATCATCAGCGTTGCCTATAACAATGAGTGATAAGTTTACAAGTACTAACGCTTCAAGGGTTTATAGTCATACATACGATAATTCAATATCTGGTCATTATACATATAGCCAATTTTGGCTTTATACAAGTTTATATAGTGATACAACAAATCTTAAAAATTGGTTATCAACATTAAAACCAACAATTTATTATGAAAAAAAGACACCTTCTTATACAAAAGTAACTGGTGAATTATTACAACAATTAGAAGAACTTAAAAATGCTATTGGATACTTTGAAGTAACTAATATTAATACGGATAGTTCTACACTTCCTATAACTATGAATTATACACTTACTGAAGGTCCTACATTAAATCAAGACAACTATATACAAGATTTTTCAATAGATAGTGGTTGTTATGTAGACGGAGGAATAATTGGTACTAATTATGCAAAAAAATTAGAAACTAATTTACTTGCTTCTGCTTCATTAGATTTAGAGAATAAAGAAGTAAGGGCTAGAGTAGGTGTTAAGTATTCTAACGATACTATTGAATACGAAGAATTAGGCAAGTTTACAGTAGAAAAACCTACTGATGAACAAGTAGAGAATAGTTCTCAAATAGTTGCTTACGATGACTTAATTAACCATTTAGACGATGTATACTCAAGTGAATTAGATTATGAAAGTGAAACAGTAACATTAGGAGATGTATATGAAGAATTATGTAGTCATTTAGAATTAACTCCTAAGACTACAACATTTACTAATTCAACTATAGTAGTAAGTGCAAACCCATTTACTAATGGAGAAAAAAATAGGGAGGCACTAAAATCTATAGAAAAGGTTAGTTGCTCTTTCGTAGACATAGACAGAGACAACAATACGATAGATTTAGTATGGTTAAGTGATACATTAGATTATACATTTAGTAAAGACGATTATTCTTCTTTAGAAGGTGGAAAGACAGTATATGGTCCTATTAATTCATTAGTAATCAAGAATAGTCAAATTGATGATGAAAATGTCTCTATAAGTGATGATATAAGTATTGCTCAAAACGGAGAACATCAATTAGTAATAGCAGAAGATTATTTCTTATATGATGAAGATTTAAGAGAAGCGGCTATTAATGGTATATGGGCTAAAGTAAACGGTTTAACTTATGTAGACTGTAAGATAACAACTTATACTGGTAAGCCATTTCTTAAAATAGGTAACAAAATAAGGGTATATACGGACACAAATGAGTATTTTGATACTTATGTATTAAAACATAATTATACTTATGACGGCTCATTTAAGAGTGTTATAGAAAGCCCTTGTTTAACAGAACAAGAAGTAAAAACAAAACAAGATATATCTTTACAAGAGAAATTAAGAAATACACAAATAATAGTAAATAAACAAACTGGAGAAATTAGTTCTTTAGTAGTTAACACGGATGTATTAAATACTACTGCTACAAATGCTTTAGGTTTAGCAAATACGGCTAATGCTGCTGCTAATAGTGTAAATACAGACTTACAAGCATATAAAAATACTGTTTCCAGTCAATTTACACAAACTGCTAATGACTACACATTATTATTTACTCAAGCAATAACGGCAGCAAATGACGCAGCAGAAACAGAAGAAAGCCATTATCAAACACAACAACAATATATAAGATTTGCTGGAGATACAATTACTTTAGGAAAGAGTGATAGTCAATTAACTGCTGAATTATCTAGTAGTGAATTAGCATTTAAACAAGGTAATGAGAAAGTTGCTTATATATCTAATAACAAAATGTTTATAACTGAAGCAGAAATAACTACTAGTTTAACATTAGGTAACTTTGGTTTCGTTCCTCGTGATAATGGTAGTTTAAGTTTTAGGAAGGTGAAATAATGAAAAAATTAAAATTAGATATACAATTATTTGGTGGCTCATTAAGTATTACTGCTAGTGAAACAGACGTAGACATTAGCAGCAATACTTCATATATCAACCTAACAATTAAGGCAACTACAAATAGTACAACATATAATGATAGTGCTTATTTAAAGAGTGCTAGTATTACTGGTCAAAATGACAATTATTCTTTAGGTAGAATTAACTTTAGTATAGGCAAAGGTCAAACAGTAACAGTATATAGTGGTAAAATAGGGCCATTTCATCATAACGCAGACGGTAGTTTAAATAATGTTAGCATTAGTGCTAGTGCTTATATAGTTAGTAATACACAACCTAGTGCTAGTGCTAGTGTTACTATGTCTACTATACCTAGAGCCTCAACGATATCAAGTATTTCTGGAAATATAATCGGAAGCCCTACAACTGTTACAATTTCTAGACACGCTGATACATTTACTCATAAATTACAAGTTATATATGGTGAAAAGAGAACTGACTGGATAGACTTTGGTAGTGATTTATCAAAACAATTCACTGTTCCAATGGACTTTTGTAATTCTACATATTTAAGTTCTACTACTAACGGACAATTTATATTTACATTAGTAACATATTCTAATGGTGAAGCAATAGGAACGGAAAATCAATTATACACTATGTATATACCAGATAGTGTAAAACCTAGTACTCCTAGTATAACTAAAAATGACACAACTAATAATTATTCTACTTATGGGGCTTATGTTAAAGGAAAGTCTGGTTTAAGAGTACAAAGTAGTGCTAATGGTAGTTATGGAAGTACGATAACGAACTATGCAGTTAAATTAAAAAGTGGGGATGATGTATTACAAACATTAAATGGTAATGACGTAACATTTAGTGGACTAAATTATACTGGAACAATAACCATTGAAGTAACTGCTACTGATACTAGAAATAGGAGTACGGCAAATACAACTACTATATCTATAGCAGATTATGCTAACCCTAATATAAGTGTATTTAAAGCCGAAAGATTAAGTAATGATAGCACGGTAACAATTACTTATACCGCAAGTATAACTAATATTAACAATGCAAATGCAAATGGCAAAACATTTAAAATATATAAGAGACAAAAAGGAACAAGTAGTTGGGGAAGTGCTATTGCTACTTATACAAGTGGTTATTCTTATAACGGAACAAAAACTGAAACTTGTAGCGAAAATTATGGGTGGGAGTTTAAAATAGACGCTATTGATAGTTATACAACAACCAGTAAAACTGCTGAAGTAGGAACAGCATTTGAATTAATTAACTGGGGTGCTGACGGAACTGCTATGGCAATAGGAAAAGTTAGTGAATATTCTAATACTTTTGAAGTTGCATTAAATAGTAAATTAGCAAATACAAATATAGACGGAACATTAGATGTAACTGGAAATGCTACATTTGTTCCATTAATAACACAAACATTAGATTTAAATTTGGTAGGAACAACCTATGCAACTTCTCAAGAAGTAGCATTATTTAATAATGGTAATATAACAAATGCACCTCAAAATGATACTGTTGCTATATTAAAATGTTATTCGTGGTCTGGAAATGGTGATTGGTGTGTTCAAGAGTGGTTTGGAGTAAATAGTAAAACAAAATATATAAGATATCATCAAGCAGGTGGTATATGGACTAATTGGGTAAAAGTTCCAGTCATAGATGACACTCCACAAAGATTAGTGTTATATAAAGGAACAATAAATGCTAATAGTTCTATAAATATTGATAGTATAGTAAACAATTTAAACCCTAGTATAATAACAATAAGAGCAACGAGAGCCAATTATGTATATCAAAAATTTATAATATTATGTGGGGAAAATGGTTGGGTATTTAATGCAAATGAAATAAGTGGGATTACTTATGACCCTAATTCAACTAGTTTATTGACATATAATTTTAATAATCAAAGTGGAACATTAAGATTAACAATAAATAACCCTGCAAGTATAAATACAACAATATCAGTAACACAAACACAATTAGGAACAAATATATAGGAGGAAATATGATTAAATGTATATTAAGTTTTATATTAGGTGGAAGCATAGGGCTAGTATTAGGAAGTTTATTTAACGTAGCAAAGGAGAGTGAAGAAAATGCAAAAAGATTTAAGTCTAATAAGAGGTGACACTTTAACGTTTACTTTTGAAATACAAGATTTCGAAGGAGATTTAGATACTTGTTATTTCAGTTGTAAAAAAAGTCTTGATGTCGCAACTTATACATTTCAAAAATCATTAGAAAACGGTATTACAAAAGAAGGAGATAAATACAAAGTTAGAATTGCTCCTAGTGATACAAAAACAGTAGATATAGGCAAATATTTATATGACTTACAAATAGGAATTGACGAAGACATATATACGATTATGACTGGTACATTTACTATTAAAAAGGAAATAACTAGTGAGCCTAATGAAGAAACTGGTGAGCCTAATGAATAATTACAAGATTAAGTTAGAAATGGATGAGTTTGTCATCAAAGAAGAAACAAAAAAGAATAACGTTGTCGTATATCCAGCAAAAGGCGACAAAGGTGATAAAGGCGACAAAGGTGATACTGGAGAAATAGGACCTCAAGGTATACAAGGTCCTAAGGGAGAAAAAGGAGATAAAGGTGAAACTGGTGATGTAGGACCTAAAGGCGATACTGGTGAAAAAGGTGAAAAAGGGGATAAAGGAGATAAAGGAGATAAGGGCGATAAAGGAGATACTGGAGAGCGAGGACCTAAAGGTGAAACGGGAGCAACTGGTGCAACTGGTGCAACTGGACCTCAAGGAGAAAGAGGTTTACAAGGAGAACAAGGTCCGCAAGGACTACAAGGAATACAAGGTATACAAGGACCACAAGGAGAGCAAGGACTACAAGGAAATGACGGATATACTCCAGTCAAAGGTGTTGATTATTTTACACAAGCAGATATTGCTAGTTTAAACATCCCCCCTACAATGGCAATACTTAAATATGGTATATCAACTTGGCAAAACTTTATTGACGCTTATAAAACAAATACAATAGTTTATTGTAGAGCAAGTTCAAATAGTAACCCAGCAACTGGTAGTCAAACACGTATGGCGTTTATGGCGTATGTAAACAACGAAACAGACCCTACTGAAGTTGAGTTTCAATATTATAGAAGTGTTAGTTCACATAGTGATAGTCAACAAGGAGACCAAGTTTATGTTTATAAATTAAATAAAACTAGTGGTTGGTCTGTTACTGTAAGGGAAGCATATACAAAGATAATAGCGGGAACTGGTTTAACATCATCGTATAGTAATGGAAAAATAACAATTTCAGTAAGTAGTTAAGGAGAGAGATTATGAAGAAACTTTTGGAAAAGTTGAAAATGGGAAAAGAGTTAGTAGTAATTTTAATTGCAATAGTAGGCTTTATTATAAGTGCTTATAAGATGTATGAAAACAATTCTAACAGACTAGAAATGATTAATAAGACAACTTTAAGAACTCTTATATGGGCTGAAGGAATACCAGTAAGGGATAAAATAGAAGCGTGTGACGAATATTTATCTTATGGATATAATAGTGAAACTAAATTATATTGTGAAACGCTATTACAAAACGAGTTTAAAAAATAGGAGGATAATATGAAAGAAAAAATGATTAAGGCTTTAATTAGAGCCTTATACACAATAGGAGAAGTAATAATTGCTTCAATACCTACTACAGCAGCAACTTTAGGAGATGTAGACTGGATAACAGTTGCTAGTACATCTTTACTTGCTGGTTTAATATCATTTATCAAATCTATGCTAGTAGGTATGCCAGAAGCAGAAGTAATTGAAGAAAATACTAATGATGTAGAAAAGGGTGAAGATTAATGGCGGTAAAAACTTACGGATACTATGACGGTAAACAAATAACTACACATTTTAATTCTAATGAGTTTAGATGTAAATGTGGCAAGAAACATAGCATTAAGATAGATAGCGATTTATGTCCTACGCTTGAAAAGGTAATGGATAAAATAGGTGCTAAGGCTGGTAACATTTATTCTGGATACAGATGTGCTGCTCACGATAAAGCAATAGGCGGAACTGGTGGAGGAAGTCACGTTCAAGGATATGCTTGTGATATATGGTTTAAAGACCAAAAAGGCAACAGAATACCTAGTGATAAAGTATGTATGGCATTAGAAGACTTATCTCATAATAGAGGAGTAGGTTATAGATGTGGCAATTCTAGTGTTGCTAGTGGAAACATCCATATAGATACTAAACCTCGCAAATGGTACGGAGACGAACATTATTCTATGAGTGCTAGTATTAATACATTAAAAGCACCTAGTGACGGTAAAAAAGGACACACAACTTATTTAACATATATTTATAAACCAACTACAAAAACAGTCACAGCAAGTTATTTATATGCTAGAAACGGTAAAGGAACTAACTACGATAAAGTAGGAGGATATCCTAAGGGAACTAAATTAAAAGTTTATTACGTTGAAGACGGCTGGGCTAAAATAGATGTAAATAAGTGGGTATCTAATCAATATTTAAAATAATTTTTATAAAAATCATTAACTTTTTAAAAAGTAGTGTTATATTTAATATGTAAATGTTGAAACCCTAACTCAACTTTTACAGTTCGAATATAATCAAGTGCTGTCTTATAGGCAGCATTGAGTAGATAGTGATAATGGTAAATACTACAAGCGAACTACCTCGCTACCGTATTGTTATAATAGGTAGACTTATAACGAGCAAAGTAGTTTTCTATCTATTCAATGGTGCTTATAAACGAAAAGTTGGATAGGTGTATATCTGTCTATATTTATAAGTACTTGATTTGTTGTTTTGTACTATTGCTTAATCGATAGCGTAGGGTAGATATTTTTGATGTTTATGTCTATCCTATGGTGTCGATTAGGCATAAAGTCTCCTTTCAAAGTAGAGAAATCTCTACTTTTTTTATTGACAAAAACTATAATGGTGTTTATAATATCTCAATTTTGTGGGGAGTATAGCAATTTTTTGACATAAAATTGAAATAATTGTCTATATAATCTTTGATACATTAAAAGTGATATGGGGGTATTATATGAAGAAAGCGTTGTCTTTAGATGTTATCTATAATGATTTTATTAGTAAAGTTAAATTATCTAATAGTGAAAAAGATATCTTAGATAGATATTTAAAGGATGATACCTTAGTAAAGATATCTATGGATGTATCACTTAGTTATAGTTCAGTATCGAGAACGATTAGTAATTTAAAAACTAAATATGAAAATTACAGACAATTAGAAGTTGTTAAAACGCAATTATTAAATGAAAAATAAAGAGATAAATGTGAAAGTTTATCTCTTTTTTATTTTGCTACTCTAAACTTGAAAGGAGAAGTGCTGATGTTATTTTAAAACAATAATTAGGTAACTTCTCTTTTTATATGGAGGAAATATGTATAACAGTTCTAATTTTATGTTAGATAGGCTAACGAAACAAAAAGAAGAAATTGATAATCTTATAAGAAATTATCAAAATCAAACGCCAGTAAACAACTTTATTAACACTAATCAAGCACAAAATACATCTAAAGACCTCGTAGAGTGGCGTGTGCTTAACGAAAACGAGGAAGTAGATAATTTATATGTTGCTAACAAAACGTTCTTTATAAACGATAATAAGGCTATTTTAAAAGGTGTGGACGGCAGTTTGATTAAGTGGGATGTGGTTAAAACATATCCTAAAGATAAGAAGGATGAAAAGATACTTGAATTAGAAAACAAAATTAAGGAATTGGAGGAGAAAATAAATGGACCTACAAAATCTAATAGCACAAATAGGGAAAGCAACAAACCCTATGTCAATGATGATGAGTATGCTAAACCCGAGTCAAAAAGAATTGTTAAATACATTTCAAATGAAGACTGATAACGAAAAGGCTCAAGCAATAGCGGACTACTGCAATAAAAACAATATATCTAAAGACCAATTACAAAACGTAATTGGTATGATAAATAAAAATAGGTAACATCGGTGTTAAATAAAAGAAAGGAGGATATATGGAAAATATGAGTGGAGGTTTATCTGCTGCTGATGTCTTAGCGATGACTAAAGGTAATGACGGTTTTGGTGGCGTAGGCTTAATAATTCTATTATTTATTTTCTTAATTGGTTTGTCTGGAAATGGCTTCGGTTTTGGAAATGGTAATACTGCAACTGCTTTGTCTTTAGCCGATATTCAAGCCAGCCTTTATAATCAAACTCAAGATAGCAACTCTAGACAAACTCAAAATCAAATTGCTATGGTTAACGACACAGTATTAAATAATAAATACGATAACGCTATTTTAATCAAAGACTTATCAAATCAATTATCTAATAGTGTGGCTGGAATTGGTAACTTAATACAAACTCAAACGGCTACTATAACTAACTTATTCAATGAGCAAACTATAGACCACCTAAGAGAAGTTAACAATAATTTACGAGATAGTTTATCTAACGCAAATCAAACTGCTATGTTAACTAATGCAATTAATAATCAAACAAGTGAAATCTTAAATGCACAAGGAAGATATTATCTAAACCCACCTTGCTATCAAGGATGTGGCTCTTGTTGCAACGGACTATACTAATTCCCTCTTAAAGAGGTTGACTTATACACGACCTTAATAAGTCGTGTTTTTTAATAGAAAGGAGGTTTATATGAATTGTAATACCATTTATTGTTCTAGTGCTACTACTACAGATACGACTGTTGTACTAGTGCCTAATAGAGCAATTAAAACATTAGACAATACGGGTTGTTATAGACTTGTAATATGTTGTAATGCTACCGCTACCGCTAATTTACCAGTAATGATACAAGTTAACGGGGTAAGTATACCAGTACTATGTAAGGCTGGAAACACAGTCTATAGTTCACAATTACAAAAGAGAAGAAATTACGAAATTATGTATGGCTCTGATAATTCGTTGTATACTAACGGACAGTTTGTAATACAAGATAGAATATGTCCTAAAGCAAATACAATACCAGCAACCACAACACAAACTACCGATGACGGTACAAATAATAATATGAGAAAGGAAAAATAAAAATGTTAAAACAATATATAGATAAAATAGGGGAGAGCAAAGACACTAGTAAAATGGAAAGATTAGGAGATATGTTGGAAGAACTTATTTATGATTTAAAAGAAAGTCATCCAGACATTTATGAAGGATATAAACAAGAATTATATGAACTTGCTTATGGAAAGAAACTGACTAAGGAAATGGCGAAAGAGTGGGTAAGTGAAATGAAGCCAGTAGGAGAACATTGGACTATGGAACAAACTACTAACGCTATGACTGGTTTAGGATATAACTTTGAAGGTGTAGATTTTTATGTTGTTAGCAATATGATGTATAACGATTATAACGACTTAGTAGTAGAAAACGAAGAATTAGCATTAAGACTAGCAAAAGACTGGTTAAATGACGAAGACGCAAAAGACGATAAACTATATTGCTATTGGAAAAATATTGTAAAAAGATAACAAATATGATATAATACGCCTCTTTGAAAGAGGGGTGATATTATGGAAATTATAGTAACATATCAAAAGAATAACGGAGATATATTATTAAGACCTAGAAAAACAATATACGATTTACAAATAGGAGAAACAACTAGTATGGGGTGGAAAGTATTAGACATCCATTATTTATACAATGGTAATTATTATCACTACGCAGACTGGTGTAGGGTAAGGAGACAAGATAAAGTGCCTATGAGAAAGAAAGTTGCGTTAAGTTTAGCAAGAAGACTTAATAAATTGGCACGAGAAATCTAATATAAGACAAATTAATGTCAAATCGATAAATTGTATTAATTATGTTAAAACGTTCGTTATATCCTAAATTAGAGGGGTATAACGAAGTATTATAGTTTTTGTTTAACACTTAAAATGTAAAATTGTAAAATAAATGAAAATATTTCAACAAAAGTGTTGACATTTATATAATAAGGTAGTAAAATGAAGATGTAAGGTTAGCAAGGGCAATACCTTTTAACTTAGTTTATATCGAACTTAACATAATATATATTAGAGTGAAATGTCGATGTGGACTTAGGTTAAAAACAGCCTAAGTCTTTTTTAATACCTTATAGAAAGGAGAGTATATGGAAAAACGAAAGATAGTATATCCAGTATTAAAGGCAACTATGAAAGAACACAAAGACACGATAGAGACATTATCTAAATTATTAAATATTTCTGAAATGTCTGTGTGGAGAAGGCTATCTGGGAATTATGAGTGGAAAGCAAGTGAAGCGATGACTATATGTCAACACTATGGAGTGGTTTTTGAAGAATTATTTAAGAAAGATTAAGGAGCATTTATGGACAATGAAAAGCCAAATTATTATTCAATACTACCCGCTACTGTTCGTTATGATAAAGATTTAACTGATAAGGCTAAGTTGCTTTATTCTGAGATAACGTCTTTGTGTAATGCAAACGGAGAGTGCTGGGCAAGTAATAGTTATTTCGCAGAACTCTATAGTACTTCTACTAATAATGTTTCAAAACTAATTAAAAGCCTTATTGATAGGAAATATTTAGAAAGAAAAATATTCTATAAAGAAGGTACTAAAGAGATAGAAAAAAGGGTACTGATACCTATTGGCGAAAATTACAATACCTATTGTAAAAAATTACAATACCCTATTGGCGAAAATTACAAAGAGAATAATACAAGTATTAATAATAATAAAGAAAGAAATAATATAAATATTATTTCTAAAGAAAGTGAAAGTAATTCTTATAAAAACTTTATTAAACCTACTATTGAAGATATTAAACTTTATTGCGAAGAAAGAGGAAATACGATAGACGCAGAACAATTCTACGACTTTTACGAAAGCAAAGGTTGGAAGATAGGTAAGAACTCTATGAAAGACTGGAAAGCAGCAGTTAGAACGTGGGAGAGAAATCACAAAGAGGAAACTCATAGTGAGCCTTTAATAAGAGAAGTTAGAGAAGGCGTATATCAATTCTAATGAGAGAAGATGTTATTAATCTTATTCAATGGCTTTTAGTTGATGTAGATTTAGGAATTAAACTTTTGAAGATACCTATTAAAGTATTCAATGACGAAGAACTAGAAGATATGTATAAAACAATAGTTAACTTCAAAAAACAATATGGAGTTGTTACTCAAAGAGAATTAAGTGAACTTGCTAAAAGAAATAAGTTTAACTGGGAAATATTTATTGACGGTTTGTTTTATGAATATCTAGAGATTAAAAACTATAGTCCTAATGTAATTAAGACTTATATAGACTTTTATCAACAAAAGATATTAAAAGAATATAAAGACAATGCTTTATCTAATTTACAAAGTAAATATGTAGATAATGAGATAAGTATTGACGACTTTGTTAAACAAAAAGAAGTTATAGACGAATATGAAATAAATAGTGAAAACAACTTTAAAGATATTCACGAGTTAGACTTAACTGACGAAGAAAGAGTTTACATAAGTTCTGGAGTACGTCAAATAGATAGAGACATCAAAGGTTTTGCTTTAGGAGAACTTAGTGTATGGTCTGGTGGAAACGGAAGTGCTAAAAGTACATTTCTTAATCAACTAGCATTAGAGAGTATTAATCAAAACTATAATGTTGCTATTTATTCTGGAGAGTTAACCTCTAAAAGATTATTACAATGGATAACATTACAAGCAAGTGGTAAAGATAATGTTGTTGATGTGGGAGGCTTCTATAAACCCACCGAAGACGCTAAAAGCAGAATACTCTACTGGTTAGACGGAAAACTATTTGTTTTCGACAATGCTAGGGGTAATAAAAAGCAAGTTATCCTACAAAGCATTAGAGATGTAGTAGAGAAGAAGAAAGTTAAAGTAGTAATCATAGATAACTTAATGAGTATAGAATTAGACAATGCTAGTAAGTATGACGAGCAAAGTGCTTTCATTAAAGAATTAAGTAATATGGCTAAAGAATTAAACATCCATATTCACTTTGTATGTCATCCTAGAAAGACAACGCTATTCTTACGAAAAAACGATATATCTGGTACTGCTGATTTAACTAACATAGCGGATAATGTATTTATTTTACATAGAGTAGGTAAAGATTTTATAAGAAACTTTAAAGAGACTTTTGACATAAGAGACGATAAGTATGGCTTGTTTAGTTACTCCAACGTAATCGAGATATGTAAAAACAGAGAATACGGAGTACAAGACGAGTTTGTAGGTTTATTTTATGAAAAAGAGTCTAAAAGATTATTAAATAATTTGGGGGAAACAAAAATATTTGGTTGGGAAAGTATGAGGTAATTATGAGTAACGAAAAATTATTAGAGTTATGTGATAAAAAAATTAAATTAACTAAAGAAATAGAAGAATACGATGACGAAATCGTGCAAAAAGTAAGAGAACTTATACTAGTTGAAAAAGAACTTCAAAAATATGTCTTAACGAAGGATGAAGTTGAGATTATATGAGAATAAGAGAATTAGAAAAAGTGGTGGATATGGTCTTAGAAACAGACCCCTCCACTAGAAGTGATGACTTTTTCTTAATCAACGAGGTGTATAAATCTTTAGGGGTTGATACAAACAACAATATGGCGTTTCTATTGAGAAATCACTTATTCTATAAACTTCCTAGTTTCGAAAGTGTAACTAGAGCAAGGAGAAAAGTGTTAGAAAAGAAACCATATTTAAGAGAAAACAACGAAAAAAGAAAGGAACTAGAATTAGAGTTTAGGGAATATTCTAGAACGTAAATATGGAAAGAAAAACGACAATAGCAAGAAACAAAGAGGGATATGGATATAAATATACTGAGTTAGCAGAAATTAACAAGTATTGTGAAAACAATAATATATCTTATTATCAAGAAGTGGATACTTGCGATATAAACGGAAAAGATTACATCGTGACTTATGTAACTGAAAACGGTGTAACAACTTCACATAGAGGTTGTCAAATTGTAGACGCTGTACTTCAAGGAATTAAAAACCCAGTACAAGAGTATGGCTCAAGTTTAACGTATTGTAGACGATATAGTCTATTAATGGCGTTAGGTTTATCTACTGATGATGATGACGGTGCTTCTTGTGGAACTACTCAAGAAGTAACTGAAGAAGAAGCAAAAAAATATAAGTTTGGAGAAAAAACAAAACATCCTAACGCAACAATATTAGAAGTGTTCAAGGATGATAAAGGTTATCTTCAATGGTGTTTAGATAATGGTAAGAACGCAAGAATTAAAGAAATGATAACTTTACTTACTGGACTAAAGCCAACAGAGATACCTACTGACGAAGAACAACACGAAATGTTTGAATACCTTGCTAAGTTTGACAAGGTGACAGATAAACAAAGAGAAGCAATTTATAAAAAATACAATGTTAAATCAAATACCGAATTAACATTACAACAATTTAGAGAAATATTTAGTTAAAAAAAAGTTAAATATACACCGCAGAAAAAATATGGGTATATGATGATAACGATGAAAGGAGAAATAACAAATGGGAAACAAAAAAAATAACATTATTGAAATACAAGATATGTTAATGAAACAAATGAAAAGATTAGACGAGGCAGTAGCGAGAGAAATACCTACTGAAGTAGGAAGAAGTGGTGCATTATCACAAAATGCTCAAGCATACTTAAAGTCTGTTGCTACCATTTTAAAAGTTAAAGAAATGAGTAGAAGAAACCCAGCAACTGAAATTGAATTAATGGAAGAAACTGGAATTATTAGTGAATAGTGGGGTGGAAATATGGGAAAACACTTAACAAAAGAGGAAAGAGAATTCCTTTTTGAAATTAATGATAAAAGTAACAAAGAGGCAATACAAATGTTTTTTGAAAAGTTTGGTAGATATTTAACTAACAATAACATAAACAATTTTAGAAACATAAACAACTTAACTAGAAGAAACGTTAGATTTACACAAGAACAAAAAGATTTTTTGTTAAGGTTATTCCCATACAAAACCGAAGACGAAATAAGTGATTTATTTTATAAAAAATATAATAGAAGATTAACAAAGAAATCTCTTAAAACGTTTAAGTGTAAAAACAACAAAAACAAGAAATCTTATTCAAAAACAAACTTGCAAGATAATCAACTTAAATGGTTGTTAAATATGTTACCTTACCACAATAATCTTGAAGCAATAGAAATCTTTAAAAATAAGTTTGATATTGAGTTATCTAATAACTTTTTAAAAAATACAAGACACAAATATCATATTGAAAAACAATATAAACAGAAAATTAATGATATGAGATATAGAGAAAAAATAAGAAAACCTCTATACAATATAATTAATTCGTATAGAAGTGATACGGGTTATTGTTATGATTATGTAAGAGTAGATACAAGAAAATATCAACTTAAAAGAAGATATGTATGGGAACAATATTATGGTAAAAAAATACCACGAGGTTATGTAGTTATATTTTTAGACGGTAATAAAAAAAATTATGATATAAATAATTTAGCATTAGTTAAAAAAGGAACTTTATCTTATTCTGTAACTAAAGGAATAGAATTAAATGATAAAGATATAATTAAAACTGTTGATATGTTAAAGAAACTAGACAAGAAAATTAAAAGTATGAAGGAGGCGTAATTATGATAATAGATAAAGACATATATGACAAGGTATGTGAAATAACAATTACGGGTTATAACCCATTAATTGAAACTGATAAAGAAGTGCTATTAAGTGGTAATAGTATTATGTCGATGTTAGAAGAATTAATATGGGAAGTAGATAGCCAAAAAGAAAAAGTAGAAGATTTAGAACAAGATATAGAAGATAATTACAGACCTTTATCAAGAAGTGAATATACTGGTGATAGGTATGATGATAGATTTTAGGTTAAATCACGCTTTTGAAGACCCTAAGATGTTTAATACTTGTCGTTCAATAGCAACGGGGGGTAAGGTAAAACTAATTCGTAGGTGGTGTAAGGTTTGTGGTCATACAATTAATTTTCTTTCTAGACATCCTATTATATGTAGAAATTGTGGTAACTTGGTTTATCCAGACGATAAATATGAGTTTATGGAAAAAATGAAAAAGGAATTAAAAAAATGAGTTATATTTTAAAATACAAAACTTTAAGTAAATATTTTCATTATGTTAGAGAGGCAACTAAAGAGTTTGACGATTTAAGAGATGTAGTCCATTTCATAAGAGCAAACAATTTAGAGGAGTGGACTTTATATGCAAAATATTTAGAAGGAGGAAATAATGAATAAAGTATGGTTAACTGGAGCGTTAACAAAAGATATTGAATTAAGAAATATGGGAGACGGAAAGGCAGTTGCTAAGTTCTCTCTAGCGGTAAGAAGAACTAACGGAGAAGCAGATTTTATTAACTGCGTAGCGTTTGGACTTCAAGCAGAAACTTTAAGTAAATGTGTAAAAAAAGGTAGTAGGCTTGGAGTAGAAGGACATATTCAAACTGGAAGTTATACAAACTCTGAAGGGAAGAAAGTATATACAACTGACGTAATACTAGACCGTATGGAGTTTTTAGATAAAAAACCTACTGATGAAAACGAAAATAAATCTAGTAGTGAAATTATCCGCGAAGTAGTAGAAAGCAACGATTTTGATAACGATTTGCCGTTCTAAAAGGTATTATGAAAGATAATTTATATGAAGAATTAGCACTATTGATTAATCAACTTAAATCTAGTGTAAAAGTGCTTAAAAGCAACGGAATAGATTTAGCAAACAAAGAAAGGGTTTATAAAGAACAATTAAGAGAAGAAGTAACAATATTAAGAGAAGAAGGAACTCCTACTACATTAATAGATAAACTAGTTTATGGAGACCCTAATGTTGCTGAGAAAAGAGAACAACGAGATATAGCAGAGGCAACATACAAAGCAAATCTAGAAGGGATAAATAGTGTTAAATTACAAATAAAAGTAATTGAAGAATTAATTAATAAGGACTTACAGAAGAAAGACGAGGAATAATACATAATGATACTTAAATATAAGAGTACCCCTACCGTAATAGACGGTATAAGATTTTCTAGTAAGTTGGAAAGCAAGAGATACGAGTACTTAAAAGAGTTAGAAAAAGAACATAAAATAACTAACTTAGAATTACAGCCAGCGTTTCTCTTGCAGCCTTCATTTAGAAAAGACGGGGAATTATTTAGAAAAGTAGAATATGTAGCAGATTTCAAATATTTTGATGTGGAGAATAACAAAGAAGTAATAGAAGATGTTAAATCTTATATTACTGAAAAAGACGGTTTATTTAGGATAAAAAGGAAATTGTTTGAATACAAATATCCTAATAAACTAACTATAGTAAATAGAAAAGGGAAAGAGTGGATAATTAAATAAAGGGGTTTCGGTTGAGGAAAGGAAATTATGAAGATAAGACATTTATTTAATTATAAATATATAAAAGATTTAGAAACAGAAAATCAAAGATTAAGATTAGAAAGAACAGAGTTAACAAACAAATTACATCTTAAAGAAAAAGATAATAGAGAAATAGGTAATAAATTATTAGTTGCAGAACAAGAAAATAAAGATTTATGTAAAGAAATGCGTAGATTAAAGAAGAAACTTAAAGAAGTTAAATAATGGATATATTAGAAGAAATAACTAATGCGACTAAAATATTAGATGTAATTGAAAATTATAATGACGGGTTATGTGACGCGTTGTCTAATCAAGACCAAAAAATAAGTGATTTATTACACTTTATTGAAAACAACAATATAAACGCTGCACAGTCTTGTCATTTAATAAAAGAAATAAAAAAAGTTCGTATGGAACGAAGAAAAGTAAAAAACGATATGGAGTTAGCGAGAGTTTACAAAGATAATATTAACAAACTAATT
>JAGCCQ010000040.1 GCA_017651565.1 Bacilli bacterium | reverse complement strand
TATTTAATAACGTTAAAGATTTAAATGATTTCTTCCGCAAATTCTTTCTATCACAAAACAAAGTCTTAAAAGATGGTGGCCTTATTATTTTTGATGAGGTTCAATTTTGCCCAAAAGCAAGAGAATCAATTAAAGATTTTGTTAATGATGGAAGATATTTTTATATTGAGACAGGATCATTAATTTCAATTAAAGAAAACGTTAAAGACATTATGATTCCTTCTGAAGAAAAAAGAATCGAAATGTTTCCAATGGATTTTGAGGAATATCTTTGGGCTGTTGAAGATAATAATGCATTTAGCCTCTTTAAAGATTCAATTAATAATCATGACAACATTTCCAAAGGCATTCACGAACAGTATTTAGAAAAATTTAGAACATACATGATAATTGGAGGAATGCCAAAGGTATTATCTATATTTTTGCAAACTAATTCATTCAAATTAGCTAATGATGAAAAACTCGATATTTTGAAACTTTATAGAGATGATTTAAGAAAACACGACGACACTTATGGAACCGTGTGTGGTGCTATTTTTGATTCAATTCCATCTCAATTAGCAAAGACAAATAGAAGGTTTGTTATTAAGAGTGTAGAAGATAAAAAAAGATATGAACAAATTGAAAAATCTTTGAATGATCTTTGTGATTTTAAGATAGTTAATCGCGTTAACGCTATTTCTACATTAGAATCGCCGGTAGCTTTAAGTGCTGAAGACGATAAGTTTAAGCTTTATTTTTGTGATACGGGCTTGTTGTTTTCTAAATTAATCAAAATTTCAAACGATAAAATGAACGAAGTCTATTTCAGATTTATACGCGGTAAGAAAGTTCTTAATATGGGCTCAATATTCGAATCTATTTCAGTTCAGCAATTGGTAATGAAAGGATATCCGATTTATTACCATAAATATATTTGGCTAGATAAAGAACAAAACAAAGAAAAGACATATGAATTAGATGTGGTTACGGAAATTGATTTCAAAGTGAATGTGGCAGAAATAAAGAGCGCGAAGAATTATACAACCTCATCGCTTGATCACATAAAAGATAAGTACCCTCAATTAAAAGTTAATAGATATATATTTGGGATTAAAAATATGTCCTTTGAATCCGATAAATCGACACTCCCAATTTATTTGGTTTTATTTTTATAATCGTTATATTGATATGGATAATAAAGACGAATTAATTGCAAAGTTAGAAAGAGAAAATGCTTATCTTAAATCACTTCTTGAACAAAATGGTATTTCATACGGAGAACCAAAGGAAATAGAACAACACAATTTTTCTGATGACGAAAAGATTAATCTTTATTTATCTTATTTTGTTGGAAGAGATGATATTTTTGCTTATGAGTATTACACCAAAGAGAACAAAAGAATGTTTTCTCCCGCTTGCAAATCCAGACCAAACTTGACCGGATATTGTCCATCTAAGTGCAGTGAATGTTTGAATAAACAATATGTTGGGATAACCGCTAAAGAAATTAAAAGACACCTACTTGGAAATGATACATTTGGTATTTACCCATTATTAAAAGGGGATTTTTGCCAGCTTTTGTCAGTTGATTTTGATGACGACGATTTTAAAGAAAGCGCTAAAGCATTTTCACATATTTGCAAAAAGCATAATTTGGATAATCTTATAGAAATATCTTCGTCTGGTTGTGGAGCTCATGTTTGGTTATTCTTTGAAAAACCGATTAAAGCCACTAATGCAAGAAGACTTGGCACTTTTCTAATTTATGAAACCATGGATTCGTCAAAAGGCATAAATTTTGATTCGTTAGATAGAATGTTTCCTTCTCAAGACTATGTGCCAAATAAAGGATATGGAAATCTAATAGTGTTACCTCTTCAAGGAAGAAAGGCTCTCGATGGAAAAACCATTTTTGTGGATGATAATTTTGTTCCATATGATTTAAAAAACCAAATTAATGTTTTGGCAAGTATTAGAAAAATTACCGAAGAAGAAGTTGATGCCCTTTTGAACGAATACAAAGAAGCTGATTTCTTTCCTCTACTAAATAAAAACGTCCTCAAAAATATAAAATTGAATCGAGCTGATTTCGACAAAAAGATTGTTTTAATTAAACAAAACGAAATATTGGTTCCAAAAGCAGCGTTGAACGATAGGAGCATCAAATTTATATATAGATTAGCAAGTCTTCCTAATCCAAAGTATTGCGAAGCACAAAAGAACAGAATATCTGTATACAACATTCCTAGAATCCAACAGCTATATCACGAAGACGAATCTTTTGTTTACCTTCCGAGAGGGTGTTATGAAGATTTGGTTAAAGTTTTGAACTTCTTTGGAGTTGAAATAATCGTGAAGGACAACCAAACATCTGGCGAAATGATAATGGTGTCATTTAATGGAAAATTAAAAGATTATCAAAAAGACGGACTTGATAAATTGATGAAATATGATAATGGATTGTTTGTAGCTCGTCCTTCATACGGCAAAACGGTAACCGCGATTGCACTAATTGCTGAGCTAAAATTGAACACTTTGATTATTGTCCCGAATCTAACTTTGCTAACTCAATGGAAAGAAAGACTAAATACATTTCTTGATGTCGGATATGACTTCAAAAAGGAAAAAGATAAATTTGGCCAATATAGTGGAAGCAAAAAGAAACTAACAAACAAAATAGATGTTGCGTGCATTGATTCTCTATTAGGAGAAGAAGGGACTGAGCTGTTAAAGAAATATGGAGTTGTAATTCTTGACGAGGTGCACCATATTGCTGCCACGTCATACGAACAAGTGGTAAGAAAATGTTATAGCAAATATCTTTATGGATTCACCGCCACCCCAAAAAGAAGCGATAAAAATGAGAAGATAATATATAAAACGATTGGTGATATTAGATACCAATACAAAGATGACGACAGTGGTTTAGATAAAATATTAAAGCCAGAATTCACATCATTTACTTTTTCATCCATCGAGAAAACAACACCATATTCAGATATGCTTTCTACTTTGCTTTTATATGAGGAAAGAAATGATAGAATTGTCGAAGACATTAAGAAGGCTCTCAAGGAAAAGAAAAATATTATTGTTTTGACAGACCGAATAGATCATATAAATCTTTTAAAAAACAAATTAAGCGATATAGATAATGTTTTTGTGATCAATGGTCAATTATCCACAAGTGAAAAGAAACAGTTTTTTCAAAATGTTGAAAGGGCAAATAAAGGATTTGTAATTATTTCAACTGGCAAATATATTGGCGAAGGATTCGATCAAAAGAAATTGGATACTTTATTTATAGTTTCTCCTTTTAGATGGAATGGGACGCTAGAACAATATGTTGGCCGGTTACATAGATTGGATGAAAATAAAGAAGAAGTCGAAGTACATGATTATGTTGATATCAACATTAAAATGTTTGAAAACATGTACCATGAACGATTGAGAGGTTATAAAAAACTTGGCTATGTCATATGCGGTGACGAAGTAATATTTGAAAGAAAAATTTATTCGACAAATGACTATAGAAGCAAGTTGTTTAAAGACTTAAAAGAATGTAAAAAAGAAGTTTTTCTCATCATAAATGATTTCAATGATGCAGAACTAAGCGAAATCTTAGATTCGCATAATGGCATTAAAATATTTACTAAATCGGGCAAATCAATTGAGCACAAAAACGTTTGTGGATTATATAAAACAAATCTTGAAATTAACGCTGTTGTTATTGACCAAAAGATATTGTGGTATGGAGGCATCAATCCCTTCAAAACGGTTACTTATAATGACTCCATAATGAGAATTAACGATAAATCAATTTGTGAAACAATACATAAAGAAGCTAAAAAAAGCAATGATTAATTGCATTTTTATAATACATTATGTATTATAAACCAAAACAAAAACCATCCTGTATCAGGGAATATGCTAGTGGTTCATTGCATAGCGATGTTTTTTGGAAAGGTTGATTTTTGCAATAAAAGTGAGCACATATTGATAACGTGCACAAAAAATGATAAAATTTGGGCACGAGGTAATAAAATGCGCAAACTTCCTTTTGATTATAACTATAATGATGTCGATATTTTGAAAGCATTAAATTCTGCAAACAATAAAATTGGGGAATTAAATGGAATCATTAACTTATTACCAAACCCAAATATTATTTTAAATGCGGTTATTTTGGGTGAGGCAAAAGAGTCTAGCGAAATTGAAAATATAGTAACTACATTTGATGAAATCTTTAAAGAAATAACGTTGAAAGTTAATAATACAGCCTCTAAAGAAGTGGTAAATTATCGACAAGCTATTTTAAATGGCTTTGCTTTTATAAAGGATAACGGCTTTATCTCTTCTAGAATGCTCACTGATATTCATCATATTATTGAACCAGATGTTGGTGGCATTAGAAAAATTCCGGGTACAGTTGTTAAAAATACAAAGACCGGAGAAATTCTCCATACTCCTCCTCAAAATGAAGAAGAGATTAGAGATTATCTATTTAATCTAGAAAAATACATTAATTATGATGAATTAGAAGATACAGATCCAATTATTAAAATGGCGATGATTCATTATCAATTTGAATCCATTCACCCTTTCCATGATGGAAATGGAAGAACTGGTAGAATGCTTAATATTTTGTATTTGGTGCTTAAAAACAAAATTAGTCTACCTATTCTATATTTATCTAAGTATATTAATTTTACTAAAGATGAATATTACAAGCATCTATATAACATCAGATTAGACGATAAATATATTAAGGATTATTTGCTTTATATGATTAAAGGTGTTAGCGAGATGTCGTCTTTTACCATTGATTTCATTAAATCTTTTAAAAAACTAATGGATGATGCTTCGGAGTTAATCAAAGAAAAATGCCCAAAAATCTATTCTCATGAAATTGTTGAATATTTATTCTTTGATTTTTATACAAAAAACGAGTATTTGAGAGAAGCGCTAAACATTTCTAGAAATACAGCGTCTAAATACCTTAACAAGTTAGAAGAAGCTGGAGTTCTTATTTCAGAAATGGTTGGTAAAGAAAAAATATTTAAGAATGCTTATTTATATTCTCTTATCGAAAAATGGTGATAAAAAAACTTAAACTATCTTTAAAATCATAGTTGAACGACACAAAAGAATATCTGAAAAGCGTATTAAAGCATATTAGAGCAACTATAACTTGGCTTTATTTTCACAATCTTGGATATCAATTGATAGTGGTATTTTAAATTTAACCATGAAAGGGAAAATAACATTCACCAATTTTGCTAAAGAAAAAAATCAGATTGGACATAGAATTCTAATCTGATTTTTATGACAATAGCAGGACGCTATTAATTTTCGAAGAGAATTACGCTCTGGCAATTCTGAAGCGATTATAGTAGTCATAAACATAAGCGATGTCATGTTTATTTCCGTTAATGCAGTATTCTTCATTAACTCTAAGATTTACTAAATTGTGATTGTCGTAATAACGGAATACATAGTTGATTGCTTCTGTTCTAGAAGAGAATACTTTTTTAATTCTTACATATTCGCCATTAACGATAGCTTCTAAGATGTACTTTTTCATAATTAGAATACCTCCTTGTTTATAGCCTTTTTACGTCATGCCAGGGACGGGGGTATTCCTATGAAGATTACTATATTATACCTTTTTTACAATTATGCAAGAGATATTCGAATATTTTTATAAAATTCTCGTAATAACATGCACGTTTTTGGTATTTTATAATCATGTTATTTAATTCTTGGCAGTTCTTAATATTCTTACCTATAGTTCTAGTATTATATTTTTTATTGCCTAAAAGAATAAGACATTATGAATTATTAATTGCTTCGTATTTCTTTTATATGTTCTGGAACTGGAAATTAGTTTTCCTAATTCTAGGCACAACAGTAGTTAGCTATTTGGCAGGATACTTTATTCCTAAAGTTAATAAATCAGGTTATAAGAAACTGTTATTGATAGTTACTTTAGTAGTGTCTCTTGGAATATTAATATTCTTTAAGTATTTTGATTTCTTGGCGGAATCAGTAGTAGGAATTATCAATATGTTTAATGGATCAGCAAAATGGGATTCATTGAATTTGATTCTTCCGATAGGTATTTCTTTCTACACATTCCAAACTTTGTCTTACGTAATTGATGTATATAAAGGAAAGATAGAATGCGAAAAAGATTTCTTTTACTACGCTTTGTATGTATCTTTCTTCCCTCAACTAGTCGCAGGTCCTATTGAAAGACCAGATAACTTATTACCTCAATTAAAGAATCAAGATGGTGTTAATCCAGATAACTTAACTGAAGGCTTAAGATTAATGCTTATTGGTTATGTTAAAAAGATAGTTATCGCTGATTTAATAGGTGTCTACGTTAATAATGTTTTCAATGAAATAGGTAGTGCAAATGGTTTAGTTATATTAGTTGCTACATTATTATTCTCAATGCAAATCTTATGTGACTTTGCTGGATATAGTGATATTGCTAAAGGTATAGCAAAGTGCTTTAACGTTGACTTAATGACTAACTTTAATCATCCATATCGTTCAGAATCATTTAAAGAATTCTGGGGTAGATGGCATATATCTTTGTCTAGTTGGTTAAAGGATTATATTTATATTCCTCTTGGTGGAAGTAGGGTTAAGATTCCTCGTTGGATATTTAATATATTTATAGTCTTCTTAGTTAGTGGATTATGGCACGGTGCTAGTTGGACTTATGTTATCTGGGGAATGTTACATTTCTTAGTTAGAGTTATTGAACATTTCTTAGCCATTGCAAAACAAAAGTTCTGTGAAAAGAAGGGAATAGATTATAACCGTAAATTATTTAGATATATTCGTATTGGACGTACTTTTATCTTAGTTAGTTTATTCTGGA
Source organism: Bacilli bacterium (assembly GCA_017651565.1). GTDB lineage: Bacteria > Bacillota_I > Bacilli_A > RFN20 > CAG-826 > RGIG9670. The sequence goes on along the minus strand of JAGCCQ010000040.1, from coordinate 11,108 downwards.
TATTCTTTAGAAGTAACTCAATAGGGGATGCTTTTGACGCATATCGTATTTTATTCACTAAGTGGAATTTCTCTAGTGAATACTTTAATACATTCACTCATTACATACCTATGAGTGCATTTACTATTATCACAATCATAGGTGCGGTTATCTTATTCAATACAATCGATTATTTACCTAAGTCAAACTTCATTACTGGAATTAAAGGTTCATTAATTAGAAAGTCTAGTTATGTTGTTTTATCTTTAGTTGTTATGGCTGCATTCATTTATCTACAGTCAATCAATATAGAAAGTAGTTTTATTTATTTCCAATTCTAATATGAAAAAGTTTTTGATTAAGTTTCTCATTCTTCTATTAATTGTAATAACTCCAATAGCGGGTTTCTTTGTCTATGGAGAATGCATTCAAGATGATGTATATCAAGATACTTACTACGCAGAACTTAAAGATAAAGTAGATAGATTATCTTCTAGAGAGAATAAGAAGATAGTGTTTATTGGTGGTTCATCTTTAATATTTGGTTTAAGAAGTGAAGAGATAGAAAAAGCCACCGGATATGATGTAGTGGACTTTGGTTTATATGCATCTTTAGGCACTCCTTTGATGATGAAACTTGCAGAGGATTATATTAAAGAAGGAGATGTAGTTGTACTCGCTCCTGAGATTAACGCAGATACATATAAAAACTATGTAGCATATGATGTCGCACTTAAGTGTTTTGAAAGTGCTGATTATAAAGTAGGATACTTCTCTATTGATGAAAACGCTAAGTTCTTCTTTAACTACTTTAGATACGTCATTGAAAAAGGCAACACTACAATTGAGTTACAAGCGCCATATGATAAGGCATCATTTAATGAGTACTGTGATATTGATAATGAAATAGTCGCGAATAACATTGTCGAAGGATATTACGATCCTTCTCAAATGATTACGCCTTCAAAAGATATTGTCGATGAATCGTTTGTTGATTGTGTGAACGAATATTATGAATCAATGACTAAAAAAGGAGCGAAGATGTTCTTCTCTTTCTCTCCAACAAATTATCTAGCATATAACGGTGAGAATATTGAGCAATTTAATGCTTGGTTAAGTGAATCTCTTAAAGCACCTTTATTAGGGTCAGTAAGTGATTTTGTTTATCATCAATATTATTTCTATGACACTAATTTCCATCTTAATAAAGCTGGTTCTTATTTACATAGTAAGAATTTATCTAACTTATTAAGGAAAGAACTTAATATCGAAAATGAATATGAAATAGAAGTGCCTAATATACCTCAACCAATGTATTACGATAGTGATGAAATAGTAACTATTGATGATATGCAGTTTAAACAAGTATTCTCAGTAGGAAAGTATTCATATAGATTAGTGGGATTAAGTGATTCTAAGAAAGATATTACTGAATTTAGAGTACCTTCTTCAGTTAACGGTGTACCTGTTACATCTATGAACTGTCCATTTAATGATATGCCTAACTTAAGAAAAGTAATTATTCCTAAAGAAGTAACTACAATTCAAAATAGGATTTGTACAAATTGCCCTAACTTAGTAGGGGTGTATTTAGAGCATCAAAATCCTCCATCAGTACCTGCGATGGGAATGTTAGATGGAGCATCTCCTGATGTATCAATCTATGTTTTAAAACAATATTCTAAGAACTATACTTCTGGATATACTTGGTTAGAATATAGAGACCTTATTAAGACATACGAAAACTAAACAAAAAATATACATTTAGATATCAAAAACTTTTGTACAAAGTGTAATTAGTTCTTTGTACGTTTTTCCATTTGAGATAAAATACTAACTAAAAATAGGGGGAGGGCTAGACCTATGAAAAAGAAATTAGCGTTATTATTAGCCGCTTTATTAATTACAGGTTGTGGGGGCAACTCTAATAAAAATAAGCAAAATAACTCTAATAATAATTCAACTAATCAAACCAATAATACTTCTACAAATAATGGTACTGGTACTAGCGATAATACAAATACTAATCAAGGTACTGGCACAGGAGATAATAATCAAGGAAATAACAATCAAGGCAGTGGCGAAGGTACTAATACTGGTAATGGAGAAGGTGGTAACTCTAGTTCAGGGGAAGGCACTAACACAGGCACTGGTGGAGACAATACTCAGGGTAAGAAAACCTATGAAGACGTATCTATAAAAGATACTTTTGTTGATCCTGGTTTTTCTAGTGACTATAAGTATAAAGAAGATTTAATTTCTCAAAAAGAATATGGTCAAACCATTGTTTTAAATGACGCATTAAAAGCGCAGTTTAATTCAGTCGCAAAACATTATTATGAAGGTACGTTTGCTAATAAACTACCTGACCCTAAAACTATTGTTTGTAATTTTGAAGAATTAGTATATGTATTTGAATATTGCGGCTTCTACGGAATCAAAAACTTCAATGTTAAGTTTGATGCTACTTATAGTCTTGTGGCAGCATCAAAGGAATTTAATAGAGCATATTGGGCATCTAGAATGCTAAGTCAAACCGCTGGGTTTGAGTTTGCTAATGGAGCAAATTCATCATACGATTTAACGTTCATTTATAACGAATTTGCAGCTACCGCAATTAATAAAGAAGTTAATTCTATGTCTGCTGTTAATCCTTATAAGATTACTGCTACTGAAGGTAAATATATCGAAGATATTCCTTACACACCTACTAAAGGGGACTTAGATGTTTATAATAGTGACCAACTTATCTTTGCAATAGAAAATGGTTTTAATCCTAAAATGGTTAAAGATAGTAGAGTAGATCTTATTTATCGCAAGGCCTGTTATTTATTAACACATACAATCACAGATAACATGAATGACATACAAAAGATTTATGTTGTTACTGACACAATCTTTAATGAAGCTGATTATGATATGGAAGCTGATGATATTGCTTGTGGTATTTTAACTGATTCACAATTAGAAGCTAAATTTCCTGCCGCATTAGCTAGTACATTTGCTTCATTCTATGCTGATGGTCCATTACTCTATGGTGCTGGTACTTGTGCTGGCTTTGCAAAAGCACAGGCTTTGATGTTTGCACTTCTTAATATCAAACATCTAAGAGTTACTGGTGGTAACGTAACTTTAGAAGATACAATCTATTCTAAAAATGCAGAAGAAGGATATTGGTATCATGAATATAACTACTATATCGATAATAACGATAAATACTATATTTGTGATGTTACTTACTCCAGTGGTGGTAACATTGCATCAATCAATGAACAATCTTATAGATTCCCTATTAGACCAATATGCGCTGGTTTAACTAGAGAATATTGGGGACGTTCGTACGATCCTGATGGAATCTTTAATGACTTAGTTAAGGTTTATAAGAATTCATCTTTAGGAACTGAAAACTTAGAATATTATAGACAAGTAATGGTTAGTGGAAACACTAGTATGTACGTTACTGATTATGCTTCTATTAAAGCCGCAGTAGCAGCTGGTAAAGAAGCTATCAACGCTTATAAAACTAAAAATAATATTACTACGCAACAATTCTATTTATTAAGTTTCTTTACTGATGTTAATACAACTGAAACTGTTATGGACTTCATGAATGGTTCAAGCCAAGTTTATGATGAAGAATGTGATGTTATTGCTTGGTACTGGGGCCATTATTCATATGGACTTCATTATTTTCTATATATGTGAGTTAACAAAACTTTTAGTTCTCATTCCTTTGGAGTGAAACGCTAAAAGTTTTTTCTATAGTTCAGAAGAAAAAAAGGGGGGATTAAAAGAAATTTTCGATTTTATTTTGTTTCTATACAGTTTTTATTATTGATTAAGAAAGGATTTTATGAAAAAGAGTTTATTTAAAATTGTATTATGTACAACAATTGTTGGAGGTGCGATAGCTTTGATTCCAACAAAAAATATCTTAAGCACAAATGCTTATGGAAATTATTGGGATAGTAAATTAAACACATATTATGATGTCATTAGCACAGCAACAAAAACAACAGACGGAATAGAAACCAAATACAGTTTACGTGAAACGAGTCATTATACATATCCTGTATTAACAGCAAACATTTATTGGTATGATATTGCGGGTGAGAAGCATCCTTTAGAAAATCATAAAGCGTATTTTAATTGGGGAAACTTCCAATTAGATTTACAGACGGATAGTTATGGCTATGTAGTAAAAAAATTAAGTACCAATGATGACAAACAGTTTGGTATTCAAATTCGCCCTGAAAATGAAGCAGCAACAATAGTGGGTGGAAATTATATTTATAATACAGAAGGGTATTATCTCAAAAACAATCAGTGGCTCCACTTAGATATTAATATTCATTGTCAAGACAGTGATTTAGCTAAATCTTTTGAGATTTCAGAAATAGCACGAGTCTCTAGAAATTATGTTTATGCAATGTCTGGAGATACTCTTGAACCTATTCAAATAACATTCCCTTATAATAATCACCTTAATGATGATGGTGAAGCTGTAAGCTATCATAAGTCTAAGAAACTTTACATTACTACTGAGGCTGCTTTTAATCGTGTTTGGCATACGGTAGGTCATGAGTATGGTCATTACATTGAATATGTTAAAGATTTAGTAGAATCTCCTGGTGGTAGTCATTATTATGGTAAGGAATTAATTGAGAAAAAAGGCAGCGCTGAGAAAGCTATGAGTTTTGCTTATAACGAAGGATTAGCGAGCTATTTAGGCTATGCGGCACAAGCTTACGATGGAAGATTTACATCAGCTTTGACAGATTATGGCGATGGCGATGTTTATAAAAATTGTTATTCGTTTGCGTCTGATTTTGATGAGGACTCAACAAAAATATTTCTTATTGAATTAACGGATGGAATCGAACCAGGCATTGATAATATTGAATTAGGTTACAAACGTGTTTGGGATGCAATTAATACTATTGAAGGAAAACCAGAACTTAAAAATATAAATAAATGTATTAAACGTTTGTTAGAATTGTATCCACAAGAAGAAGATAATATCAATGAATTATTAGGACTCAATAGTTTTTCCTCATGGTTTTACAATGAGGATGATATGAATTTGTGTGCAAAATATGATGGTGAATTAAAAATATATTGGAGAGATGTATATGATGATGAATTTACTAGAACGCACACTCTTATTTTTGTAGGGAATAACAATAGTCAATATTCTATAGACATTGGAAATGGTATTACTTATACATTGACCAAAGATCAGCTTGAAAAAGTAATGGATTTACCGGGCAATTCTATAAAATGTAAAATTAGATCGACACTTATTGGATATTATAATAATGCGCTTGTTTATGATTCAAAATATGTTTGCCTTGAAAAACCAAACCCAATAGTAGTCAGTATTGGGACAGAAGGAAATAATCATCGTATTAGGAGAGATGACGCATTATGGTATAAGTTTATACCTCAAGAAAATGGATTATATAAGATTAAAACTAATACTCTAAATGGTTTTAAAACCAAAGGAGAATTGCTTAATAAAATAGGTGTTGCTGATAAAGACAAAATTCAACTGAATTCTTATATTGAAAATACTGATGGAAGTTTTGAAATGAAAGTAAAATTAGATGCTTATGTTCCTGTATATATTAAAGTGGGCGCTAAATATCGAACAAGTTATGATTATGGTGATGTAAAATTAGAAATAGCGAAAGAACAGCATATATGTTCATATACACATTCGTATGATTCTATGAGTACTGCAAAACATTGGGCAAATTGCGCCTGTGGAAACCGTAAACTAGAACCACACTCTTTTCAAACAGTTAGAATTAATGGTAGACCTGTAAAAATTTGTGACGATTGTGGTTTTATAGCCGATTTTGCTAAAGACATAATTCTTTATTAAAAACACATAATTATGGAATGCGCCTTAATTTTAGACATAATGAAAGAGGTACTTTTCCGACTCTATGAATTCTAGGGTGGTCTAGTGTGGAGTCAAAAAATAAAACCACAAAAATATAAATTATAAGGTGGTGTGTTGTAATACGACATATCGCCTTTTTTGCATAACAACGGACGATAAAATCGTCTAATTTTATTGAAAATATAAAAGATATACCAACTAGATATTTGAAAAGTAAGAAGTATTATAATAAATGTAATACAAGTAGTTAAAACTTTAAAACTATACATTAAAGAGTGGAACTACAAAAAAAGCTCCACCCTAGAATTCATAGTGTCCTTTTTCTATAAAATATTCAAAAGTAACGTTACACTTTATAAAACCTAACTTATAGTAAATCTCTTTTGGAGTGTCATCTTCATCTGCGTGTAAGTAGATAGGGGAATCGTAGTAAGCCGCTATATGTTTAATTAAGTTACTAGCGACATATTTATTACGATACTCTTTAATAACTAATAAGCCATCCATCGCGACTACTTCATTGTTAAAAAACGAATAACAATATCCTATCGCGATAGCATTATCATAGATAACCCAGATATCTAATCCTGAGTGATCGTTTTGGTCTACTCTATTGGCATATCTTATCCATCTTCTTTCACAGAAGTCTACGCCATAGGATTCCCCATAATATTCTTGTTCTATTCTAATTACGTCTTTTATTATTTCTTTATTTTCTGAATATCTTTTATATGTAACAAAGTCTATAGAAGGAATATTAAAGTTTTTATAATCTTCTTTAACCAGAGTTATTTCTTGTTCTTCATCAAAGCCTTTTTCAACTAAGCTATTTAGTTTTTTAGAACATTCTATCTTTATGAACGTTTCTTTTCTTTCTTCTTTGATTCTTAAAAGAGCATTTAATATTTCGTCATTTATCTCTTCTTTAACTAAAGAAAAGTTGTGGTCATACATATCTTTAAGCTCATCATCAAAATAACGTTCTACGACGTTACTAGGATATCTTTTAGAGAATAGTGTAGTGAACTCTTCTTCTGATTTATTTACTTTATTTATTAACTCTTTTGAGATCATGAAAATATTATAATCATATTGATATATAAACTATTAGTAAGAATTTGAACAAAAACTAACTAGTTATTTCGTAATAATTATTGAAGGATGGTAAATATATGAAGAAAAGAGCAATGTTTTTAACACTTATTCCTTTATTAGGTTTATCAGCGTGTATAGTCCCTGAAGAAGAGGATCATTATAAAGACCCTTCTACTTTTGTTGAGTTAATTAATAGTTTAAGCGAATGGGAATGCTATACCTCTAATGAAAATTATCAAGGAAGTTACGAAGATTGTGGCGGTTTAATAAAAGATCAAATCGCTAGAATTGCTAATTTCGAAAGAGTTAAAAAGTTAGAAGACACATCTTGTAATTACTTTACTTATTTACCTGATTGTATTGAATGCGATCGTCCTTCTATAACAGTTTATGAAAACGGAAATATTGAAATTTATATTCCACATTGGTTAGCTAGAGGGAATAGCTATTATTACAAAATAGACGCTGAACTAGGACTTTCTATATATGATGGTGCAATAAACGCGATTGATTATTATATTGAGTCAGAAAAAGAAAATTATCGTAAGGGTCAAGAATCTTGCCTTGTCGAAAATTTCTTTACCGCTATAAAAGGTACAGAATGCGTCGGGCACTATTCTAAGGAAATAAAAGAAGATGGTTTAATACATGACAAGTGGTACGTTATTGAAAGTGATAATACCATTGAAGAAATGATAATCAATCTATCGTATGCTCCTTATACAGAACAAAGCGTATTTTATAGTAAAGAATGTTTCTCCTACTTTTATACATTGCCTAACCAGGATAATACTTATGCTCAAGAATATTACTACTTTAGTCTTACAGAATCTTTTACTCTTGTTTCACTAGGTCATGTATTCTATGACAACTTTAATAGACGCTATAATGCTCAAGAATATTACTTAGTTCCACAAAAAGATGGCAAAGCCATTTATAATTATGCACTTACGTGCGAACTAAAAAAGCCTAATTATAATTAGGCTAATGAATCATACTGAGTATGAAAAGTCGAATTCTTGATTAAGTGCTTTATTAGAATCGATAGTATTTTTAATTGTGAATTTCTTATAAAAGATTGCGACGATAATAATTGATATAACACTGAAGCCAACAATATATAAAGCGCAAATATCTGATAATGAGTTAAATGGTTCTAATAAAATAAAGTTCAATAATATTACGTCAAGTGCAGCAGTAGGGCTAAAAATTGATCCAAGTATTAAAGGTATTATCAAATCTAATCTAGCTAACAATAAAATAGATAGTGCTTTTAAAACACGAAGAGCTATAAACAATATAATATACAAAACAATAATCCCAATAATTAACATTACGGGAAATATATAAAATAGTTTCTTCATATTGTTCCCCCTCTCGCTATATAAGACGTTTTAATGAACGTTTTTTGCTCAAAAATTTTAATTTTTTGATTACATTTAAAAAGCCAAGGCTCTGAGGTCTTGGCTTATAAACTTTTAGATGATTTGAGTTTTTGGAAGAAGGATGTATTTAGGTCCGTGGTAGCTAGCATAAGTAACTTCTTCTTCGCTATATTGCATCATACCTTTTAACTCGTGAAGATTACCTGTGAATGTAAATCCAGTAACAGGTATTTCTTTTTCTCCATCGAAGTAATAGCCTAATCTAACTTCTCCTCCAACTAAACCGCTTAATCTATCCATTTGCATCGCGGAGAATCTAACACATCTAATGTATGGTTTTTTTGCCATTTCTTTAAATGGTGTATCTCCTTTAGCAACTATAATGACAGGGAGTTCACCAGTTGGATTCTTTTCACCAATGAAGTAAGCATATGTGTTGCTACCCCATCTAGAAACTGCTTTACCATTTTCAATAATCTTGTGTTCTTTAAGTGTGATGCCATCAGCATCTATACTTCTAGAACGAGCTGCACCTAAATAATAAGGCGCCATAGACATTGAAAGTGGTGTGCCTTTAACATCATTACCTTGGACACTTCCATCAAGTTCAAAAAGATTAGACTTTGTAAATTTAGTACCATAGTTGAGATCCTCTGCAAAATAATCGAATACTTCTGCAACCTCATCTCCATCAATGATGATGTTTATATCTCCTAAGTTCTTAGGTAAGTCGATAGCATTATATCTATCTTTAACTACTTTTAAGACTTCACCAACTTCCTCTTTAATTGCATCAATATCAAAGTTAGCAAATCTCATCATATGATAGACTTCGACTTCTTTTTCTTTAGTGTCGTAAGAAGGAATTAATTCAATTTCACCAAAGTAACGAACTTCTTCATTCTTTAAACCTTGAGAGTTAATAATCTTAGTTTCGACTTTATTTAAGAAGATTTCAGTAGCAGCACTATATAAGACATCATCCATGTCATTAGCAAATACTGCTTTAGCGACATCTTCTGCAATATCTTTAAAGTCTCTATCTTTTAAGTTTGATTCTAATTCGATTGGTTTATCTTGTGCTTTAGGTAATTCAAAGTATGGATTAAGTGCTAACTTAGCGTTAAATACTGCTTCTTTGATGTTTTCAATGATTTCTTCATCAGTATCTACTTCGTCATAAGTAAACTTACCATTACCTCTATAGCCATTAACATCAACATATACAGTGACTTCAACTTTAATTGAGTCGACTAATCTATTTGTTTCTAAATGCTTTTTAACAAAGAAGAGCTGATATGAATGAGTCTTTTCAGTGCTGATTCTATAATCATTAACATCTTTGTTATCTTTTAATAACTTAATTAATCTTTCCATAATTAACTTAATTTGCACCTCGCTTTCAAATAAGGTCCGCCATCAGAAACAGGAACCCATTCTTTATGACCTTTGCCACAATGACCAGCACCGATAACTTCAAAGTCATTAGATACAGCGGAAATAGACATTAATAAGTCAGGGACATAACCTGACATAACAACAGGAGAAACAATCTTACCTGTGAATTTGCCGTCTTTAATTTCTTTTGCGTATTCTGCGACACATTGAATGTTCCAGTTCTTAGGATCTTCCATGCCGTTATTAGTTTCAAATAACATATAGCCATGTTTAATAGATTTAATCATGTCTTCTAAGTTATCGTTTCCTGGTGAGAAGAATGTATTAGTCATTCTAGTGTATGCTTTTCTAAATGGTGATTCTCTTCTTGAGTTACCAGTGGATTTACATTTAAGTTCATTAGCTGCGATAACATCACAGATACCTGTTTTTAAGATACCTTTATCGATGATTAATGTATCTTGAGCAAGAACGCCATCATCATCAAAGAAATAAGATGCACATGAGTATGTTGCAGCAGCGCCATCATGCATATTAACTAGTGGAGATGCTACTGGCTTATCAATGTATAATCTTGATTTAGCTCTATTTTTAACAAACATATCCATTTCAACACCGTGTCCAAAAGCTTCGTGAGCAATTAAACCTGTAATACTTGGATGAGTTATGATGTCATATTCGCCTGCTTCAATTGGTACTGCTTTTAGTAAAGCAAGAGCGTCTTCTACAACACCGAAGCCTTCTTCGTTTGCTTTATTTAAGTTTTCTTCTAAGTTATTACCTAAGTAGTTCTTTCTAGCGAACTTAATAACATCACCTTCTCTAACAACACAAATTGGGAAAACCATGTTCCAAGAGAAAGACTGAGTTAATTTTCTATTTTTAGAGATAAAGAAACTATTAACTGTATATTGTTCTATGAATAAACCACATTGAATGATTTTTTCGCTTTTCTTAGCGAGTTCATCGGTAAATTTATTAGCGATGTTAAAAACTTCTTCAGTAGTGAATGCTTTGCCTTCTTTTGGTCTATCAAAATCTTTTACTAATGGTTCATCATCTAATAAAGATAATTTCATTGGATCCTTTAATAAAGATTCACTAAGGTTAAGATTCTTTTCTATGTTTTCAATTATTGAAGGAATTAAATCTTTTTCTAATTTCGCGAATGAGTATTCGCTGTAAATGTTTTGATGGAATACTTTAATTACAAAACCACGTTGCTTTTCGAATGTGTCACCAATATTCTTTTGCACATTCATGACTCTCATTGATTTGCCATAAACATCTTTTCCTAAAATAGAAGCGTAATCATATTTCTTTAAAAGTTCTTCTATTATTTG
>JAGCCQ010000039.1 GCA_017651565.1 Bacilli bacterium | reverse complement strand
GGAAATTATAGTCCCGGTATAATAGATACAGCATTACAGACATTAGGAATAGATAGAGGAATAGTAGAAAATCTTGTTGATCAAAGTTTATACATATTGGGTTATAGTGATAATGAAGTAGAAAGCCAATATATGGATATGTCTCAGGTATATCAGAATTATAATGCCTTAATATCTAGCGGAGTAAGTGATAGAAAATTTGATTTGGTGAAAGATAAAGATTTAATAGAAATAAATATGGATGATAAAGTTAAAGAATCTTTTGAATATTTGCTTTCTCCTGGTGCAAATCTTAATGCTATTTGTGAAAAAATTAATATTAGCAGTGTAGATAATTTACAATATTCTTATTGTACTTTTGTTGCGGATAGTTCAGGCTTGAATAGTAGTGACACTATACGTTTTTATGTCGTTGATAAAACTACGGATAATAATTTTTCATTTGATGTAAAAGATGGTAATAAGATAGTTCAAATCAATTATATAGTAAACAATGAAGCTCACAATATTAATTTTGATCCCGTTGAAATTTATAAGAATGAATTTATTAACGCTGTTAATAACGGAAGTTTAGGCTCTTTTATAGAAAATAAACAAGAGTATAATAAGTTTATAGAAATATTAAAAAATTCACCAGATGAATGTAAAGCTTTTATACTCGAATTAGGAGCTAAAGGATTAGCCAATATTTTGGAGTCAGGAGCAGATGTTAATGCTTTACGCAAAGAGCTTGAAAGATATATGAATCGAAATAATGAAGAGTCTAAAGAAGTGTTGTTTTCAATATTGGTGGATGCAGCCAACGAAGAATTATCATATGTTGTTTTTGCTTATTTTGATCCTGATGGTTATAAAACAGAAGCACTTTTTAAAGATGAAAAATTGGTTGAAGATTTTTATAATGCAGTAGGTATTAAAGGGGTAGAAAATTTATTTTTTACTTTAGATTTTAATAATCATAGTGCGGATAAAGTTATTATTGAGTTTGCTCTTATGAGAAATCCAAAAGTGAAAGAGGATATAGAGAAGAATATAGATTACCAAAAACTGTTTCCCGAATATTATAGTGGCGAAATATATGAAGAAGGTGATAGTTTAGCATTTAAATTTGAAGGGTTAAGTGAAGAGGAAAAAGATGCATATGAGAAACTAATTGATTTTGCAAAAGGTCAAGAGTATATTGGTTATAGTTCTCAGTTTGCGGTTGAATGTGCTCTTACTGATTTTGGTAAAAACACAACAATTATTAAAGTTTTAACAAATAATGAATTTAAACAACTTTATGAGAATGATGAACAAATATATCAAATGGCAGTAGCTGTCACTGAATATATAAATTCATATTGTAAACATTATGGAATAGGAAATCCGTCAGAAATATCTTCCGAAGATTTAAATACTATGATAGCAGTTGTAGCAGACACGTATAAAGAATATATGGAAAAAGTATCATCCAAGATTGTTTTAGATGAAACAACACAAGTTATATCTATAGAGGGTGATACGAATAGAGGATATAAACCACATGAAGCTTTCAGTAATAAACAATTTATAAAAATATTGGAAAGAATAGGACAAAAAGAAGATAGGTTTATTTTTACTTATGGAACAAGAAGTAGTAAAGATTTGAAGAATGATTTCTTAGGTAAATTATCAACCATTGCAAAAGATTATTCTAATCAAAAAGTGTTTATAAGTATACAAGCTCATGGTACAGTTGATGACTTTTATGTTGGAGATGGAGAATTTATTTCAACAGAAGAGTTGGTAAATGCACTTTTAGGTGGTGAGAACAATAATAAAGAGAACAACATAGATTTATCAAATGTTTGTATAGGTCTTGTTTCGTGTAATAGTTATTATTCAATGACAGAAGTATTTAATGCGTTGGAAGAAAGTGGAATTAAAGCAGATCAATTGCCAACTGTTTATGTGGAGGCTGGTCTTGAAACAAAACTTAGTTATAGTGTCTTTGATGACGACGATCTATTTAATTTAGGTGAAGAGTATTCAAGGTTACATACTGATTTGTTAGAGAATGTAAATTTAGAAAAAGGAACGATAACAATTGGAGATTTATACTACATGAATAATCTTTCTAAAGCATCAAATGCAACTTTATTTGTTCCTTTAAGTAAAGATTTTTTTAAGCAAATAGATGCTCAATTGTTACCGACACTTTCTAATTATACTGATGTTTCATCATCGGAAGGCTTTAATTTTACAAAAGGGGAAAAACTGGATTCCAAAGGAAAAGAGATTGAAGTACCGAGTAATATATTTTTCCCGATAGATGTTTTGCCATACAGTATCTTCAGTAAGGAACAAAATCAAGAGTTAAATGAAAAAGCGGCGGTATGGGAAGAAGTTGTATTTAGAGCTGTACCGAGCATGGTTTCTGCATTATATAAAGAAGAAGGCGG
>JAGCCQ010000038.1 GCA_017651565.1 Bacilli bacterium | reverse complement strand
GGTTCTTCTTCTAATACTTCAGAGACACGCTTAATTGATTCTAATGACATGAACATCATTACAAGAATCATAGAAAGGAACATTAAACTAGATAAGATTTGAATACCATATGTCAATAATGCGGACATTTGTCCAATAGATAAGGAATTATAAACAATGTTAACTACTTCCTTTCCATTTTCGTCTATAACAGTGGTTGGATATGAGTTAGCAAAAATAATAGAGCTACCAATTGATAAGACCAAGATATTACTTAAATGAATCATGGTGTTCATCAATGGGTTATTTAGAGCAATTATTTTTTCTGCTCTAACAAAGTCTAAAGTCATTGAGTCACTAGCGGCGTCAAATTTTTGCTTTTCAAAGTCTTCTCTAACATATGCCTTAACAACTCTAATTCCAGAAACGTTTTCTTGAACTGATTCATTGACCTTATCATAACGTTTGAAAACACGAATAAATATTCCAATAGCGAATTTACCAATAAGCGCTAAGCCAATAGCAACTAGTGGTATTAATCCAATAAATATTAATACCATGCCTCCGCCAGTAACAGAGGCCATAATGACTGAGAATATTAACATTAAAGGCACTCTAACAACAATACGTATAAGCATCTGGAATGATTGTTGTACGTTATTGATGTCGGTTGTCATTCTAGTAATTAATGATGAAGATGAGAACTTATCGATATTTGCAAATGAGAAAGATTGAATCTTTTTATAGTAGTCTTTTCTTAAATTCGCTGCTAAACCAACAGATGCTTTAGCACCTGTAATACCACCCATAATTCCACAGAATAAAGAAATAGCGGCTAATCCTATTAATAAAACAATTAACCAAACAACAGATAAGCCCATGTTATTAAATGAGCCATCTAACATATCAGCTGGTTTTTTAAGCAAGATGATTGTGTCTACGAATTTGGAAATGAAAAACGGAAGACAGCATTCAATACCTGCTTCAATGATCATAAAAATAGGGGTGATAAGCGCATACTTTTTATATTCTCTAATTGAGCTAAGAATTAGTTTTATCTTTTTCCACATACACATTCCTCCTTTTCTACGTTTTTAATCATTCTTTCTAGATAATTCATAACGTTATCTATTTCTTCTTTATTAAATCCTTTAAATAATTTATCTATAACTTCCAATCTACTCGCTAAGATATTATCAACAATTGATTTACCCTTATCCGTCGGGATTAATGAACAACAGGTTTTGTTTCTTATTCTCTCGATAAGCTCATTCTTAATCATTCTTGTGACAAGTTCAGATACAGTTGATTTAGACAATAGAAATATCTTTTCAATATCAGATTGATGTACTTCTTTATTTTCTAGTTTCTGTCCGTTTATATAAAACAAAACACGGCCCTGCGTACAAGTTAGGCCATGTTTGGCTAATTTATCATCAAAATCTTTTCTTAAACACTTATTTAAGTGTCTGACTTCCATAAGTATGTCGGTATCTAACTTCAAATTATTCATAGCAATAATTATGGAGTTCGGATACGAACTTGTCAATAAAAATAATCAATTATTTTGGCTTTGTTTTGCTTGAATATTGTTTTGTGCTCTAACAATCATGTAAGAGAAGAAACCAAATAAACCAATGAAGATTATACCTAAAGGTATTTCGAAAGCAGGACTTAGCGATTGATTGATACTTTCTACATGAGCACCAGCCCAAACGGTGTAATATTGCCAGATTTGATAGTTAAGGAACAAAACAAAGAAGCTACCAATAATAAAGCCAATAATAGCAAAATAAGTAGCGTCATGATGCTTTTCAAGTAGTCTAGTCATTATCTTACTAACAAATACAACGCCTATTAAACAACCAATACCGAATACTAGGACCATAACTGCTAAAGCACCCGTATTGCCAAATTCGCCTTTAAATATCTCTTTGCCCCATGTACTTGCGGAGTCGATAAGTGGACGATAGAAACCTAATACTAATAAAATCAAAGATCCAGAGAATCCAGGGACTGTAAGGGCTACAGAAGCTAAGATTCCTACAAAAAATAGCACAATTATTGTCCACCAGTTGCCAAAGAAACTTTCAGAGTTTACAAAGTAACTATCAAAATTAACTCCATAATTTCCTAGGATAATTGACATTACACCTAAAGCAACAACAATTAAGCCACCAATTATGGCGATAATAACGTATTTTTTAGTTAGTGGAACGCCTTTAACCTCTTGAAGTATGCTTGGAAAGCTTCCGATCAGGAATCCAGCAAACAAACAAATAAGCAAGAACATTACGTGTTCAAAGGCCCAATGGAAAACAATTATACATAGTATAACTGCTAAACCAACACCTAAAATAATAGGGAATAGTGTAGCAAGTGACTTCTTAATATGCTTAGTAAATCCGTCTACTGCGCCAATAATTGCTTCATATACTCTAAAAATAAGGGCTACAGCAGCACCAGATACGCCTGGAATAGCCGCTCCAGTCCCTATACCAATACCTGCAACAAATCTACCTAACCATGATTTTTCCTTTTTCATAGCCTTAATATATTAGCAACATAATACGCTTTGTTACAATAAAACGGGAAAAAGTATCAAAAAGTATCAAAAATAAACTTAAAGTTTAGGATTATGTTATAATACACCTCAGAGTTAGTTATGAAACTTATTGTAGGTTTAGGAAATCCAGGAAAGAAATACGAAGGCACACGTCACAATATGGGCTTTATGGCTGTTGATCTTTTTTCTGACATGGCAAAAATTGATGTCGATAAAGAGGTTTTCTCTGGATTATTAGGTAGAGGAAAGGTCTTTGATGAAGACATTCTTGTATTTAAACCAACTACATTTATGAATCTTTCAGGAACTGCTGTTAGCCAAGTAGTCCATTATTTCAAAATTGAAAAAGAAGACATAATCGTAGTTTATGATGACATGGCTATCGCTCCAGGAAACATCAGACTCCGTTTAAATGGTTCTTCTGGTGGCCATAAAGGTATGCAAAATATCATTGAACAATTAGGAACAAATGATATCAAACGTATTCGTGTTGGTATTGGTGAACCTACTTATGACACTGTTGACTTCGTACTTAGTAAGCCACTTAAGGAAGAAAAAGAATTAATTGATGGAGCCCTAGAAAATGCGGCAAATGCTATAAAGGAGGCCTTGAAATCAGGTTTTGATAGAGCCATGAACCGTTTTAATTAGGAGGAATTGTGAACCTATTTAAAAAGATGAATTCCAACTTAGCTATACCCCCTCTTGAAAAAAGTTCGGGCCTTTTTGTCGTTGATAGCGATGTCGGAATTTCGCTTTTGATCGCACACTTCTTTGATGAAAACGCTCAAAATTTGCTTATTGTTACCCCTAACTTATATAAATCGCAAAAGATATATAACCTCGTTACAACGTTTGTTCCACCAAAGGATGTTTTGCTATTCCCTTGTGATGAATTAATTAGAGCAGAGACGCTTAGCCAGTCTAAAGAAATGACTGCACAACGTATATTTGTTCTTTCTAAGTTAATTAAAAATGAAGCAAGTATTGTTATTGCTAACTTATCCAGTGCTTCTAGATACTTACCTAGCCCTACATTATTTGAATCTAAAGTTATTGATTTAAAAGTAGGCGATACAGTCGATATCTCCACATTAAAAAAGAAATTGCTTACTATGGGCTATCAAAGAGTTAATAAGATTGACCAGTCGTTAGAGTTCGCCTCTCGTGGTGATATTATTGACATATTCTCAGTCAACCATGATAACCCTATACGTATTGAGTTCTTTGGAGATGAGATTGACTCAATTAGATACTTTGACATTGCTACTCAGTCATCAATTACTGGAGTTAATGAAGTTGAGATACTACCTTCTAGCGATATTATTCTTTCTGATGAAGACTATAAAGCGTCCATTGAGAAGCTATACTCATCACTTGAGAAAGATAAAAACAAACTAAGCCACGATGCATTTGAAGAATTACGTTATTCCATAGAGAACGTGGTCAACAAGCTAAGTGAATGTAACTTTGATGAGACTTTGTATAAGTACTATTCGTTATTAAATGGTAATCCAAGTTCAATATTCGACTACTGTGGTGGCTACAAAACTATATTTGTTGATAAAAATGCTATCGATGAAGCAAATAACATCATTCAAAACGAATCAATTGGATTCTTAGGGGAATTATTTGAAGCAGGTAAAGCACTATCTAATCTACAAATGTATTTCTCTTTAGGGGATATTGTTAACTTCCATTCAGAGAATGTTATTTATACATCTCCATTCATTGAGAAGGATTACTGTTTCTCATTGTCCGCTCAACCTATCTACTATGTCTCAAGTAAGAAGGAAGATGCTTTAAACATCATAATGAATTACCTTAATCAAAAACTTAAGGTGGTTTTGTGCTTATCCAAGCAAGAACATATCTCGTTAATCCAAGAAGAATTTGATTCCTTTAGTGTTAAGTTTGAATTAACTAAGCCTTTAGATATCCCTGAAAAGGCAGATGTAGGTATCTCTTTATTTGAATTGCCTTCTGGATTCGTTTTAAAAGATTTAGAGGTAGTGTTCATCTCAGGCAATGAGATATTCAATGAGAAAACAAGAACATCTAGATTAGACAATAGGTTCAAGGAAGCTACTATCTTAAAAAGCTTTGAAGATCTTGAACCTGGTGATTATGTAGTCCATGAATATCAAGGTATTGGCCAGTTCGTGGGACTTGAAACTATAGAAACAGATGGTGTTCATAATGATTATTTAAAGATTTCTTATTGGGGAAACGAGACATTATATGTTCCTCTTAATCAATTCCAACTCGTCCGTAAGTATTTAGGCAAAGAAGGCATGGTGCCTAGACTATCTCACTTACATTCAAACGATTGGGAGAACACTAAAAAGAAAGTTAAAGCTAGGATTAATGATCTAGCAGAAAGATTGATGCAACTATATATTGAACGTAGCAAGGTCAAAGGTTTTGCTTTCCAAAAGGACGATGAATTTCAAACTAGATTTGAGGATTCTTTTGAGCATCAACTTACACACGACCAAAATAAAGCAATCACTGAAATCAAAAAAGATATGGAGTCAATCACTCCTATGGATAGATTACTTTGCGGTGACGTAGGCTTTGGTAAAACTGAAATTGCTTTAAGGGCGGCTTTTAAAGCCATCAACTCAGGTAAACAAGTCGCTATTTTGTGCCCAACCACATTATTGGCAAGACAACACTATGAATTATGTTGCAAGAGATTCCAAGGTTTCGATTTGAATATCGGAATTCTTTCTAGATTAGTTCCTGAAAGAGAGCAGAAACAATACTTATCCATGTTAGAGGATGGTAGACTCCACCTCATCATTGGCACACATAAGCTACTATCAAAGAACACGCACTTCAAAGACTTAGGCTTATTAATTGTTGATGAAGAGCAACGCTTTGGTGTTGAACAAAAAGAAAGAATTAAAGAGTACAAGAATAACATTGATGTTTTAACATTGTCCGCAACACCTATTCCAAGAACCCTACAAATATCTTTATTAGGTGTTAGAGCAATGAGTAAGATTGATACTCCTCCACAAGAGAGAATGCCAATCCAAACATATGTTGCCCCATTTAAGTTAGAAGTAGCCAAAGAACTTATTGAACGAGAACTAGGTAGAAATGGTCAAATATTCTTCTTACATAACAATGTCTCAACGTTAGCCCAAAGAGCAAACTCCGTCCAAAAGTTAATACCTGATGCAAGAATAGGTATTGCTCATGGAAAGATGGAAAGAGATGAGATTGAAGACGTTATGCTTAAGTTCTATAACGGTGAAATAGATATTTTGGTGTGCACATCTATCGTTGAAAATGGAATTGATGTACCTAATGCTAACATGATTATTGTTGAAGACTCTGAAAAGTATGGTCTTTCTCAGCTATACCAAATCAAGGGTAGAGTAGGTAGAAGTAATCGTATAGCTTATGCTTACCTCATGTATAGCCCATATAAGACACTCAATGAGAAAGCACAGAAGAGACTTAAAGCACTTCAAGACTTCTCTGAATTAGGTAGTGGATATAAGATTGCGCAACGTGACCTTTTAATTAGAGGTGCTGGAGACATATTAGGACCTGAACAGGCTGGCTTTATTGACTCAATTGGCTTAGATATGTATATCAAGCTCCTTAATGAGTCTATCAAAGAGAAGATGGAAGGTACTAAACCTGAAGTTATATCCTTCAATCCTAACTTATCATTGGATGCATATATCCCATCATCATTCGCTAATGATCAAGAAAAGATTGAGTTATATCAAGAGATTATGTCCGCTCCATCTAGAGAAGCGCTTGCTAGAATTAAGAATAGAACTAAGGATATGTACGGTAAGTTACCTACTGAAGTAGATACTTTATTCATAAAACGAGATATCGACTTATTATCTGATGACGCTAATGTAGAGAACATAAATGAGACAAGTAAAATGATTGAAATCATACTTGGCAAGACATATATCAACATTAGGGGAATAGGCAACTTAATATTTGAAGCAATGATACCTTACTTGAAATTTATTAAGATTTCATACGCAAATAACGTATTTAAGATTCAACTTACCAAAGGTAATGAGTGGATAAAGAACCTTGAAAGTATTTTGCTTTCGCTCAGTAACATTTTAGAACATAATAAAACTATAGAAATTGTATGAGATTAGACTTATTTTTAAAGCAAACAACACTAATTAAACGTAGAACAATCGCTAAAGAACTAGCAGATAAGGGTAGAGTCTTTGTTAATGATAAGGTTGCTAAGCCATCTGTAGAAGTAAGAGAAGGCGATATTTTAAAATTGGTTTTAGGTAATAGAATAGTAACCTGTAGAGCAGGTTTCGAACTCAAAGGTAAAAGAGAACTGCCTGTTGTATTAGATTCGAAAGTAGAAAAACATGATCAAGATTAATCTAAATAAGAGTAAACGCTACTTATTAGCGTGTTCATTTGGGCCTGACTCAATGGCTCTTTTTGATTTACTTATTAGAAATAAGTACAATTTTGAGGTGGCCCATGTTAACTATGGTTTAAGAGTAGAAGCAGTAGTAGAAACCACAAAATTGACTCAATATTGCGAAGAAAAGGGCATTAAATTGCACATTTATAAAGTAGAAGAGGAAATTAATCGTAATATTGAGGAAAAATGTAGAGAAATTCGTTATGATTTTTTTGAAAAAATTATTGAAAAACATAGGTTAGACGCACTTTTAGTAGCTCATAATCAAGATGATAATATTGAGACTTTTTTCTTACAGAAAAATAGACACAATATAGTTGAGAAATATGGCTTACAAGAGACCGGTTACATTAACAATTACACAGTTATTAGACCTTTGCTAGGTGTTAGTAAGGCTGATTTGCTGAAATACTGTGATGATAATGGGGTACCTTATGCTATTGATAGCAGCAACATGTCTAATAAGTTTTTGAGGAACAAAATCAGACATAATGTAGTGGCTAAAATGGATGCAAATGCGCGACAAGTGGCCGTTGAAGAAATCAAAAACCTCAATTTAAAGCTATTGGAGAGTCATAATCACATTAAGTCTCAAAATACAAAAGATGTAAAAAATCTGCTTATATATAATGATGAAGAACTAGCTTATCACTTCACAATGCAGTGTAGAGTCTTCATCCCAGGTTTTGAACTCTCATTAAAGCAAGTTAAAGAGTTTAGAAACGTGCTTTTGTCAGATAAGCCTAATGTCACTATTAAGCTAAAGAATGGATTATTCTTCGTTAAGTCATATGACTTAGCTGAGATTAAGATGCTTCCAAAAGAAACTAACTATGCTTTCATCATTGATAAGCCACGCAAGTTCGAATGCGAATACTTTGTATTAGACTTTACGAAGGATACATCTAACCGAAATGTAAAGGCTGATGACTATCCTTTAACTATTAGGAACGCTTCTAAAGAAGATAAAGTAAAAGTCAAAGATTATTATGTTTCTATGAGAAGAGAGTTCATCAATTGGAAGATGCCTAATGAGTTACGTGCTAAATGGCCTGTAATTGTAAATAAAGATGGTGAAATCGTTTATGTTCCTAGATATAACGTCAATTTCAAGCCTGATTTAAACACCAATTTTTACGTCAAAGCATAACGTTTTACTTTTTTAAAAAGTTAAAGTACTATATAATCTACTCAATGCATTAAGGGAGGAAAGATATGCCAGAAGAACAAAATACTGAACCTCAGAAAAGAGTGTCCAAAAGCTTCATATTTTCTTTCATAGTGGTTGCTGCTATTATCGGTATTCTTATCTACATTATGATTAAGAATGCTAACTCAAGTGAAAACTTCAAAATTCCTGATTTCGTCGAGAAAATGGAAAACAAGAGCATTAAGAAGCTCGATGTTGCTGAACATCAAACTGTTGTTGATTTTAAAGGTGAATACATTGAAAGTAGTTCACAAACTACTAAAAAATTCTCTTTTACTGTTAACAAGGAACTTTTTGAAAATTCTGTTTGGGAATGCGATTTAAACAAAGATGGTGCTAAAGAAACATTATCATTAACTGAAATCATCAATTATCGTATTCAAAATGCAGGTGACACTGACAAATTTGAATACACAACCACAAACGTTTATCAAACAACATGGTGGGATGAATGGGGGCCAACAATTATCTTATTAACTTGCTCCGTTTTACTTTGCTTCTTCTTGTTTGGTAGACTCGCTAACTCAGTTGGCGCTTCAAACACTAAAGCACTCGATTTCAATCAATCTCGTGCTAGAAAAATTAAAAACTGTAAGGTCAGATTCACTGATGTTGCAGGTGCTGATGAAGAAAAAACTGAACTTCAAGAAGTTGTTGCTTACTTGAAAGAACCTACAAAATTTACAAGATTCGGTGCTAAGTTGCCAAAAGGTATCTTACTTGTTGGCCGCCCAGGTACTGGTAAAACATTATTAGCTAAAGCAGTTGCTGGTGAAGCAGGTGTTCCTTTCTTCACTATCTCTGGCTCTGATTTCGTCGAAATGTTTGTCGGTGTTGGTGCTGGACGTGTTAGAGATATGTTCAAAGTCGCTAAAGAAAACGCACCTTGCTTAGTATTTATCGATGAAATCGACGCTGTCGGTAGACAAAGAGGTACTGGTTTAGGCGGTGGTAACGATGAACGTGAACAAACATTGAACCAATTATTAGTTGAAATGGATGGTTTCAATGATAACTCAGGTATTATCGTTATGGCTGCAACTAATAGAGATGACGTTCTTGATCCAGCTCTTCTAAGAGCAGGACGTTTTGATAGAAAGATTACTGTTACTCTTCCTGATAAAAAGGCTAGAGAAGAAATCTTTAAAGTTCACGCAAGAAAGAAAGTCATTGGACCAGATGTTGACTTTAGTCAATTAGCAAAGAGAACAGTTGGTTTCTCAGGTGCTGATATTGAAAATATTATGAACGAAGCAGCTATTTTAGCTGTACGTAGAAATAAAGCATGCATTGGTGTCGATGAAATCGATGAAGCAATCGATCGTAGAGTTGCTGGTCCTGCAAAGACATCAAGAAGCATTTCTCCAAGAGAGAAAGAACTTATTGCTTTCCACGAAGCTGGTCACGCAATTATTGGTATCAAGTACCCACACAGCGATAAAGTTCAAAAAATTACTATTATCCCTAGAGGTGACACAGGTGGTCATGTTAGAACATCACCTGAAGATGATAGATTCGTTCGAACAAAGAATGAATTAATTGCTCGTATCGTTGGTTTCTTAGGCGGACGTGCTAGTGAAGAAATCTTCTTTGATGATGTCTGTAGTGGTGCTTCAAACGATATTGAACAAGCTACATATATAGCTAGATTAATGGTTTGTGAATTAGGTATGTCCCCATTAGGACCTATCCAATATGAAAACAACTCTGGTAGTGTCTTCTTAGGAAGAGACTATACAAATACTCAAAAGAATTTCTCAGTCGAAACAGCTACTAAGATTGATGAAGAAATTAGAAAGATTATTGAATTTGCTCATGAAGAAGCTAAGAAATGCATTTTAGCAAATAAGGCAGATGTTGAATTACTTGCTAAGACTCTTATTGAACATGAACAAATTACTGGTGAAGAAATTGATTACTTGTTGGAGAATAGACATCTCAAAAGAGATGAGGCTCCAGCAGATAAACCTGTAGATACTCCTGAAGAGAAGCCTACGGATGATTCAAAGGATAAACCAGTAAAAGAAGCTGAAGAACCTAAGAAAGTCAGTGAGGATAAATAAGGGAGGAGACAATCCTTCCTTTTTTCTATGTGGAAGTTAGGTAATTACGAAATCAAAGGGAAAGTAGTGCTGGCCCCAATGGCGGGTTTCACAAGTGAAGGGTATAGAAAGTACCTTAATACTTTTGGTGTGGACGTATGCGTAACCGAAATGGTTAGTGACATGGGCCTTATCTATGGAAACCAAGAGACAAAGAACTACGTTACTTATAGTAAAGATAAAGCTCTGACTGGTGTTCAACTCTTTGGACACGATCCTGAATGCTTAGCTAAGGCCGCACTTAAAGCATTAGAAATTAATCCAGACATTGAGTTTTTTGATGTTAATATGGGCTGTCCTGTACCTAAGGTAGTTAAAACAGGTGCTGGTTCAGCACTTCTTGACTATCCAGAAACAATTAAGCAAATAGTTATAAAAATCAAAGAAGCTACCGGATTGCCAGTAACTGCAAAAATACGTCTTGGATATAACACTGTTAACGTGTTTGAGACCATCAAAGTATTAGAGGAAGCAGGGGTTGCAGCGATAGGAATTCACGCTAGATTAAGGAAGGATTTCTACTACGGAACACCTAACCTCGAAATTTTAAGAGATTTACAAAGTAAGATGAAAGTGCCTTTAATCATTTCAGGGAACATTTATACCCTTGATGACGCTATAAATGCATTAGATATAACTGGCGCAACAGCGGTTATGGTTGCTAGAGGTGGAATTGGTAATCCATTCCTCATCACTCAAATCAAAACATACTTTGAAACAGGTGAAAGACTCATGAACCCATCATTTGATGAGCAAGTAGAGTATTGTCTTGCTTTAGCAAGGTCTATGATTGAAGAAAAAGGCGAAAAGAAGGCATTATCGATATATCGTTCAATCGCTCCTAAGTTCTTCTTAGGCTATCCAAACGCAAAAGCGTTACGTACGAAATTAGCCACTTCTTTATACACATATCAGTCACTTATCGACATTATCGAAGAATATAAAAATGAGTTAAGCCAACTTTGACTTTAATTTAGTCAAAGACACCTATATACTATTACTCGGCAGGAGGTTATTCCTATGGAAAACAAAGAATTAAATGATCAAGAGTTAGTAAGAAGAGAGAAACTTGCTAAATATAAAGACTTCAAAGTTGATCCTTATGGACAAGCTTACAAAGTAAGCCACCATGTTAAAGATATTAGAGCACTCTGCGAAAAGAAGAGTGATAAAGCATTAGAAAAACTCAATTTAGTTGTTTCTGTTGCAGGTAGAATTATGGCTATTAGAAGAATGGGCAAAGCATCATTCGTTAATATTCAAGATAATTCTGGCAACATTCAAGTATTTATGGGTAAGAACATCGTAGGTGATAAGGCATATGACTTATTTAAACTTGCTGATATTGGTGATATCGTCGGTGTTCAAGGCAGAGTTATGAAAACTCAAACTGGTGAATTAACTATCAGAGCAGTCAAATACACTCACTTAACAAAGTGCTTACATCCACTTCCAGAAAAATTCCATGGCTTAACTGACGTCGAAGAAAGAAGTAGACGTAGATACTTAGACTTAATCGTTAATGATGAAGCTAGAAAAGTAGCGTTCGCTAGACCTGCAGTTATTAGAAGTATTCAAAGATTCTTAGATAAGGATGGATTTACAGAAGTTGAAACTTCAATTCTTAATCCTATTTTAGGTGGTGCTTCAGCTAGACCATTCGTTACACATCACAATACTTTAGATAAAGACTTCTACTTAAGAATTGCTACTGAATTAAACTTAAAGAGATTAATCGTCGGTGGTATGGAAAGAGTCTATGAAATCGGTAGATTATTCCGTAATGAAGGTATGGACGCATCTCATAACCCAGAATTCACTTCAATCGAAATCTATGAAGCATTCTCTGATTTAAGAGGTATTGGTAAACGTACTGAAAATATGATTAGAACAGTTGCTAAAGAAGTTACTGGTTCTGCAATTGTTACTTACCAAGATAAAGTTATCGACTTCAAGAAACCATTCAGATGGGTATCTATGAATGACTTAATTAAAGAAAAAACAGGTATTGATTTCAAAGCAATCACTTCATTTGAAGAAGCAAAGAAACTTGCTGATGAACATCACATCAAATTAGATAAATTCAAAAACACAGTTGGTTATGTTATGAACGAATTCTATGAAGAGTTATGTCAAAATGACTTAATTCAGCCAACATTCGTTTATGAATATCCAATCGAAGTTTCTCCATTAACTAAGAAGGAACCAAAAGATCCAAGATTCGTTCAAAGATTCGAATTATTTGTTAATGGTAAAGAACTCGCTAACGCATACACTGAGTTAAATGACCCAATTGATCAAAGACAAAGATTTGAAGATCAATTAAAGGCAAAAGAAAACGGTGATGAAGAAGCATGCGGTATTGATGAAGACTTCGTTGAAGCTCTTGAATACGGTATGGCTCCAACTGGTGGTGTTGGTATGGGAATCGATAGATTTGTTATGTTACTCACTAACCAAGCGAACATCAGAGAAGTTATTCTTTTCCCAACAATGAAAGATAGAGACTAATAAAGAATTAAGAGAATCCGTCCTTTATATTGGGGATTCTCTTTTTTAAACTTGAGGTTTTATATGTCCAAAAGAATTATTCCTATTTCAAAAATAGTGTTAGGTTCGTTAATGATTCTTTTTGTAATCATAGGCTACTGCACCACACCAGAACTAATAATTGAGATGACTTGTATCTCTAATTTTGGTGGTGGAGTAATTTTGCTTATTGATGGAATATTTGGACTAAAAAATAAAACAGTTCCTACATACTTATATGAAAACGCAATGGTGTGTTTATTCTTCGTTTTTATAATTTGTACGGGTAGTTTATTCGGCGCTTACAACATGAACTTCAAAGGAGTGTTTTTCTTCTTACATACGGTATTTCCTATCTTATTTATATTAATGTATATATTCTTTATTAACGACTCAAAGGGAAAGACTCTTATGAAGGTAGTAAGAACACCTGCTTTCATGATTGCTTATTTATTATTTGATTTTATATTAGGAAAAATTAGAGGAGAGTTCATTTATGACATGTTTAGTGCTGATGAACTCTCGTTCCCATATGCATTGTTGGCTGGGGTAGTTATTTATATATTACTTGTCTTCTTTGGACTTATGTTCATGTACTTTAATTCACTCGTACATTCAAAGAAAGAAGAGGAAGGGGCAAAGGCATCTAAATGAATAAACAAGACATAATTAATAGATTAAAGGAGTTTCCTTATAGCAAAGATGAATATTGGGTTATTACTGGTAGTGCTATGGTGCTGTATGGAATAAGAGAAATGACTCATGATATTGATATGGGTTGTACATCTTTGATGGCAGATCAACTTGATAAAGATGGATATGTATCAACTCTTACTGAAAGCGGAAATAGAAAATTCTTCATTGAAGACGATATAGAAATCTTTGAAAACTGGAAATATGGTTCAGTTGAGAGAATAGATGATATTCCTGTATTGTCTTTAGTTGGATTAATTGAAATGAAGAAATCTTTAGGCAGAGACAAAGACTATAGAGATATCTCATTAATAAAAGAATTTATGGAGAAGCCTAATAAATAGGTTTCTTCTTTTTATGTGCATTTGGAAATTTCTTCTTTACACAAAAAAGATATCAGTCTATATTATTCACATGAAAAATTTTAGCTTTAACTACTATTATTATTTCTACAGGGCATAGCAATATCACCTTGTCTTTTGTTTGGTGCTATTGCAAAGAGGTAGCACCAATAATAGTTAGTAAAAAACTGTTGGCGCTACTGGCGCGTTTTTTATTATATAAGGAGGAAAATAACGCTATGAAATCTAAGAAATTATTACTTACTGCTCTAACTTCTCTCGCATTCGCTTCAGGCTTAACTGCCTGTGGTGGTGGCAAAGCAGATTTTAAAATTGGTATCTTACAACCAGTTGAACATGCTGCTTTAGATGCTGCTCAAAACGGCTTTAAAGAAGGTGTTAAAGAAAAATTAGGAGATAAAACAGTTGAATTCAACTACCTCAACGCTATGGCAAGTGATGCAAATATGTCACTCTATGCTTCAGACTTGGTTGATGCAAACGATTTAAACCTGGGCATTGGTACTGGTGCCGCATTAGCTCTTAAGAGTGCTTCTGTAACAAAAGGCAGTACTAAACCTGTCTTATTCACTGCAGTTACAGATCCTGTTGATGCTAAATTAGTTAGCGATAAAAATGCACCAGAAGGATTTATTACAGGATCAAGTGATATGAATCCAGTTGTAGATCAAATCAACTTAATTCAAGAAGTAATGCCTACTGTTTCAAAGATTGGCATTCTTTACACCCAAAGTGAAGTTAACTCCAAAGTTCAATCTGATATGGCAGAAGCAAAAATCACTGAATTAGGATTAACTCCTGTTATTAGAACTTGCACAAATAGTGCTGATATTACTTCTGCCGCTCAAGCATTAGTTGATGATGGAGTTCAAGCTATTTACATTCCTACAGATAACAATATCGCTGCAAATATGGGTGCTGTTAAAACTCCAGCAAATGCTGCTCACGTATTAGTTATGTGTGGTGAAGAAGGCATGATCAAGAGTGGTGGCCATTTAACTTTATCAATTAATTATTTTGATTTAGGCAAACAAGCTGGTATCATGGCTGCAGACATTCTTTTAAAGAATAAGACTATTAAAGAAACTCCTGTCAAATATATGACTAGTGCAGAGTGTACATACGTCTTATCCTCAAAGAATCTTGAAGCAGCACAAATCACTATCCCTGATTCTGTAAAAACTGCTCATAGTTGGAGCGATGTAGATGCCTAGTTTTGTTAATATTATACTAAATATATTAGTAACGGGATTACCATGTTGCTTATTAGCACTTGGTATTTTCCTTACATATAGAATCTTAGATTTTGCAGATTTAACTGCAGAAGGTAGCTTCTTAATGGGCGCTACTGTCACTGCTGCAATGGTTATGTATGGAATTAATCCATTCCTTGCAACATTGGCTGGATGTGGTGCAGGTGCCGTCTGTGGTTTCATCACAGGATCATTAAATAGATTCTTAAAAATTCCTAAGTTACTGAGTGGAATTATTACAATGACTGGTGCTTCCTCAATTGTAATGTTAATTATGGGCTTGGCTAATGGGACTTCTTCTCATTTCTCCAACTTAATGACATTAAATATTGCACCAGATTCACCTCAACAAACAATTTATTCCATTTTCTGGCTTTGGGATTCAACTAACTCAATAATTACCGCTGCAGTCATGACCGCAATTGTCATTGTAGTCATGTTCGGTATTTATTACTTCTTCGGTACTGAATACGGTATGGCTATCAGAACCACAGGTTTAAATGAAAACATGGCTCGTAGCCAAGGCATCAATACGACAGCAGCATCAATTACTGGTGTTACATTATCCAATGCTTTAATTGGTTTAGGTGGTTCCTTATATGTCCAAAAAATGGGCAGTTTAGGTGTTGAAAGCGCTACTGGTTACTTGGTTATTGGATTAGCTTCCATCTTAATCGGTGAAGCAATATTTGGAAAACGTTCCTTCAAGAACTGGATTATTTCTGTTTCATTAGGTTCAATTGTTTACTTCTCAATTATTGAAGCAGCAATCAAACTTAACGTTCCATCAGGAATGATGAAACTCTTATACGCAGTATTAATTGTTATCGCATTATGTTTACCTGCAATAAAGAAATTCTTTGTTGTTATGTGGTTCAAGTTTGCTGGCACAAGATTCGGACAGAAAGTCATTAGTTTCTTTGTCGAGATAGGAAGATTCTTTAAGAAGATTGGACTTGCAATAGGCCGATTCTTCAAGAAAATATTCTTTAAGATTTTCAAAAAGGGAGGTAAAACAGATGCTGAAGTTAACTAATATAGTCAAAAGTTTTAACTCTACTGGAAAACCTGAAGATCAATTAACAGTCCTTAATGGTTTAAATTTAACTATTAATGATGGAGAGTTTGTTACTATCATTGGTCAAAATGGTAGTGGTAAGTCTACAACAATGAACCTTATCACTGGTGTTATCTTCCCTGATTCAGGCACAATCGAACTCAATGGTGGAGATATCACAAAAGAAAAAGAATATTCACGTGCTAGATATTTTGGAAGAGTATTCCAAGATCCTATGATGGGAACAGTAGCAGAAATGAGCGTTCTCGAAAACATGGAAATTGCGATTAGACGTGGAAGAAGACACTCTCCAATTAGATGGGGTTTTAAGAAACAACATCGCGAGTTATTCATAAATGCTCTTAAAGAATTTGATTTAGGTCTTGATAAAAGACTTAACGCAAAAGCAGGTACTCTTTCAGGCGGCCAAAGACAAGCTTTAACTTTGTTAATGGCTACTATGCCACAATTACCTAGCCATAAATCTATAAGAAAAGATTATGTTAAATTTGCTTATGGCGATAAAGAAAAAGCGAAAGAAGAAGTAGAGAATGCTTATAAAGAAGGAAAGGCAAGATTCCTAGAAAAAAAGAAAGAAATACTTGCTGACAAGAGTTTAAAGAAAGCTGAAAAGAGAGAACAAATTAGAGAAGCTTTCAATAGATTCGATAATGAAGTTAGAAAGTTTGATGTCACCAAACCTCTTCTCTTGTTAGACGAACATACTGCTGCTCTTGATCCTAAGACAGCAAAAAGAGTTTTAACTCTTACAGATAAGATTGTTAGAGAAAAAGGTTTCACAACGTTAATGGTCACTCACAATATGAAAGATGCATTAACTTATGGTGATAGATTAATTATGTTCGCAGGTGGAGAAATTGTTCTCGACGTTAAAGGCGAAGAAAAGAAAAAACTCAAAATCGAAGACCTCCTTAATCGATTTGAGACAGTTAACTAATAGATTAACGCCCTACTAAAAAGTAGGGTTTTTCTTTTCTTTTGATTTTTTGTTTTAACAAACTTCGAATTAGGAACTCAAAAATATTTTGAGCAAAAATTGAATTTTCAATTGTCTTAATTAGCGAGGGGGGTTCCAATTATGAAACCTAAAAGAATTTTACTTCCATTGGTATTTGCTGCTTTAAGTTTATCTGGGTGTGACTGGGGTGAAAATAATGGCTCAATTATTATCACTGACCCAAACTATAATCCAAACATTAATGAGCCAAGTGTGGATACAATCAGTAAAACAACTGAAGAAAGAGAAAACTTTTTAGATAGTTATCAGCCAGAGATATTGCGTGGATTCGATAATATTTCACAATTTGCTTTCAATGCATATTTAGCTCGTCAATATTCTATTAGCATGAATCGCACTTATGAAATTGATGAATCATATGTTCCTGATTCAAAGGATTATACGTTTGATATTGACGAAGATGGTGATGGAGGAAGAGATTTTATTGGATATCAAATAAGTGATAACTCTTCTTATACTTTTGAAGACTTTATTTATTTTGATTTTTATGCAGACGATCGTTTCGTTCAAGAGAAAGTAGGTGCAGGTAGAATACAAGCTCTTATAGTTAGGGATCACTTTTTTGGTGAAATAATGCTCATTATTAAAAACGGTGATAATTATTTTGCTTGTTCAGAAATTGCTAGAGACTCTGATACATCAACGTTTGGAGCGTATAAACACTATAATCATTTCTTTATGTGTAAAGACACTAAAGTAAATTATAGGATTGAAGTCACATATGAAGGAAGTTTTGATGAACACACTTCAATTAAAAAGATTCAATTTTATGAAAACGTATATGAAATAGTTCCTTATTCAGTAAATGTTTATGGAGGAAGCATTACAGTAACACCACAAGAAGTATTGGACTATATACATGAAGTTCGCCCAAATACTTCAATGCCTATACAATTTACTAGATATCGTCTTCCTGAATATACTGGTAACGGCTTTACTTATACTGTTGATGAAAATCCTAAAGGCCAAGATCCAGATTGTAGTGATATGTTCAGAATTGATTCATCAGTTTATATCGATATTAGCGACTATATGGGCCTAGTCATGAATAGTGGTTTTACTTATTTCTCTTATGGTGATGAAATTTGCTTCACAAGACCTTATGACAGAAACTACGATTTGTACTTATTTGCTTGGTATGATCCATACGTAGTTAAAATTAGAGCTTATTTAGTGCCTTATATGAATTTAAAATCAGCTAATGTATCTAATGAAATGCCAGCAGAAGTTAATGGTTTACCTATTCTGGTTTCTTACAATACACAAAGCGGCAAATTCTATTTTAAGTCATTTAAAGATTACGATTGTGTATTTGTTAGTGACAGTAACCAAAGTGAATTCTCAACTTTCTACAGTAATTTAACAAAATCAGGAATGTTACCTGATGGAGAGTTATCGAAACATCTTAAAGTTGAAACTGATTATGGAACATACATTATTAACATGAATTGCTTAGAGGTTGTTCCTTACTATTACATAATCGTTCAACGAGTTAACTAAAAACTAAAAGACAAGAATCAGGCTTCGGCTTGATTTTTTCTTTGTCTTATTCGTTGCTATTTATTACATAAATGTGATAGTATAGAGCCGATTTTGGATTATTTTCCAAAATATGGAGGTTTTATGGGCGTAAAAATTGTTGAAACTTGCGTAAGAGATGGTCACCAATCTTTATTTGCAACTCGTATGACAACCGATGAAGTTTTATCTGCTTTAAAAGAGTTAGATCAAGTTGGTTATCACGC
>JAGCCQ010000037.1 GCA_017651565.1 Bacilli bacterium | reverse complement strand
CTTCTTTTCATCTTTAAAGAAGTTATAAATTGAAGTTGCAACGACTGGTCCAACATCATTAATTTCTAATAATTCTTCTAAAGAAGCATTCATTAAATTCTCAAGATTTTGATACTTTTTAGAAAGAGTTTTTGCCATCTTAGCACCAACTTCTTTAATACCTAAACCAAAGAGTAATCTTTCTAATGAATTTGCTTTAGAATTATCAATTGCTTCAATCAATTTATCAATGGATTTAGATTGCCATCCATCAAGAGAAATAATGTCGTCTCTATGATCCATTAAGTTATAGATATCTGGAACATTATGAATAAATCCTTGGTTGAAGAATTGTTCGACGACTTTTTCACCCATTCCTTCGATGTCCATGGCGTCTTTAGAAGCGAAGTGAATAATAGATTCAATTTGCTTTGCATCACAGTCAGGATTTAAGCAGAAATGCATAGCATCTTTTCTGACTAATGGAGCACCACAAACAGGACATTTTTCAATCATTTCGAATGGAATTTGACTTCCGTCTCTTCTTTCTAAAACTGGTCTAACAACTTCTGGAATAACGTCACCAGCTTTTCTAATAACAACATAGTCATTAACCATTAAGCCTTTGTCTTTGACAAAATCCTCGTTATGGAGTGTAGCCCTTTGGACGACACTTCCCGCGACTCTAACAGGCTCTAAAACAGCATTTGGAGTGATTTTTCCAGTTCTTCCAACTGTATAAATAATGTCGGTTAATTTTGTAACGACTTCTTCAGGTGGAAATTTATATGCAATAGCCCATCTAGGAGTCTTTGCGGTGTAACCGCATTTATCATATAAACTCATGTCATCGACTTTAATAACGATGCCATCGATATCGTAGTCTAATGAACTACGTTTTTCAGTATACTCATCGATGTATTTAAGAACTTCATCAATACCATTGCAAAGTCTTCTTTCTTTATTAGTTCTGAAGCCTAATTCATCTGCTCTATCTAAAGCATCACTATGGTATCTAATGTCATAATCTTTAGCGTTTACAAAGTAATACCAGAAAGCTTCTAAGCCACGGCTTGCAGCGATACTGCTATCTAAGTTACGAATACTTCCTGCTGCAGCATTTCTTGCATTAGCAAAAAGTTTCTCGCCTTTTTCTTCTTGGATTTTATTTAATCTTTCAAGAGATTTTTTTGGCATATAAACTTCGCCTCTAATTTCAAAATCTCCCTTTTCTTTAATATGAGTTGGGATTGAATTAATTGTAATTACGTTACTCGTAACGTCTTCACCTTTGGTTCCATCTCCTCTAGTAGCTGCATATTGGAGTTCACCGTTTGCATATACTAAAGACATTCCAAGGCCATCAATTTTCATTTCAGCCATGTATGTAACTTTATCTACATGTAATATTTCACGGATTTTTCTATCAAAATCTCTTAAATCATCTTCATTAAAAGCGTTCGCAAGAGAAAGCATCATTCTTTTATGAACGACTTCAGGAAACTCTTTTTGAACAAGACCGCCAACTCTTTGAGAAGGTGAAAGTTTAGAAAAATATTCTGGGTATCTAGTTTCTAAAGCGATTAATTCTTGCATTAAACGGTCATACTCAGCATCAGATACACTAGGATTATCATTTACGTAATATTCGTAGTTGTACTTTTCAAGTAAACTTCTTAATTCATTAATTCTTTCTTTTGGGCTCATGCATCTAATCCTCCTTTAGATACAGCTGGGTGGTTACCTAAGATAGATTTTCTACCATGTTCTTCGAATTCGACAGTAATAATTCCATCTCCTTCAAGTGCAATAACTTTTCCTTTTCCAAGTTTTTTATGAATAACAGTATCTCCAACTTTCCAGTCATCAATGCCGTTAGTTTCAGGTTGATCAAAATCTTGTTTAACAGGTTCTCTAGATGGTCTATCTCTTTCAAAGTTAAAGTTAGGTCCATCATCGAACAATGATTTCTTTTGTCTATTTCCGCCATAGAATGAGGATTGTGAATGTACTTCTTCAACTGCATTTCCAGATTCTTTAATGAATTGAGAAGGTCCAGTAACACTGCCTAAAACATATGAAAATGATGAAGATAATGTGATATAGAGCAATTTTTTTGCTCTTGTCATAGCGACATAAGCAAGTCTTCTTTCTTCTTCTAAACCCTTAAATCCAGATTCCATTAAAGCTCTTTGGTTAGGGAAAATTCCTTGGTTCAAACGAACAATAAATACAACAGGGAATTCAAGTCCTTTTGCAGTATGAACAGTCATTAAAGTGACGTAATCACCATCTTCAATTTCATCTTGTGCAGAAACAAGAGCGATATTTTGTAAGTAATCATCAAAGGTAGATTCAGGATTATTCTTTGAATAATGACGGATATCTTCAAATAATGCTTTAACGTTTTCCCAACGTTCATCACCATCATCTTCTTTCATAAGATAATCTTGATATCCAATTGAGTAAATCATATCCTCTAAAATTTTAGAGAATACTTCTTCAGATTTATTAATGTCATCTCTAGCAATTTCAATCCTTTGAATCATTGCTTTTAATGAGTCTAAGCATCTTTTTGAGACTTGTGTTTCGTCTTGGCTGACATCACGTAAATATTCATAAACAGATTTGCCAGTACTTCTTGCTTCGTCGTAAATTAGGTTCTCGGTAGTCTCCCCTATCCCCCTCCTAGGTACATTCATAATTCTCTTGAAAGATATGTCGTCCTTAGTGTTCACGATTAGGTGGAAGTATGCCAAGACATCTTTAATTTCACGTCTTTGATAGAACTTTTGGCCACCATAAATCTTGTATTGAATTTGGTGAGCCATCAAAGAATGTTCAAAATCTAAAGTTAAATAGTTGGAACGATAGAGAATACAAATGTCTCTAAGTTTGTATCCTTCGTTTTGAACTAATCTATTAATTTCTCTACAGACATAATCCGCTTCAGTTTGACCTGAGCCATTATTTTTAACAACGACTTTAGCTCCCAGATTTTCTTCTGTATATAAGTCTTTTTTAACTCTTTCTTTGTTATAACTAATGAGTTTATTTGCAGAGTTTAAAATATTTTGAGTTGAACGGTAGTTTCTGTCCAAAATAACGGTTTCAATATCAGGTAAAATATCGTTCAATTTTAAAAGAATGTTTTGGTTAGCACCACGCCAAGTATAAATAGTTTGGTCTGGATCACCAACAACATAAACAGTTGTGAAAGGCTTTAATAAATATTTGATTAATTTGAATTCAACATTATTAGTGTCCTGAAACTCATCGACTAAAATATGGTCAATTCTTTGTTGCCATTTAAATCTAACATCTGGATAGTTCTCTAAAATGTAATTTGCTTTAAGTAAAAGATCATCAAAATCGAGAGAAAGCATTTTTGCTTTTTCTTCTTCGTATCTTCTATAGATTTCTAAGCAATCTTTTTCTTCCGCAAATGCTGGTTTAATAATATTAATATCGTCTGGATATTTTTCTAATAATTTGCATTTTCCAATGTATCCTGCAGCAAGTCCAACAATCTTATCGCCTTTCTTGTAACCAAACTCAACTACTATATCTTTTAATAATCTGGTTTGATCTTCTTCATCGAGAATTGTGAAACTGCTTGGATAATTAATGACAGATATTTCTTTTCTCAAGAAAAACGCAGCAAAACTATGGAAAGTTCTAATGTTTAAATCTTTGCTACAATTAGGAAGCATGTTTGTAATTCTTGTTTTCATTTCAGCAGCAACTTTATTAGTAAAAGTAATTGCTAAAATTTTCCAAGGTTCTACGCCTACTTCGTCAATTAAGTATGCAATGCGGTAAGTTAAAACACGAGTCTTACCACTACCTGCACCCGCGATAATTCTTAAATGTTGATAGGAGCTAGTAACAGCTTCTAGTTGTCTTTCATTTAATTCTTTTTCGTAATTCATATATATTGCTATGCAATATATTACCACACCATAAAGCCAATTTCAATTTATTATTCATTTTTCAGATGTAAATCAATCATCTCACTAACCGCTTCTTTTCCTGCAACATTAAAAGCTATTGATTTCTCGCTAACTAAAATCAAAGTCGGGGTTCCTTTAATAAACACATCATCAATTTCATTCTTTCCAATTGTGTTATCTATATCGTGTGCAATAGGAATAGATTTGGTATATTCACAAAAATAAACAGGGAATTTACAGGTTTCATGGAAACAAATCACTTTCTTTTTTAATAAATTGCAATAGTAACAATCGTATGCGAAAACATAAACAAAATAACTATTGGATTCTTGAGTGAACAACTCACTCCATTGGATGAAGGATGAAGGATATTCGATTGTTACTTCTTCTACTATTTCAGTTTCTGGAACAACTTCATTGCAACTCGTTAATAAGACGATCAAAGATAGAAAAACTTTCTTAACCATATAAACTCCCTGTTTTTAGTAAGGCAGTCCCCTCAACTTTTGAGGATGTGCTTTCTTTCCGCAAAACACGCATGTATAATGAAGTTGTGTTTAGGGCCTAGGAGACATGCCTCCCAGGCTTTTTTAGTTACCAGTTACCCAGTATCATTAACAACAAAACTATGATGAGTACAAACTTTAACAGTATTACTACCACTAAAATCTATCAACCTTTCTCGGAAAGAGATTGCGGGGACTGAGAGAAATATCTCAAGGTTCATAAAACCCCCTTACTTATTTAAATGGGGCGATTTTTTAAAAATTGTGAAAATTTCTTAATTTTTCTTTTAATATATATCCATGGGAATCTTCAAAAAGAGGGAAACATTGGTGCAAAATATTGCTTTCCTAGCCATCATGGCAGCTATTAATGTTGTCTTACTTTTGCTTACTACATTTTTACCCTACTTATTATTATTTTTGACTATGATCTTACCTTTTGTAAGTTTGTTAGTCACTATCTATTGCAAAAAGAGATATTATCCAATATATTTATTAGCTACAATTGGTCTATCATTCTTAGTTAGTTTTGATGCTATAAGTAATATTCTTTTTTATATTCTTCCTGGCGTTTTATCGGGATTCATTTTTGGTTTTTGTTTAGAAAAAGAGATTCCTTCAAATTACTCAATAATGTACAGCGCACTAGTTTATGTAATGTGTTCATATCTTAGTTTATTAGTTTGCAATGCGCTTTTGGATGAGTCGATTGAACAAGTTTATTTCACACTTTTGAACTTAAATGAACTTATGTGGTGGAGAACATATTTAATTGCTCCATTTATCTTCGCGATTGGAATTATTCAATCATCACTATCTTATTTAATCATCCAATCAGAAATTAAAAAAT
>JAGCCQ010000036.1 GCA_017651565.1 Bacilli bacterium | reverse complement strand
CTATAAATCTACCATAACTATATTTAATTTGTAAATATACTTAATTGATTCTAAAATAATTAAGATGAAAATCTTACTTAAGAACGCTCGTATCATAAAAATGGACGACTCCCCTATGTTAGAAGGGGATATTTTAATCAATGGAAATAAAATCGAAAAAATCGGTAAAAACATTGATGAAAAGGGCATAAATCAAGTTATTAATTGTGAGGGTAATATTCTTCTTCCAGGATTTAAAAATGCACACGCTCATACAGCTATGACATTTTTAAGAGGTGGAGGAGAAGGACTTGCTTTGCAAGATTGGCTATTTACTTATTGCTTCCCAAGAGAAGATAAGCTAACTCCAAATGATGTTTATTGCGCTACTAAGGTTGGCGTTGTTGAATATATTCAAGCAGGCATTACTGCTTCATTTGATATGTATTTCTTCCCTATTATGATAGGTAAAGCTTCTGAAGAATTAGGATTTAGAATGGTTCTTCAAGGAATGTATAATTCATACACAGACAAAAAAGAATTAATTCGTTTATATAATGAATACAATTCTAAAGAAAATTCTTTTATTACATATCAAGTTGGTGTCCATGCTGAATATACTTTAGGTGATGAGTCAAAGGATAATACTTTAGAAGTTATTAACGAACTTAAAATACCTTTCTTTACACATATCAGCGAAACTGAACATGAAGTAAAAGAATGTTATGAAAGACATGGTGTTTCACCTGTTAAATACTTCGCTGATAAGGGGTTCTATGATTTCGGTGGCGCTGGTTATCACTGTATCTTTTTCTCGGATGACGATATTAAAATTTTTAAAGAGAAGGGTGTTTCAATCATCACATGTCCTGGTAGCAACCAATATTTAAATGATGGTGTATGCCCTGTTCAAAAGTATCTTGATAATGGTTTTGATGTAGCAATTGGAACAGATGGACCTGCTAGTAACTATGATTTAAATATGTTCTTAGAAATGAGAATATTACGTGAAAATAATCCAAATATTCCAGCGTATGAAATATTAAAGATGGCCACTAGAAATAGTGCTCTAGCAATGAAATTAAATAACTGTGATACCTTACAAGAAGGTAAGTTAGCAGATATTATTATGCTAGACTCTAATTTAATTAGTGATAGAATTGATATCGCCGATTCTATTGTTACTAATGGAAATAAAGATTCCGTTAAGATGACAATGATTGATGGAAAAATTCTCTACATGAATAAAAAACTCTTACTTAACGAAGATGTTTCTAAAATGTATGAGGATTGTGAAAAAGTTAAAGAAAGAATCAATGGGGAGATTCTATGTTAAAGTATATTCCAACAATTGTATTATTAGGGCTATTCGCTGTCGCAGCAGTAGTTCATTTATATTTTTGCAAAACCGAACAAGAAAAAGCAAGAAAGATATCCAAACCTTTTGCGATGATTTTCTTAGTACCAGCAATTATGTTATTGGTACCTGAATATCCATTAATATGGATGTTCCCATTATTATCTCTATTAGGTGATGTTTTCTTAATTTTCAAAAAGAAACATATTGGTTACTTTGTAGCCGGTTCTGTAATGTTCTTTTTAGGCCATTTATGTAACCTAATACAATTAACAATCTTTTTATTCGAATCAGATACAACAATTCCATTTATAGCTTATTTCATATTTGCTATTTCATTAGTATTAATTATTAGATTTATTTTCCCATTAACAAAAAGATTCGCAGGTAAACTTGCATTGCTCGCAAATGTTTACATGCCAATCTTAGTATTTATTGGTATTTTCTCACTTCTTGTTACGGCAGCTTATGCTAACTCATATCAAGGGTTATTAGTTACTTTAGGTTATATCTTCTTTGTTTTAAGTGATGGATTATTGCTTTACTCCAACTTCATTAAAGACGTTAAACGATCTCATTTCTATATTATGTCTACTTATTTTGTTGGAGAATTATTAATCACTTTAGGATTATCAATGCTCGTGCTTTGGCAAGTTGTGGCATGATATTTTGCCAGTCACTCTAAGATAAGTAACAAACTTTTTAAGAGCAAGAGCCCTATGAGAATAGAGGTTCTTTTCTTTTGAATCCATAGATGCAAAAGTTTTACCTGTTGCTTTGCATTTGAAGATTGGATCGTATCCAAATCCAGAAGTGCCATCCTTATGATCGATGATTTCTCCTTCGCAGATTCCTTCAAATTTTAATGGCTTGTCATCTAAATTAATTGCAACAATATCACAAATAAATCTTGCCGATCTATCTTTGCCTTCTAAGTCGTTAATAATGTTTTCCATAGCTTTATCATGACCGCCACATTCAGCAGCGTATCTAGCGCTATGAAGGCCTGGCTTATTATCTAAAGCGATTACTTCTAGACCTGAATCATCTGCGATAACAGGCAAGATTGTTAAAGGCTTAACGCTATTAGCTTTTATTAAAGCGTTTTCATAATAGTCTTTACCGTTTTCATCTACTTCTTCAGGATGTAGTTGAAGATCAGAAAGGCCATATACAACGATTCCACAAGGAGAGAGGATTTCTCTTACTTCTTGTAATTTATGTTTGTTGTTTGTAGCTAAGATAATTTCGTAGTTCATATTATTTAATTAAATCCTTTAATGTTTTATGTGGCTCTAGTGGTATTTCATTAATGTTATATCTATCAATATAGAAGAAATCAATTCCTGCGGCATTAGCTGATTCGTAATCTCCTTTTCCATCTCCAATAAATATTGCATCTTCTTTTTCAATCTCGTATTTATCTAAAATCTTAATAATTCCATCTGGTGCTGGTTTAGGGTTTTTAACCATATCAGCGCCTACATATGAATTAGCATATGCTTTTATTTTTGGATTTACTTTTAAGATGCCTTTAATTTCTTTTGAAACTCTATTAGTAAAAATAGTAACTAAAGCATGTTTATTTTTTAATGTTTCAAATACATCTTTAACATCATCGTAGAATTTACCATACTTGGTGAAGGTAGGGGAGATATTTTTAACAAAAGCTGTGTAGAACTTTTGTTGAGAGTCTGCAACATCTGACAAATCCTTAATTTGGTTATAAACTTCTTCAACATTTAAAACAACATAGTTAATATTGTATGTTTCATCGAACTTAACATTACATGCTTCAAAAGCGGACCTATAGCATTCTTTAAAACATTCGGTTGAGTCAACCGTTGTTCCATCTAAATCAAAAATGTATAGTTTATAATCTTTCATGTTTTCTCCCAAGTAATGTTTAAACATTGTTTTGGATAAAATCCAAAATATACTTTATCATAATTACTTTTGTTTACAATAGTTAAGTAAGAAAAAATGTTTTCACTTAATATTTTTAGTCTATTAATAGACTAAAAATTATAAATATGTTAACATGGTAGTGTTAATTAGTTAGCCTTTGAGCGCGTCAAAAGACCGAAGAATGAAACACTTCGAGAGTAGGTATAAACTTGGCTAAAACGCAAAATAAGTAACCTGGCTGTTTAACTGGTAGATGTTGTGTTAGATTCTATCAATGCGGAAAGTATCGCCCATTATGATTTGAGACATATAAGAAGAGGTCGCAGTTTGTAGACGCTTATTTGTTCAAAAGAATTATCACGCTCCGCACGAGTATTAAGACTTGAGCATGAGGCCATCACACGGATGATGTAACACCAGTAGTTTTGATTGTTTGGGACATAACAATAGAAAACTACATTATGGTGTTTTCATTATGGAACATGTGATGGTTTTTATTGTCTCCTTTTGAAAACACTTTGAAAGGAGAAATAAAAATGGAAAATTTTAAAGTTGTTAGATTTGTTGACAACGATTTTACACTTGACGTTAGAGCAGATGAAAAAAATGAAACAGTTTGGTTGACTCAAGAACAAATTGCTGAATTAT
This sequence comes from Bacilli bacterium, assembly GCA_017651565.1. Taxonomy (GTDB): domain Bacteria; phylum Bacillota_I; class Bacilli_A; order RFN20; family CAG-826; genus RGIG9670. Next base: position 814 of record JAGCCQ010000036.1, on the reverse strand, counting down.
TTGAAAGAGACAAAACGGTTATCACAAGGCATATAAATAACATTTATAGAGAAGGTGAATTAGATTTAAAAAGTACAAGTGCAAAAAATGCATTCGTACCTTCAAAAAGAAAAAGACAATATGAGACGTATTTATATAACTTGGACGTAATTATTTCTGTTGGTTATCGTGTTAAATCAAATCGTGGAGTCTTATTTAGAAGATGGGCTAACAATGTTTTAAAAGGATATTTAATTCAAGGATATGTGCTCAATGAAAGAAGATTAGAAAATCTTGGAAAAGTTGTTGATATTCAAAATAGGATGCTTTCATATTCATTGAACATCGATAGAGATGAATTAAACAAAGTAATCGATGAGTATTCGAGAGCTTTAGATCTTCTTGATGAATATGATCACCAAGTACTTCCGCAAGTACAGGGAACTCAATCCGAATATGTAATGTCATACGATGAAGCAAGAGAAATCATTGATTCAATGAAATTTAAAGAAATGTCTAATGTTTTTGGAGTTGAGAAGGAAAAAGGAAAACTTAAAGGCATTATCGAACAAGTTTATCAAAACGTTTTTGGCAAAGAATTGTACCCATCAGTACAAGATAAGGCAGCACATTTGTTATATTTCCTTGTGAAAGACCATCCTTTTGCTGACGGATGTAAAAGAATTGCTGCGACATTATTTATTAATTTCTTATATAAAACAGGTCATTTATATAAAGAGAATAAGCAGATTATTTCTAACGAAGCTCTTGTTGCTATCACAATATTGACGGCAGAAAGTAATCCAGATGAAATGGAAATCATTATAAAACTTAT
>JAGCCQ010000035.1 GCA_017651565.1 Bacilli bacterium | reverse complement strand
GTCTTCAGTTTCAACTTCTTTAACCTTTGTTTCAACAACTGGTGCTTCTTCCACTACTTCTTCAGTTGCTTCTTCAACTGGTGCTTCTTCAACTTTTGGTTGAGGTTTTACTGCTGGTCTAACTACTTTTGGTGCTGGTTTAGCAACAACTGGTTTTGCTGGTGCTTCTTCAGTTTCTCCATCAAGAGTTTCAGCGATAGCATCGTTTAAAACTTCTTCTTTAGTTGGAGCAGTTTTTGCTGGAATAGGTTTTTGTGCTACTGTTGGTTTAACGATAGCAGATGGTTTCTTAACGGCTGGTTTTTCTTCTTCTTCAACTCCACCGATATTTTGTGCTTGCATATCGCTTGTAACTTTAGTAGCAGTTGCTTCTTTTGCATAAACACTTGTTTTGCTATTTAAACCAATAATTTCAGCAAATGTAGGCCAGTCTAATTCAATAGTTTCTGGTGCATTAATATCAGTTAAACGATAAGTTCCATATTCTTCTGGTTTATTCTTAATGTTTAATAATCTGTATAATACCATTCTACCATCTTCGTCTTGTTCATAGTCTTTATAACAACGAATAACGAATTGGCATTGTCCAGCAAACTTATCCCATAACTTTTCAATAGACATAACAGCACTTGGTTGATACTTTGTAGTTACAACTCCACGCTTATTCTTTTCGTCTTTTGAACTTTCATGAGATAGAATAATAATATTCTTATCTAAAGCAATAAACTTTAAAATTGAAGCGATAAATGGTTTTCTTAACATATCATAACCTTTACCATAATCTCCAAGTTCAGAAATATGTTTTGCTTTATTTTTCTTACATAATTCATAATCAGCCCATGTGTATAAGTCTTCAATTAAGTCTAATACAAATGTCTTATATTTAGCATACTTTTCAGTTGCTAATTGTGGGATTAACGCTTCAAATTCAGCATAACTACCAATTTGTATATGGTTTTCCTCACTATAATTAGGAACAAGTCCCTCTAACCATTCATAGTTACCGTCTGTTGTGATAAAGAATGGTTCTGGTGCATTACCAGCGAAAACGGATTTACCAGTACCTGGCTCTCCATATAAAATCATTTTAACTTTTTTCATAAAAATTTTTCAATCTCCTTTTCTTTTTCTTAATCTTTTAATTTTTTAATTTTTAATTTTCACAGACAAATCTTTTCTGCCGATCAGTCTCTTTTCAATATTATCATTAGTAACTTTTTCATAAGTAAGTTTTAATTTAGTAATTGCATCAGCAACTTCAATTAAAGTGTATTTTTCAGCAAAATTATTAGCCCAAATACTCATAGTCTCATGATTAAATACTAATGTTCTGAATCTCGTTTTAATTCTAAACGATTCGCTTATTGGATGAATTACATTACGTTTTGGATAACTCTTACAACTAACACTAACATATTTGTTTCCTTCTTGGTCTATTAGTAATTTGAAAGAGTATTCTTCATTTATATAATTTAACTCATCAACAGTTAAAGCCTTAACATTCATTTTAACTTTGACTCCTTTCTTTTTATTTTAACTACTCAACTTTAACTACTATCATTATATATGATAAATAAGTTAAAGTCAAGAGGTGCAAATAAAAATTTTAATTATTTTAAAACAACGTATTTTGCTCTGTTGTTGTTTCAACAATTTCTTCTATTTTGTCGCTATTATAATCATATTTATATTTAGCATATTTTATTCTAGCATCACAAATAGGTAAATATTCTTCGGTCATTTCAATACCAACAAATTTATAATTTGTATTTCTTTCACGATTTTCAAACATAATTGCTTTTCCAGTTGATCCGCTGCCCATAAAACAATCCATGATAACAGCATTTGGCGGTGCAACAAGTCTAACAAGATATTCCATCAACTCTACTGGTTTTACAGTTGTATGAATATTTTTCTTTTTAGTAATAAATCTACTAGATACATCGTCTTTTTCTTCATTATTTGGATTAGTGGCATTTAAAGCCCTTACCTCAATTTCTTCAATTTTATCTAGTCCTTCATCTCTATCTTTTTTATTGGCCTTTGCACAATAGAAATAACGGCTTGCTGATCCTTCGTCATTATACCATTCTCTATAACCTTTTAAACTAGTTTTGCTTTCTTGCATACTTTGTCCACGATAGATATGTCCATCAGAATAATTGTTTTGAGAATTTGCACCTTTGCTTTCTGGGAAGCCACCGCACACTTCGTCCTTATCTGTATCATCATAAGTTAAGATAACATTTGCTGGAAATCTTCCGTTATCGTTTGCTTCACACATACCACCAGCAGTAGTCATTTCCTCACTTTGATAGGCTCTACTTGTTTTACCACTCTTTTGTGGACTCCATTTATCACCATTAAAAGGAACTCTACAACCATCAATATTTAAAGCACCAATTTCATTATCTATAACATTTTGTATTAACGATCCGTCAAAAGGCTTTCTAGCCACGATTATAGGCTCATACGCTGGTTTTAGACAAGTCCCCCAGCCTTCCCAACGTTTTGCTAAATCGTTTTGAGCAACATACTCTTTTCTTGTGAACTCTTTTATTTCGCCCATAACACCATTATTAGGTTGTTTTTGAACATATTCTTCAGTATCGCAATTTTGTTCTACTTTTCTTTTATTTCTAGTTCCAGCATTTCCATAATTTTGCAATGCTTCAATGCCTTTACTAACACTCATAGATTTAGGAAAACCACTTCCATAAATCCACATAATACAATCTCTAATATCAAATCCAGCATCCTCTATGGCACAACATATTCTATGATATGTTCTTGTGCCACCGAATGCTAATAAATAACCACCTGGTTTTAACGCTTTAAAGCATCTTTCCCAAGTTTCTTTTTGAAATGCAACTCCAGATGAATCCCATCCTTTATTCATAAATCCTATTTCGTAAGGCGGATCTGTAATAACACAATCGATACTATTTGGTTTAATTTCATTATCAATTACTTCTTGCATCGTTCCTTGAAATAAAACATAACTTTCATCTTCACTAAATTTTTTATACATGATAACACCTCATTAAAACAATGTGTTTTGACCAGATTTAGCCAATTCTTGTTTTTCTTTTACTTGGTCATATTCATATTTATATTTAGCATAATCAATACGTGCCTTACAAATAGGTAAATATTGTTCAGTCATTTCTATTCCAACAAAAGTATAATTCTTGTTTTTTTCTCTATTTTCAAACATTGCCGCCTTGCCAGTAGAGCCGCTACCCATGAACGGATCAAGAATTACAGCATTAGGTGGAGCAACTAAACGAATTAAATATTGCATTAAATCAGTTGGTTTAACAGTTGGGTGTATGTTTGCTCTTTTCACATTAGCAATTCTATCACCAAAGTTATCATCTTCGGTATTGCCATAACCCCAATTACTTTCTCCGTCTGTATAAATATTTATCTTTTCAAATTCTTCAAGACCTTCATCTCTATCTTTTGTAGAGGCTTTTGGTGTATAGAAATATCTTGCAGCACTTCCCTCATCATTATATCCCTGAGCCATTGGCTTGCTATCTCTTTCTTTACCAAAAGTATAACCATATTCTCCTAATTTATCAGTGTCTCCACCTTTCGTATTAGGCATAAATTGTGTTGCTTCCTCACTACCATCGTGAATTACATTTCCAGGATATCTTCCGCTGTGGTCTCTATAAGAGTTAGTATCACTACCTCTATCTCTTTCACCACCAGCAAAAGTTCCTTTAGGTGCATTATGAACGTTGATTACTTCATCGCCTATACGACATTCTTCAATATTTAATGCTCCTACGCCATTTTCTAATACATTATCAGTTAGACTACCTTTGAAAGGTTTTCTAGCCATTATAATTGGCTCAAACATAGGTTTTAAACTTGATTTCCATCCAGCCCATTCATTTTGTGCTTCATAAATAGGTTGTTCTTTTCTTTCACTATTCTTAACTTGACCGAAAGTAAGTTTATCTTGTCCACCAAGTTCTTTTTGTTTTTTACCAACATCTCTAAAGTCTGGCATTGTTCCTTGTTCATAACCAACAATTTTAGATTTAACACCATTACGTTTATCTATCATAAGTCCTATATCAGTTGCTTTTGGCATCGCACTACCATAAAGCCACATAATAGTATCTCTTATTTCAAAACCCGCTTCTTCAATAGCATTACCTATTCTAAACATTGTTCTGCTACCAGCAAACGCTAATAAATAACCGCCTGGTTTTAAAACTTTAAGACATCTTTTCCAAGTTTCAACATCGTATTCAACACCAGAGCCATCCCACGTTTGTCCCATAAATCCTTTTGTTAAGCGTTTAAATGCTCCATCAGTTCCATATTGTGCAGGAGCACTTCCCTCTTTTCCATATCTATCACTTATAGAAGTTAAGCCGTATGGCGGATCTGTGATGATACAATCGATAGAGTTTTCTTCTAGGCAATTATCTATAACGTCTTGCATTTTGCCTTGGAATAAAAGATAGTTTTCATCCTCGGCATATAACTTATAATCTTCCATATCATCACCTCACTAAAACAATGTATTTTGTCCAGAAGAGGTTATTTTTTGTTCCTCTTTCTTTAAATCATATTCAAATTTATTCTTTGCATAATCAATTCTTGCTTTACATATTGGTAAGTATTCTTCTGTCATTTCAATGCCAATAAACTTATAATTAGCATTACGCTCTCTGTTTTCAAACATAACAGCCTTGCCAGTGCTACCACTACCCATGAAACAATCCATAACTATTCCATTTGGTGGAGTAACTAATCTTACTAGATATTGCATGAGTTCAGTAGGTTTAACTGTTGGATGGATATTTCTATATTTAGTATCTCTACCCTCTAACATACCAGTAAAATTACCTTCCTCATCCATATTATCATTACTAGCCATCATACTGAATTTAACTTCCTCAAAATCGTCAAGACCTTCATCTCTATCTTTCTTACTTGCTTTCGCACAATAGAAATAACGACTTGCTGATCCTTCGTCATTATACCACTCTCTATAACCCTCTAATTTAGTTTTACTTTCTTGTAAACTTTGGCCACGATATATAGAGCCATTAGAGTAATTATTTTGAGAATTAGCACCTTTGCTTTCTGGGAAGCCACCGCACACTTCTTCATAATCACTATCATCATAAGTTAAGATAACATTGGCTGGAAATCTACCATCATTTTTATACATTTGAGTTTTTCCATTATTTTTATCTTTTTGCCAGAAGCCACATTTAGAAGTATTAACAGCATCTGTTCCGATACGATTATCAGTTTCTTTTCCATAAGGAACTTTACATTCTCCTACATTTAAGCCACCTACACCGTATTCAATAATATTATCTACTAAACTTCCAGTAAATGGTTTTCTAGCAACAATTATTGGCTCATAGGCTGGTTTTAAAGCACTACCCCAACCTTCCCATTTCTTTGCAAGTTCAGTTTCTGGAACAGTTATATCTACTTCGCCAGCAACATTATCTCCACCAATGTTTTGATAAACTGTTTTATTGGTAATAGTAGTTCCAATAACTTCTCTTTCTGCTTCTTTAATTAAATCTTTATATTTCTCTAACTCTGGGAACTCTTCAACGATTTTTAAATAAGTTGCATAATCTGGAACTCTAACTCCATTTGGTCGTCCTTCATACCAACTCCAATTAGTAGATCCACCACAATATTTATCATCGCAGTATTTTATTGTTAGATTTCTTTTCTCTCTTGCTTCCTTTAAATCTTTCGCAAATTGTTTTGAATAATCGTTTCCACCTTTCTTATCAATTTGTTTAGATATATCTAAACTCTTTGGAAAGCCAGAGCCGTAAATCCATTGAATACAATCACGAATTTCAAAGCCAGCGTCCTCAATAGCACACGCTATTCTATGATAAGTTCTAGTTCCACCAAAGGCCAAAATATGTCCACCTGCCTTTAGAACTTTTAAACAACGCTCCCAAGTTTCCTTTTGGAACGCTACTCCACTATTGTCCCAACCTTTATTCATGAAGTTCAATTCATAAGGTGGATCTGTGATAATACAATCTATGGAGTTCTCTTTTATGTCATTATCTATAACACTTTGCATTGTTCCTTGATACAATACATAATCTGAATCTTCGGCAAATATTTTATATTCTTTCATTTAAGTACCCTCCGAATCTTCATCATTTTCTTCAAATATTTTATTATTAAAATCTTCTTTAATTAAATAATTTTTAGTATCTTTCATCATACGACTTGCTACATAATTCTTACCAGTATTATTATGCTCTAAATGAGTGAACATTAAATCTTTTGGTAAAATATTATGGCAGAAATAAGAGTTATTAAAACTTGCTGTATTTCCATTAAAAGATACTTTCTTATCAACTATTAAAAGTTGTAAAGGTTTATCTAAAAAGAATGAGCCAACCTCTTGATAATTAAGCATTGTTAAAGGCAAAATCATGGCAAAAGGTTTATTTAATTCATATAATCTCTCTAATACCTCTAATTTTTTTGTAAAAGGAGGGTTGGAGATAATATAATCGAAATGTTCTTTTGGCTCATAAGTAAAGAAATTTTGATTATTTGCAATATGAGAATATATCACTTTAAAGCCATTTTCTTTAAATGTTAATACAAACTCACTGTTTTCTGTGTCAAATGGACACCATATTGTTTTACCTTTCTTTAAATAAGGTAGTATTGCTTCAACTAAAATCTTTGGTGTAAAATATTCGTCTTGCTCTTTAAAACTATTTACATTAAGCCAATTACTAACTTTCTTCATCGTCATCACCGAATAAACTATTATTATCTTTAAATAGTTTCCTTTCGTCTTTAGTAATACCATTTAATCTATTGATTGCTATTTGATAGAACTCATTATCTATTTCAAAACCTAAATATTTTCTACCTAATTCTTTACAAGCAACAGCAGTTGATCCACTGCCCATAAAAGTATCTAAAACGACATCACCCTCATTACTTGAATTAAATATTAAATTCCTTAATATATTTGTAGGCTTACAAGTAGGATGATTAAACAACTTTTTATCATCAACATTGATAGGCTGATAATAAACGGTTTTTGCCGTTTCATAAGTAGTATTAAGTTTCATTGTTTCATGGAAATACAAACAGTATTCACAGTCAGTTAAATACTTGCTGCCACATAAAGGTATGGCGTTTGTTTTATTCCATATAATAATGTCAAACATGCAACCTTTTTCATTAACAAAATAATTAATTAATTTAGGAATAAGAGTTTTATTGCACCAAATATAAATATTTATTTTTTTCATTACTCTACACCATTCATTTAGTATTTCATCATTTATACCTATATTAAGTTCATTTTCTCTTAAATCGCTAAACATATTAATTAACCTTTTTTCTTTAAGCATACCACCACCAGTAGTATGCTTAATATCATAAGGCGGATCTGTTAGGATCAAATCGATAGAGTTGTTAGGAATATCTTTAATGGCTTTATAACAATCTTCAAGATAAATTGTATTTTCCTTAAATCTTCCTATCATATTAAAACTCCTATTCTTCTTCTTTTAATTCTTCTTCAACAATTACTTGTTCTTCTTCAGTATCGTTTTCTGATGTTTCCCAATACATATCTAGTAAAGTATCGTCAGTAAGATATTCTTTTTTAAGAGCACCAAATAATTGTTCTTTAACTGGTTTATTCTCGCCAAATAATTCAATTTTCTTTGCTTTGAATAAATCATATTTATTTAAAATTAAATCTGGTTTTTCAATAGCCAACATATCTAGTGGAACACAAGGTCTTGTTGTAACTATCTTTTCTTCATTATCATCAAAAATATAATCTCTAATCTTATATAATAAATAAGCATCTGGTGTGTGATAGAAAATATCCCAGTATTGAGATTTACCATATTGGCCGTTAGCGTTTTTGAAGTTAATAAACCACATTTTGTTTCTATCAATTAATTCGGCTGTATCAGCCATTTTTGATAAGTTATCAATATATGCTTCGATTAAGGCTGGATCTAACTCATCTGCATCATACATGTGAGTATTGATATAGTTTTCATCGTTGATTTCATATTCCATTTTCATTCTTTGTAAGAAAGCATCGCCAGTTTCATTAGCCTTTTGTCTAATGCTTGTTTTCTTTAGGTTAATGATACCAATTTTAACAACTGGAACATCTGGGAAATTATGTTTTAATAAGAATATATATCTATAAATTTGGTCTAAATATTTAGTCCAATCTGGAGTTTGAGAACTTGTTTTATAGTCAATTAAAACAAATCCTTTATCAGTAACTAATAATAAGTCAATGATACCTAAAAATTCATGTGGTTCTTCAAATCTATATGATTTAAGTGGAGCAGTTAATGTTAATTCGTGTTCCTCTTGTAAAACAGTTAAATAACCATCTGTTTCTTTATCATATAATACTTCTTGCATAAGTTCATCTTTATGCTTTAAATATCCATGCACCATACCTTCAGCAAGGATTTGGTCTTTTGTATAAGTGTCTCTTTGATTAAAAGAGCCTTCCTCATTATAATATTCTTCTAATTCATCGGTATTGTGTTCAATACCCCAGTGAACTGCACTACCAATAGCAAGTGCACTCTTTTCTTCTTTTAACGAAATGCCCTCTTTGTAATTTAAAAAATACGACATAGGACATTCTAAAATAGTTTGTAATTTACTATGTGATAATTTCATTTTTTAGTCTCCTTTTTTCTCTTAATTTTTGAATTTTTTATTACCTTTTTTCATCATCTTTTTGCCTTCTTTTTTATTTTCAGCCATAAACTCATTCCAGAACGCTTCTGCTTCAGCGATCAAT
>JAGCCQ010000034.1 GCA_017651565.1 Bacilli bacterium | reverse complement strand
ATTGAATAAGCGTTGAGTCTATTAAAGTACTTTTTATCTTCCTGAGCATAACAAATTGCCGCTCTTGGAATAAAGACGGTCGATAAAGCGGTGATAATGCCGATGATAATATCAATACCTTTAATACCAACAGAGTAGCTAGCTACTTCTAGTTTACTTTCATCAATAAAACCAAGAATTAAGGTATCAGTTTGGTTATAGAATGAGATTGTTAAACTAATAGCACCTAGTACCAATAACGGTTTTAGATATTCTTTTAAAGAATATGGTAGTGTCTTTTTAAAGGAAATGAACTTACTTGAATATATGAAGTTAGCGATGGTAGTTAAGATAGTCACTGAAATAGTGATCAATGCATAAATATAAATATCACTTGGAGTGGTAACAAAGACGATAATTAAAATGGTAGTAAACATCAAAATAATGACGCTTCTTACCGACATATAGAATTGTTTTTCTAAGGCAATAAAGAGCCATTCAAACGAGAAAGCACCTGCTAAAAAGTTAAGTGATAATATAAATATTAATTCGTTTGAATTTCTAAACTGTGTGACTGAAAATACCAAAGTTGTCATAAACGCAAATGACAATATGGTAGTCACTAGTTGAATTAGGAAGAATGTTTGGACTTTATTAGATAAAAGTTCCTTGTTATCTCTAACTTTAACGCATTCCCTAATAGCGAGATTTGGAATACCAATTTTCGCTAAAATTAGGAAGTACATAACGAAAGTATTAGCCCAAGTATATAAGCCAACTTGATTCGCTCCTAAATACCTACAGACCCAAGGGAATGTAACGAAAGATAATAAGGTCAAAACTAAAGTTCTGATGATATTAACTATGACGTTAGTACGTGTTTTGTCTTCCATGAGACTTATTTTAGCTTTATGAAACATTTTTGAAAATAAATAAATTTTCCAAAATGACTTTTCTTCACTTATGAAAAAGAGTTTGCTAATATAAGTGCAATGAAAATATTAGTCGTCTGTCAGTTCTATTATCCAGAGAGATTTGTTATTAACAAAATTGCTGAAGAACTAGTTAAAAAAGGTCACGAAGTTGATGTTTTAACGGGTAAGCCTAACTATGGGTATGGATATATACTTCCTGAGTACAAACACATAAGGGAAGAAATGATCAATGGAGTCACTGTTTATAGGGTCAATTTATATCCTAGAAAACACACTAGATTGTCTATTATTCGTAACTATCTTTCCTTCTACTTTAATTCCAAAAAGTGGGTTAGAAGATGTAAGAAAGAATATGATGTTATTTATTCAATGAGTCTATCTCCAGTTACTATATTAGCTCCTGGTAATTTATATAAGAAAAAACACCATGTACCTCACGTTGTACATTGTGTTGATTTATGGCCAGAATCTCCAGTAGCCACCCATGCAGTTAAAAGGGGATCTTTGGTATATAAGCTCCTATATCGTTGGAGTAGAAAATTATATATGGGAGCAGACAAAATCTTAGTCGGTTCTCCATCTTTTTCAGAATATTTTGCTGATATTTTGAAACTTCCAACCAATAATATTAGTTATGTTCCACAGTGT
>JAGCCQ010000033.1 GCA_017651565.1 Bacilli bacterium | reverse complement strand
TTTCATAAAAGAAAAGTCTGATTTCTCAGACCTTAGTTTTTATAAATACATGCTTACTTGCATTATAACAATGAGCATTGATAATCCAAAGATAAAACCAGCTAGAAAACTTACAGAAGATACCGCTGTTGTAGCAATAGACATACCTCTAGTAATTCTATTTTTAATACCTTTAACACCTATAGGTATTCCTATAGCAGAAACAATAGCACAAGTCCAAACCAATAAAGTCATTATTGTAAGAATGGCTTTTGCATTTGGACTTTCAGAATAAACACTAGCTAATCCAAGAAAGAAAAACACAAAATCTCCACAAAAACATATAATTGATCCTATTAACATAAATTAACGTATTATCTAATCGTACCCGGTTTATGTGATTAGATAACTTCTCCTTCTCCGGGTATAATCTAACTATGCTGTGTACCTGTAGATCATAATTTACAGCTTTGACTGTTTGGAGGTTTTTCGGGCCACAGTTTTTTAATACAAATCGTTGATTAGTTAACTAACGCTTTGACGTTTCATCTTTCGCGTTTTTACGTTACTAGAAAACTGATGGTTAGACGCAGCAATTTTCACGATTTGGAGGTGATTTTATGTACATTGTTGGAATTGATTGTTCCAAGTACAAGCACGACTGTTTCATTGCTACTGAGACAGGCGAAGTTATCAGAGACACCTTTACCTTTGATAACTCTGGAACCGGTTTTGCCCAGTTCTTTTCTATTCTAGAGACTCTTGATTGTCCTAAATCAGAAATAAAAGTAGGATTCGAGTCGACTAGCCACTACATGGTACCCTTGATGAAACATCTAAGTGTTAAAGGGTACGAATTCATCTTGCTTAATCCAGTTATTGTCTCAAGGTTTCGCAGATCTACGACATTAAGAAGGGTTAAGACAGATAAGATTGACGCTAAGACGATTGCTCAGGTCCTTGCTAGTTCGGACTATGAATCCTACCATATGCAAGTTTACCATTTTCCTGAGTTAAAGTCTTTAACTCGTCTAAGAGATCGTTTGGTTAAACAACGATCATATTACTTGGTAATGCTCACTAATGTGTTAGATGAAGTCTTCCCAGAATTCAAAGAATTCTTTGATGACTCATTAAAGAGCAAAACTGCTTTTTACCTATTAGATACTTATAAGATTCCAAGTAGAATCGCTAATATGAATAGCAACTCGTTTGATAATCTTAGAAAGGTATCTAAGGGTAAGTTTTCTTACGCTAAATTCATTAAATTAAAGGAATTAGCTAAGAATACAATTGGTTCATCAAGTGAGGCTGATGAACTGGAGATTTCTTCTCTTCTCAACATCTATAAATCTATAAATAATGAGGTTTGTAGAGTTGAATCTAAGATTGAAGAAATCATGACTATCATAGATTCCCCTACTGTATCGATTCCTGGAGTCGGAATGATGTCCGCAGCCAGTATAATCGCTGAGTTTGGTGATTTGTCTAGATTTGCTAATGCAGATAAGATGCTCGCATATGCTGGTCTAGACTGTGGAAGAAGTCAATCAGGAACCGCTGACTATAAAGGCAAAATGGTCAAGCATGGATCTGGATATCTCAGACAAGCATTAATGAACGTTGTTGAGACTATGATGATTCACGCTCCGGTGTTTTACGACTTCTACCATAAGAAGCGTGACGAGGGCAAAGCACATCGCGTTGCCTTATCTCACTTAGCTCGTAAGCTAGTAAGACTCATTTATAAGTTAGAAACAAGTCATACTCGTTTCGACCTTAATAATTCTAAGTAATCCCTAGTAGCAAGTGATTACTTTGTAATCTATAAGAGAAAGTTCCACAAAGAGAACTGTTTTCACTATACAAATCAATAATTCTCTTGATTTCTAATAGTTAATTACTTAACCTCGAAGTTATTATACCAACATATAAATATTTGTTGATATAAAAAAGCCTTTAGTTGACTAGGAATCTATAAACATAATAGAAGATTCGTTTATTAACTCTTTCATAGACATTGTAGTAATTATTAATTAATATGTCACAAAATTATTAATATTATTTTAATAATATTAATAACATTTTTTTGTCACAAAATTTAAATTTTTGCTTCTGT
>JAGCCQ010000032.1 GCA_017651565.1 Bacilli bacterium | reverse complement strand
TGGTGAGAAACTTTTCTAGTTTAAATTTTAAATAAATAGTGTATTTCCTAACTAAAATTGAGTTCGTATTGAATTAAAAATGTGAAAACTATATTATTAGTAGATGAAATTAAAAACAATATTTAATAATAAAATATCGTTTTTCTTGGGAGTACTATGCGTATCTGCGTGCTTTTTAGCTTGCTTTAACATGCCTTTAAGTAAAGCTGAAGCAGATAATTATGATTATTCTTTTGGTAACGACAATTATACACTAAATGCAAAAGATATTTTTACTAAAGTAATCGGTAATCCAAATGAACTAGAAACCGACTATCTAAATGGACTTGATTATAAAATCTCATATAGCCAAAACCCAAATAAAGAAAACGTTATTACAAGTGTCATAGGTGATAAACTTTATGTTTTTGCTTATGATTATTCCGCTACTGGAACGAATGGCAAGCCTATAACATGGACACCGTCGACTTTTACATATAATGGTGCCAGTTATGATTTTGTACTCGAAGATGATCATTATTTAGGCATAGCAAATAATTACGATTCATCCAAAAATGATCTAGTTGTTAACTATAGTTTTGATGTTGAACTCAAAAATGACGATGCTGAAGCAATTTATAATGGTGCTTATAATTATGCAAAAGAACATTATGAAATTAAGACTGAACAAGAAGTTGAATATAACGACGCTTTAGCGAATTATAATCAATATTTACTCGATTTAGAAACGTATCAGCAAAATAAAAACGAATGGGATGAATATGATGCATCCGAGGAAGCATACAATATTTACCTAAGTAAATACCAAGAATATGAAACTAAATATGCAAATTATGTTCAAAACAAAGCTGCTTGGGACCAATACAATTCGGATTACGCAAAATATACAAAGTATCTTTCAGATTTAGCGTATTATAACGAACATCATGAACAAAATCTTGAAGAATACAATAACTTCTATCCAAACTATCAAAAGTTTGAATATCGCTTAAAAGCAATGAATCTTATCTATAAGCCAATGCTGCCTATGGAAAGAACAATTTATGATCAAGTCATGGGTGATTCCGTTACTCAAGTTCTTAATAGAAAGAGCGACTTATTAGCTTTTGGCGTTGATGAAAGTGTAGTTGACCAAGCTTACACAGCAACTCTAGAATTGCGTATCATCTTTGAAGACTATAAAGCAAAACAGACTGATCAACAAAGATACTCATATTACAAAAACAATTATTCAATCATTAAAGCCAATGTTGAAAATCTTCTAAGAGCTTTGGACAAATTATATAGAAGCAACCTTGTCCCTGAAGCAATTAACTCAATGGGCCAAGACAAGACACCTAAATATTTGAACTTAGTAGCTCAGTTGGCATATTTAGCAAATGCGATTGACGATAAAGATGTTTATAACTACGAAGGTTGGAATGGCATCAGCGGTACTTTAAAACCTCCGGGAGCGAAACTTATCAATGATGATTGGACAATAGTGGGTGTTAATTGGAAAAACTATTTAACCGGAGAAGAGTTTATTGACTACAATGGTGAAAACTTTAAAGCTTATCCAAGTGAAGCAACTTTCCCAACAGAAATAGTGACATTATTAGAAGAGCCTGAGCCAGTTGAAGAACCTGTTGCTCCGACCGAAATTTTAACTGAACCAGTTGCTCCCGCAGTCGTAAATCAACCTGTTGCTCCAACTGTAAAAGTTGATAAACCTGCTTCAGTAGAAGAACCTCAAATTGAGGACTATTTAACTTCATCGGAAAAAGATTATGCTTATGCTACAGCGTATGCTTCTGATGATTTGCAGAAGAGGAAAGCGCTAGGTGAACAAGAGTTTGTTACAATCGAATGTAGCGCCTCAATTAATGTTTTAGATAAGCTACAAAAAGTTTGTAGATTTTTGAACTATGATGGTTCCTACATTACTCAAAATTTCTTTGTAGATCATCCAATATATTCAGGAAATACACCATTTAGAGAACAAGACGAAACCTATAATGATTATT
>JAGCCQ010000031.1 GCA_017651565.1 Bacilli bacterium | reverse complement strand
TCGTATTATTCAGTTAAGCCTAGTTTGATGACTGAATAACTGCTCCTTTCTAGGCTATAATTTTTAAATGCTGTGTACCTGTATTGCATATTTGCCACTTGATGGCTCGGGGGATTTTCAGGACACGGCTTTTTACTACCATCGTTAATAAGTTAAGTAACGCTAGACGTTTTATCACAAGCGATTATACGAGAGTAAAAAGTTCGTCGTGCAGCTAACTCACTAAGGAGGTGATTTTTATGCTTTATATTGGAGTAGATATATCCAAATACAAGCATGATTGCATCGTCATTGATGATGCAGGAGTTATCATTAGAAACGTTTTTTCTTTTGAAAACTCACGAACTGGTTTTACCCAGTTTATGGCAATGTATCGTTCACTTAATCCTAAAGAGATTAAAAAGATAGGATTTGAAGCAACGGGACATTACCAGGACAATTTCAAGGTCTTCCTGGAAGGTTTAGGACTTTCATTCATGGAACTCAACGCTTTACTAGTTCATAAGTTCAAGAATAGTCAAACACTCAGAGGCGTAAAAACCGACAAGACCGATGCAAGATTGATAGCAAGTTATCTATCATCTATAGAGTTCAAACCCTATCCTAAGATATCTTATCACACTCTTGCTTTACGTTCTTTATGTATGAGGCACTTCGACCTCATTAAAGAAAGAACGAGATATTTAATAAGAATAACCAATTTCTTGGACAGAACTTTTCCTGAATTCAAAGAATTCATTGAAGGAAATATAAAGAGTAAAACTTGCATGTATTTGCTTCATAACTATGGAGTTCCCGATAAAATTGCAAATATGAATATCCAGTCTTATCAAAATATTAGAAAGGAATCACACGGTCGTTTTTCTTTGTTTAAATTCGATAAGCTAAAAGATTTAGCAAAGAACACTATTGGTTTTTCTTATGAAACTGATTTGTTAGAAATCCAATCTTTATTACGAGTTTATGATTGTCTTCAAGATGAGATTTCTATCGTAGAAAACGAGATAACTACACATATGTCAAAGATCAAGTCCCATATTCCTTCAATAATAGGAATAGGCATAGTATCTGCAGCAACCATTGTTGCCGAGATTGAAGATATTTCTCGTTTTAATAGTCCTAATAAAATTCTTGCATTTGCTGGTCTTGATCCAAGAATATACCAATCCGGCACTCAAGAATTTAAAGGAAGAATGAACAAGAAAGGATCAGTAGTTCTACGAAGAGTACTAATGAACTGTGCTGAGTCAATGTTATTGCATAATCCGGCTTTTCATTCTTATTACAAGAAGAAAAGGGAAGAAGGCAAATCTCATCGCGTAGCCCTATCTCATGTGGCTAGAAAACTAGTAAGAGTAATCTATAAATTAGAAACCGAATGTATCGATTATAATCAAACCATTGGTTGCTAATTATTTCAACTAAAAAGAGCACGTTCAAAAATGAACTGTTTTCGTTATGCTTATATAAAAATTATTGACTTTCTAATAGTTAAATCCCTATTACTTGATTTAGTTTATGATATTTGATTTAATAAAGTTGCGCAACCGGTACGAGTGGCTGAATAGGTCCATCGGGGCGTTTTTTATTGACAATAAATACTAGTTATTGTAGCTTATTGATGTCACGTGGGGCCTACAATATGTAGGTCGGACAATTGCCCTTGAAAAAGGGACGCCCGTCTTCGGACGGTTTTATTTTTAACAAAAGTCAATATCCAGTTTATTTGTACTTTCAATTGTAATTTTAGTGATTTTTTGTTTAAATATCGTTGTAACCGGTACGCGTTGGCTTAATAGGCCCATCGGTTATTTTTTTATTGTTTTTTAATTCTTTTTTTGTTTTAATAAATATGCGCAACCGGTAAGGGTGACTTAATAGGTCCATCGGGGCGTTTTTTATTTTCTAAGGGACGGCGCAAGTTCAGGATTACGCTTAGCTATATAATCGATTATTTGTTGATCGTCTGGATGAATTTTTAAATCTACCATAGGAAATCCGATATCTTTCCTTTTACATAGCATTGGGCGATTCCTTGCATAAGAATTAATTATTTTTTCATCCGTTGAGTGTTTTAATTCAGTTATGTGTTTAACGCCTCTTAGTTTTTTGGGTATTTCTCCTTCTTTGTCACTATCGAATCTAACAACCAAATATCTATTAATTTCATCGTCTTTCCACACTACTAAACCAGGATGGCCAGTTTCACTTCCATCATGGATAAAATAAAATTTTCCAACCTCAATATTCTTAATTTCTGCCATGGAAAAATATTAAAGAAAAGTTGAAAATTTTTCAATAAAAGAATTAGTCTCAAGAATGAGTAAAATCCGCCATATTTCTACAGCGGATTCCTATTTTATTCTCTACATTTCAAAGCGTCAGTCATTGGAATCTTATTAATAGAACGTAAGTGGAAAATATTAATTACCGCATACGTTACAATACCAATTCCAACAATTGCTAGATATACCCACGCAGGTAAGAAGAAGTCTAAATATCCATCAATCATAGAAGAAAGGAAGATTAATAGATATTTAAAACATAAAGCTTCTAAAGGTAAGCACACTACTAATGACACCATCGCCACTATTGTTGAAGGAGTTATGAAGAGCTTTCTAATTTCCTTAGGTTCATAACCAAATACCTTCATATAAGAAATAGATAATGCGTTTTTATCAATAACTACTTTAGTAAGGATATACATCATAACTAAGTAGATAATTACAGAGAAGATGTTAACTACTGCTAATACTGTTCCAAAAGACACTAATAATTGATCAGATGCTCCTAAGATATCGTTTCTAGAAATTCTTCTAATTAAGCAGCTTTGATCAATATTTAATTCCTCGTTAGAAAGAATACAGTTATATGTTCCTTCATCTTTCTCCATAGTCTTTAACAAAGTTTCTTGGTCCATAAAGATAGACATTGAAGCTTTATAATCATAGATTTTATTAACAGTGAAAGTATATTCTTTATCAGTCATACTGTCTTTAACAGTTAACTTATCATTAACATCTAAGCCCATCTTATCTGATAAGGATGATGAGATGGAAATGCCATTACTAACATATGCGTCTTTGAAGAATTGAGAATCTTTTTTGATACCGAAAGCAGAAACACCAATATCTTTCTTTCCTAAATCAAAGTATGTTTTAAATTCTTGAACATATAATCTTTCTCCACCTTCAACATCAGTAGGAGCTTTTAAAACATATTGATAATTATAAGAAAGTGATTCATCTACTGTTTTTGTGTAATGTTCCATCATTGGTTTAATTCCAATACCAAAAAGAAGTAAGAAGCTAGATAAGAAAATGCCAGAGAAGAGAGTTATATAAGAGCCACGGTTTTGACCAATTACACGCATTCCAAATCTCTTCATAAAACCAACGTTTGGAAGTTTTCTCGCTTTTCTATCTTTACCTGATTTAAGTTCTTTTCTTAAGAATCTTAATGGAGTTAATCTAAGTTTTCTCCATAACATAAGTGAGTTGATACCAATCATAATAGCGACAGGTAAGATTGTTGTAAGTAAGAACATTGGAATGTTGAAAGTTACTGGAATAGGACCAACACTATATGACTTGTAATAGAAATTACAGAAGACACCAATCATCGCTGTATAACCGAGAATATTTCCTAAAATTGAGCCTAATAAAGCGATGATTAAGGTTGGTTGCAAATAATGCCAAATTATTTCACCTTTCGTGTAACCTGACGCTCTTAATGTACCAATAATAACTGCTTCTTTTTCAATATTGCTGTTTGTTAAGATTGCAAATACGAATGCAATCATAGCAACTAAAATATAAACAAACGCAGTCATTGTTGGAGCGTCACTACCTATATCGGTTGGTAAGAAGAAGATAGATTGGTTTTGATCTGCAGGTAAGAAAGTATTAACGCTATTGCCTGTTGTATAAAGATACTTAACCATATCTTCATATTTAGTCTTTTTATCTTTATTTTCCAAGTTTCTATCCTGATATCTATAGCTATAACGGTAAGTAATGTATTTATCTTCGATCTCGTTAAAGCCTTCTTCACTTAATAATGAAACACCAAAATTTTGAGTGTTCATTACTAAGTCTGTGTTATTCAAAAATAATGAGGTATAGTCAGGAAGAGCAACCGTTCCCACTACATTAAAAGTTTTATTAACAAGGGTGATACTATTTCCTATTTTTATGCCTCTAGCTCTTGCGAAGACATGGTCAATAGCAATATCGTTATGGTTCTTAGGAAACTCGCCTTCAAAAATTACTGGAATATCGATACTTTTTCTCTCGTTAAATAAGAGAACTTTTGCTGTTTCTTCGTATGTATTTTCGCTTGCATAGAAGTTTTCATAAACATTAATTTTCTCTTCGTTAAAGTGTAAGAAATCATTGTTAGATATTTTATTGGTAACTTCAAAATACCCGTCTTCTTGGAGGTTATTTTCCACTATATCATCTGTATATTTTGTTACTCCCCCAGTAGCAGCTTGATAAGAGGAACCTACTGCAATAGTACTAACAAGAATAAATAACATTCCTAAGTACTTAACCCAGTTCTTCTTAAAATCGCGTGGAATTCTTCTATATAAAACATTTCTCATAAGAATTCCCCCAAATTACCACTCTAATGATGCTGCAGGTACTTTACTTTCATTTAGTTTATTAGAAGTAATCATTCCGTCATGAAGTTTTAAAACTCTATCAGCCATTTCACCAATAACTGAGTTATGAGTAACAATAATCATGGTGTTTTTATATTTATGATTAATCTTTTCAATTAAATCTAAGATTTCTTTACTAGTTTTATAATCTAAAGCACCTGTTGGTTCATCAAATAATAACAAAGATGGGTTTTTAACTAACGCTCTACCAATAGCGCATCTTTGTTGTTGACCGCCAGATAATTGATTAGGGAATTTATCTTTATGTTCTTCTAAACCAAGTGTCTTTAATAAGTCATCTATATCAAGTGGATTTTTAGTTAGATGAGCGCATACTTCAATGTTCTCTTTAACTGTTAAATTTGGAATTAGATTATAAAACTGGAAAACAAATCCGAGATTATTTCTTCTATAAGAAGATAACTCTCTTTCCTTCATATTTGCGGTGCAGAAATCTCCGATATCGATACATCCTTCATCAGCGCTTTCTAAGCCCCCAATGATGTTTAATAATGTTGATTTACCAGAACCAGATGGTCCTAATAAAACACAAATTTCTCCATCGAGTACTTCACAGTTGATACCCTTAAGTACTTCGATTCTTGCTTCGTTTGTTCCATAAAATTTATGGACGTTGTTGACTTTTAGTTTCATCTTTTCTCTCCTTTCGAAAACTAGAAATACAAGCCCCGTTTTTAACAAAACAATAAAAAACGGGAACATTCACTGTACCCGTTTAAATCCAATATTATATAGGAAGTGCACAGTGAAATTTACTGTGCTTCAGTCTCATCAATTAAGGCCGACCAGATGTTATCTTTCAAACATCGTGCTGACGATCCGCGCCACATAGAGAATGTCGATTACTCCCCAAAGCTCGGTTATAGTTTGCTTTAACTAACTATATTAGTCAAGGAAAAGTTAACAGATTAATAAAATATTAACAAAAAAGGCAGGTTTGAAGCCTGCCTATTAGATTAGAACTTAGATGTATCGAATTCTTTGAGGACTTTTTCAAGTGGCTTAATAGCTTTCTTGACTGTGCCTTCAACGAATGGATTTCTGATATGGTTCTTTGCTAATAAAGTTAAGAATGGATATTTACCACCGCACTTGCAAAGTTTAACGTATTTCTTCCATGTCTTATCGTGATCTTTTAAGTTCTCATTTGCGAATTGGAATGCACAAACTTGAGCTAATGTGTAATCGATATAATAGAATGGAGTACCAAATACGTGACCTTGTCTCATCCAGCGTGTACCTTTAGCCATTACTGGAGTGAAATCGTATTTCTTATGTGGTTCATATCTTGATTCGATTTCATGGAACTTAGCGCATCTTTCTTCATGAGTTGCGTCTGGATTCTCATATACCCAGTGTTGGAATTCATCAATGGAAATACCATAAGGTAAGAATTCAATAGAATCTGCTAAGTGAGAATATTTATATTTCTCTGCATCTTTACCGAAGAATCCTTCCATATATGGCCACGCAAAGAATTCCATGGACATTGAGTGAATTTCACAAGATTCTAATGTTGGATTGACGTATTCTGGAACTTTAATATTTCTACTTAAATAATATTGGAATGCGTGTCCGCCTTCATGTGTGAGGACGTTAACGTCACCACTAGTTCCGTTAAAGTTAGAGAAGATGAATGGAACTTTGTAATCTGAGAAAGATGTACAGTATCCACCAGTAGTTTTACCTTTTCTTGCAGTTAAGTCTAATAATTCATGAGACATCATTAATTCAAAGAATTCTTTACTTTCTGCGCCTAATGCTGAATACATTTTGTGAGCAGCATCAACTAAATACTTTTCATCTCCTGCAGGCATTGGATTACCTGATTTGAACATTAAGTTATAGTCATAGTATTGAGGATTCTTGATACCGAGATTCTTCATTTGTGCTTTGTACAATTTTTGACAAGTTGGAACTACATCTCTTGCGATTTGTGCACGGTATCCTGCAACCATCTTTGCATCATAATCAGTTCTACCTAAACGTAAATAGCCTAATTCAACGAAGTTTTTGAAACCAAGTTTCTTAGCCATGCTATCACGTAAGTGGACTAACTTATCATAGATGTCAGCGATTGCTTTTTCGTTAGCACCTAACCATTCATCCATTTTAATAGCAGCAGCTTTTCTAACTTCTCCATCTTTATCTTGCATGTATTTACCAAGTTGAGAGAGGTTTAAAACTTCACCATTAAATTCGATTTGTGCACCACCGAGGATTTCTTCGTATTGGGAAGAAAGTTTATTTTCTTCGATCATGTCTGGGATGATTTTTTCATCAAATGCTCTTAAAGAAGCATCATACATTTGGAATAAATATGCACCGAATTTCTTTTCTAATTCAGCTCTAAATGGAGCTTTTGTTACAAACTTTGCAACCATGTTGCCATAGTTAGAAATAACAGGTGAAATTTCATCCATTTTTTCTTGTGCTTTTTTGTATTTTTTGTTTGTTGTTTCTAAAGAATACTTAACGTAAATTAAGCTTCCCATTGTGTTGAGCTTGCTAGAAAATTTATTCATTTTCTTCATAGCTACAGCACAAGATTCAGCGTCTTTACTTAAAGTAATTTCTTTAACTAATTCTTCGCATTTAGCAACGATTTTCTTTTCGTTTGGTACTCTAAATGGATATTCGCTAAATTTTAAGTCTTTTGCCATTTTCATGACCCCCTTTGTTTATCTATGAACAATTAATGATTCTTCAGTCATTTCTGCTGGTTTTTCTTTACCTAATAAATCAATAATTGTTGGAGCAATATTACCAAGTTTGCCGCCTTCTTTCAATAATTCAATATCAGTTCTGTTTATACAGAATGGTACTAAGTTAGTTGTATGAGCAGTCATTGGTCTACCATTATCATCTAAGATTTCTTCAGCGTTACCATGGTCTGCTGTGATTAATAAAGTTGCACCGTTTTTCTCACACCAATCAAAGATTGTGCCAACACACGCGTCAACTGTTTCAACTGCTTTAACACATGCTTCTCTAATAGCAGTATGGCCAACCATATCGCAGTTAGCGAAGTTAAGAATAACTACATCTAAATAGTCTTTTTCTAATTCCTTCATTAAAGCATCTAATACTAATGGAGCACTCATTTCTGGTTGCATATCATATGTAGCAACCTTTGGTGAGTTAATAAGTACTCTAGTGCAGTTCTTTAATTCTGGTCTTTCTACACCATCGAAGTTCATAGTTGCATCAAAGAAGAATGTTACGTGAGCGTATTTTTCAGTCTCAGCAATTCTTAATTGAGTGTAACCATTATCTGCTAACCAAACACCTAAAATGTTGTCCATCTTAGGTAATGCGAATGCGATTTCACCTTTAACTGAATCAGCATATTTCATAGTACAAACATACTTAATTCCGTTTAATGGGTGAGCTGGATCATATGGTTTCCACATATCAGTTCCATCAGGTTTCTTACCTGGTGTTTTATAGAAATGTGGGTTTGTAATTAATGTTGAAATTTGAATAGCTCTATCAGGTCTATAGTTCATGAAAATGATTGCATCATTGTCACCAATTCTTCCATCAACATTAGCGTTATAGTGAGGAATTAAAAATTCATCACTTGCTTCTTTACCGACTGTTGGTAAATAAGCATATTGATCTTTGAAGAATTGCTTATAATTTGTAAAGCTTGGTCCGTCATGGTCAACCATGCAGCGGTATGCTACATCAACACGGTCCATGTTTTTATCTCTATCCATGACATAGTAACGACCACCGATATCGGCGATATGGCCGAAATTTAATTCGTCCATTTTTGCTTGAATCATATCAACGTATTTAACACCTGCTTGTGGATCAACATCTCTACCATCCATGAAGCAGTGAACGAATACATCATCTAAGCCTTGTTGTTTAGCCATTTCAATCATAGCTAAGATGTGGTTAATGTGTGAGTGAACACCACCATCACTAGTTAAACCGAAGATGTGTAGCTTGCTGTTGTTCTTTTTGACGTAGTTAATAGCGTCAATATACTTTTCGTTTTCAAAGAATGTTTTTTCTCTGATTGCTTTGTTAATAAATGTTAAGGATTGGTGAACAATACGACCAGCACCGATATTCATATGGCCAACTTCTGAGTTACCCATTTGTCCATCAGGTAAACCGACGTACTCTCCAGACGCATTGATTGTAGTATAAGCATACTTAGAAAAAATGCGGTCTAAATTAGGTTTCTTTGCTTCTTTAATAGCGTTGCCAACTGGATGGTAATCCCTAATTCCATAACCATCCATAATGCATAAAATAATAGGTTTTTTGTTCATTTTTTAAAATCTCCGTAGTTATCTTAATTAATTAAGGTTCACATAACAAGCAATACGATAACGAAAATCAAAAAATTTGAAAATATTATCTTTTAGTGATAATATTAAATGGAGGTTAAAAAATGAGTAAACCAATCCTAGCTATCATGTACGATTTTGATAAAACATTGTCCACTACAGACATGCAAAATTATACATTCATACCAAATTTAGGTTTATCCCCTGAAGAATTCTGGGGTGCAACCGGAGAATTCGCTGCTAAAACTGGCGTTGAAAGAATTCTTTCTTATATGTACGTTATGCTTGAAAAAGCAAAAGAAAAAGGAATCAAAGTCACAAGAGAATATCTTAGAGAATGTGGCAAGAATATTGAATTTTATCCAGGTGTTTTAACTTGGTTCGATAGAATCAACAAATATGGAGAAGAACATGGCGTTGAAGTTCAACACTTCCTTGTTTCTTCTGGCACTAAAGAAATTGTTGAAGGATGTAAGATCTATCCAAAGTTTACTAAAGCATGGGGTTGTGAATACTACTTCAATGAAGAAGGCGAACCAGTTTGGCCCAAACTCGCTATTAACTATACACAAAAAACACAGTTCTTCTTTAGAATCGCAAAAGGTGTAGATAAAGATAACGATGATGCAAGCGTTAACTCTAAGACTCCTGAATTAAGAGTTCCATATGAAAACATTGTTTATATGGGAGATGGAATGACTGATATCGCTTGTATGACATTAGTTAAGAAAAATGGCGGCACTTCTATTGCTTTATATCCAGAAAAAGCTAAGAAAGAAGTTGTTGATCAACTCTATCATGATAAACGTGTGAATTATGTTGCTATGGCTAACTACAAAGAGGGTAGCAACTTAGATCAAGTAGTTAAACTTGTAATTGAAAAGATTTCCATCTCCACTAGGATGATGAATCTTGAAACAAAGTTAGCAAAATAATAAGGTAGATTTTTCTACCTTTTTTAATACCCGGTGTAATATAATTGGTATATGCATTTTGAAATTGGTCAACTCGTTATAGGCAAAGTCAAAAGCGTAAAGCCTTATGCTTTGTTTTTAGAATTCGAAAATAAAACCAATGGCCTACTTCATATTTCAGAAATATCAGATTCTTTCATTAGAGATATCGAAAAATATGGTTCTGTAGGAGACGAGATGAAAGTTAAAGTCATTGATATTGATAAATCAAACGGTTTCTTAAGATTATCTCTTAAACAAGTACCACCAGAAGAGGCTTATAGTACTCATCAGGATGGAAAAATAGTTCCAGTAGCTACAGAAGAAGAATTTGCAGCTCTTAAAGAAAAGATGCCTACATGGATTGAAGAGACATTAAAGAAAATCGGAGATGACTATGATTAAACTAAGATTAAATAAAAAAATTGATGAAAACATACTCGCTTCCTACCAAAGTGAGGTAACAAGAATAAATAAAATGATTGATGATAAAACCGGTGCAGGTAATGATTACCTCGGTTGGGCTGATTGGCCAGTCAATTACGATAAAGAAGAATTAGATAGGATTATCGCTGACGCTAAATATGCTAGAGATAATTTTGATATTTTAGTTGTCTGCGGAATTGGCGGATCTTATTTAGGCGCTAAATGTGCTCTTGATGCACTTAAGGGATTAAAAAGTGATGACAAAATGGAAATTATTTTCATGGGTCAAACTTTCTCTCCTAACTATGTCGCACAAGTACTCAAATATTTAAAAGGTAAGAATTTCGCAATTAACGTTATTTCTAAATCTGGCACCACTACTGAAACTAGTATCTCATTTAGACTTTTAAAAGATTTGTTAGAATCACAAGTGGGTAAAGAAAAAGCAAAAAAAGCAATCTACGCTACTACTGATAAAGAAAAAGGTGCTTTAAAAACTCTATGTAATATCGAAGGATACGCAACTTATGTTCTTCCTGGAGATATTGGCGGAAGATATAGCGTTCTTACTGCAGTAGGTACTTTCCCACTTGCTGTTGCAGGCGTTGATGTAAAAGCTATGATTGAAGGCGCTGCTAAAGCTCGTAAGGATTTTGATAACGATGATATTAAAAACAATATTTGTTATAGATACGCAGTAAGTAGAGATTATATGTTACGCAACCACTATCCTGTAGAAATGTACGTTACATATGAGCCACAAATGACTCAAATCTCTGAATGGTTAAAACAATTATTCGGTGAATCAGAAGGTAAAGAAAAGAAGGGCTTATTCCCTGCAAGCGCGACTTTCTCAACAGATTTACATAGTTTAGGTCAATTCATTCAAGATGGTTCTCCTATCCTATTCGAAACTATCATCAATGTTGTTAATCCAAATGAAGATATTAAGATTCCTGAAACCGAAGATGATCTTGATGGACTTAATTATTTAAAAGGTAAAGATTTAGCTTTCGTTAATCAAAAAGCTTTTGAAGGTACATTACAAGCTCACGAAGAAACAGGCGGAGTTCCATGTAATGTAATCTACATAGATAAGTTAGATGCTGAGACTCTTGGCTATCTCTTCTACTTCTTTATGAGAGCCTGCGCAATGAGTGCATATTTGCTCGATATCAATCCATTTAACCAACCTGGTGTCGAAGTTTATAAGAAAAATATGTTCCATTTATTAGGTAAAAAAGGCTATTAAACTTAAGTTTAAATCTATTAAAAAATCACTCTTATTTTTGATTGACTTATTTATATATCAAGTGATATATTATTAAAGCGCATATTTGGGAAGCGGATGCTTAGCTCAGTTGGGAGAGCATCACCCTTACAAGGTGGGGGTCGGGAGTTCGAGCCTCTCAGCATCCACCAAATCTTATATGCGAAAGACTCCAATGGGAGGGTAGCGAAGAGGCTAAACGCGGCAGACTGTAAATCTGTTACCATCGGTTTCGGCAGTTCGAATCTGCCCCCTCCCACCACAGTTTTCTATCATAAGGAGATTGGGGTGTAGCCAAGCGGTAAGGCAACAGACTTTGACTCTGTCATCTCACTGGTTCGATCCCAGTCACCCCAGCCAACTTAACCACTCTCTAGCTCAGTCGGTAGAGCACTTGACTTTTAATCAAGGGGTCTGGAGTTCGAATCTCCAGAGAGTGACCAATTAAATGCCCAGGTGGCGGAATAGGTAGACGCACAAGACTTAAAATCTTG
Source organism: Bacilli bacterium (assembly GCA_017651565.1). Taxonomy (GTDB): domain Bacteria; phylum Bacillota_I; class Bacilli_A; order RFN20; family CAG-826; genus RGIG9670. The sequence goes on along the minus strand of JAGCCQ010000031.1, from coordinate 33,823 downwards.
CGATAGTAATATCGTACCGGTTCAATTCCGGTCCCGGGCACCAAATTCAAAAACAACAGCACTCAGTGCTGTTTTTTTGTATTCGTCGCCCTTTCCCGGAATTGACAAAAGAGGGTTTTTGAGCTATATTCTATGAATATAAAGGGGTATACATATGAAACATTTAATCGTCGTAAACGGCGCAGCCGGAAAAGCAACTGAAAAAGAAGCTCTTTTAGCTACAGCCAAAGAGGAATTTAAAGGTTTAGACTATGAAGTTTACGAAACTACTGGTCCTAAGAGCGTTATTCCATTCTTAAAAGAATATTTAAAGAAAAATGCTAAAGATACTGTAAGAGTATACGCATGCGGCGGAGATGGAACTGTTAATGAAGTTGTTAATGGTTTAATCGGTGCAAAAAACGCTGAAATGGCTATTCTTCCATGTGGTACTGGTAACGATTTCGTTAAAGTATATGGCATCGAAAATGAAGATGCACCAAAATGCAGAAGTTTTGCTAAGGCAATTAAAGGCGAAGCTATTCCTGTAGATATTTCTAAAATTGAAACTGCTGATGCAAATGCAGAACCATTATATTCAATTAACGTTGTGAATATTGGTTTCGACGCTATGGTTGGTGCTTATGGTAGTATCAATGCAAGAAAAGGTAAAAAGAATCCTTATGGTGCTGGTGCTATTGTTCCAGCTATCTTCAAAGGTAGATTCAATAAAATTGTTCTTAAAGCAGATGGAGAACAATTAAACAAAAAAAGATTATTACTAGGTTCTGTTGCTCAAGGTAAAGTTATTGGTGGTAAGTACCATGCTTCTCCAAAGAGTGATAACACCGATGGATTATTAGATGTCGCTATGATGAAACCAATGTCATTAGCAAGATTAATGATTCAATATTTTGGACCTTATGAAAAAGGTACATATATGGATAGCCCAAAACTCATGAAAAGAGTTATTTATAGAAGATGTAAGCAAGTCGAAATCATCGCTAAGAAAGATATTGATATCTGTATTGATGGCGAAATGGCTAAAGGCTCATACTTCAAAGTCACATGCATGCCTGGAGCTGTTAAATTAGTTCCACCTACTAAAGAATAATGTTTTTCGAATTTATAATTATTGGCATAGGAGTTGTACTTGGTACTGTAGGTGTTTGCACATTCTGGCCAGTACACGTATTTTACGAAATTTATAGACCGATAGTTTTGTTTATAGCGGGCTATATTTTAGGTGTGGGTCTTTTATGGATCTATGCTGATATTGTCGGTATAATTATCAATAAAAAAGATAAAGAATACGATAAGCCAAGTGTATTTGCGAGAAACTTACTTGTAAGAGGTATTTCCTTTATTAATTTTCATGCACGTATAAAAGTAAGAACCAGAGGTAAAGACAAATTCCCAAGAGGAGGTAGATTCCTTCTTGTTGCTAACCATAAATCTAAATTTGATCCAATGATTGTTACTGCTTTATACGGCAAAAGAGATATTGCTTTCTTAACTAAAAGAGCAAATATGAAGATTCCACTTGGTGGAAGACTCATGCATAGATGCTGTTTCTTACCATTAGATAGAGAAGATAAACTCCAATCATTAGAACAAATGAAGAAAGCAACATCATTAATCGAAAGAGATGTTTCATCAGTCGGTGTTTTCCCAGAAGGAACTAGAACTGAAGATGGCGTAATACTTGGAGATTTCCACGAGGGAGTCTTCAATATTGCATATAGAGCTAAATGTCCAGTTGTGGTTATTACATTTAAAAACACTGAATCAATTCATAAGAACTTCCCACTACACTCAAGTAAAATTACTATGAATATCTTAAGAACAATTCCTTATGAAGAGTTTAGAGATAAAACAGCAAAACAGTTGAGCGATGAAGTTCACGAGATGATGTTAAAAGATTTATCAAAATAGGCCTCTAAGGCCTTTTTTGTTGCTCCTCACATTCTTAGAATAATAAAAATAAAATGTATATCTCTTTTGCTCAAAATGATTTGTGCTATTATATACGCATGAAAAATTTAGATACATTATTAAAAGAAATATTCCCAAATAAAAGCGCTAGCCTAAAAGAAAGATTATTAGGCGGCATGATGAATGAAACAAATATCATCACTTCTGAAGGTAAAGATTACGTCTTATTTATGCCTCAAGGTAACGCAAATGATGTTGTCGATAGAAAGGAAGAAAAATTCGTTCAAAAAATCGCATCTGATTTAGGCATTACATCTAAGAACATTTATTTTGATGTAGATTCAGGCGTTAAGTGCCACGAATTTATCGATGGCATTTCTTTAAACAAGATTGATGAATTCGATTACGACGCAGTCGCAAAAATGTTAAAAACATTCCATTCATCCAAAACTAAGTCTCATCACGACTACAAACCATTCGCCCGTTTAGCTGAATACTATAACTTGGTTGTTGAATTCACAAAATTAGGTGATGACTTCTATGAGCTATTAGATGTTTTAAAAGAAAACCAAATCTTCTTAGAAGAACAAGAATTAGTCTTATCTCATAACGATTTCCAACGTAGTAACATTGTTAAATCAAGTGATGGCAAATACTACATGATCGACTTTGAATTCGTTGGTAATAACGATGAAATTTATGATATTGCTGCATTCGGCAATAACTCAGTAAGTGAAGGTAGAAAGCTATTGGATGCTTATTTCAATTACTCCCCTACTACTGATCAAATTAAACGCTACTACTTATGGAGAATATTTATTTCTCTACAATGGTGCTTAATGGCTCTTATTAAAGACAATAACGGAGAAGGTAAGATTCACGGAATTGACTTCTCAGGAGTATCACAATTCTTCTTAGCAAACGCTAAAGAAGCAAATGAGAATTTAAAGAACGCTTAATGTGTTCTTTTTCTTTTCTAAATTTATTTATAAAATACTTGTATGCTTGAATTTTTTGCAAAAGAGAAAAAGAAAGTAACTATAGGAGCTGGTAGTATTGCATTTGAGGTACTGCTCTGGGTCTTTTTCATTATTCCTGGAATAATATTCATGTTTATGAAAAAGAAGGCTAAAAAGTACTTAAATGAGTTAAAAACTCAAATAGATGACTGTTACGCTCTTCTCAACAACATTCTTAATCAAAGAATTGATACATTAAATGAAGTAGATAGATTCGCTAAATGGCCGTTTAGTGAAATATCAAAAGACTTGCCAATAAACGAAAAAGGATCGTTAATAGAGAAAGCTTCTAGAGAAGCAAAAAAACTTATAGATAAGAATCTAGAGTTAAAAACTCAAATAGAGATAAATAACAATCTTAAAAGAGAATTAGTCTCAGTAAAATCAAATTACAACAACTTAGTCTTAAGATGGAATAAGGAATTATTCCTATGGCCTACAAAACAAATTGTAGCGGCAAAAGAAGGCTACACTACTGAAGTTACATATACTGTACTAGATGAATTAAAAGTTAATGCAAAAGGCGGACTTCTCGAATAGTCCGTTTTTATTTATTTTTTAAAGAATTCGATTGATTTGTTTGTTAATTCTTCGAAAATATAGTTTTCATCACTTCTATACCAAAGGCATTCAATCTCGTTCAAACGTTCTTTCAACTCGTCATTTCCTCTTAAATACCAGTCAAGTTGATATTCTTGAACTCTACCATCTGCTAAATAAGCCTTATATTCATAGCTATTTCTAGCTTCTATTTTTCCAACATTATTCCATTGTTCGTATTTAAAAATATGAGAACTAATTATTAAAATATCTTCAATTATTTTATCTTCATCATCCAAGGCTTCATGCTCTTTTGTATGAACTTTGCTTTCCTGTGGCTTAAAGAATTTTCTAAAGAAACCCCAGATTCCACCACCATCATTATTACTCATTTAATAGTCCCCGCTTTTAAATAACTATAAAAGTATATAAAGCATAAAAGATATCTATGCCACATAAAAGAAATTAAGTCTCTTCGAGATAACAAAAAACACCCACATTGCAGTGGATGTTGTAAGTAAATGGTACACTCTCAGGGACTCGAACCCTGGACCCCGAGATTAAGAGTCACGTGCTCTACCAACTGAGCTAAGAATGCATTTTGCTCAATTATGATATAAGAAAATTCACTTTATATCAAGATTAAACATAATAATTTAAATATTAAGAATATTTTAAATAAAGACGACATTAATTCATTTAACTATTTGAATAAAGATCATTAAATTTTTCTTCCGTATATAATTTTATAGAAAACTCTAGTTCGCCTTTTAAATCATGATAATCAATTAAATAATAAGCGTCATAATACAGAGTAGTATGGTTTCTACTGGTAATAGGTTTAAAAGTAGACATATTAGCGTCCTTGTACCAATAATATTCCTCGTTTTTGGATTCTTCTGCTTCTACTAAATTATAAAAATTATACTCTTGCCCTTTACTATCATCATCGAGCAACTCATATAAGTTTAGTCTATATCGCGATACTCCGAAACTATCTTTAACAACATTAAATCCATTTGCTTTATCAAACTCATCCCAATCTTCTAAATATTTAACTTCTAGGCAAATTTTTCTAGATGTATCTTCTACGTATCCTAAAAATATTCCTTCATGAATGTCATTAATTCTTTTATATTCTGAAACGCATGAAGATAAAGCAAGCAATGGAAGTAAAATGAAAATTTTCTTCATAAAAGATACAAAAATTATATATTTAGAATAAAACTTCTTCAATGTAGCAAGCGTTAATAAAAAGGATGCGCCGTGAAATATTGGAACATCCTTTTTAAATAAATTAATTATCAATCTTACTATTGCCTTATTTTTTAGCGTTTTCGACGTAAGCAACGACATCTCCAACTGTCTTGAAATTCATTGGTCCATCGAATGTAATCTTGTAAGCGTCTTCAATGTTCATAGCTAACATCATAACTGCTAAGCTATCGAAATGAAGATCTTCGACTAATTGAGAATCAGCTGTAACTTCATCAGTGTTAACGTCAGGCATTACTTCTTTAATTAATTTTTTTAATTCATCTAACATAATTTCGTCTCCTTCATTTAATTTATTTCTTTTTTAAAACATCTTCTTCTCTTGTGTTGTCTTGCGTTGAAATATTTCCAACAGTTCATGATTTCATGATTATATTCTAAATTTAAATTAGTTTCAAATGACTCAACGCCTTCATCGAACATTGGATAGAATAATTTGAGGAAAACTGAAGGAATACCCTTATTTGCGAAATCTGGATGGACACCTACTAGCATAAAGTCCACCATTTTAGGCTTTTTCATAGCTTTTAAGGCACGAATTATGAATGGAGGGGTAATTCTACCTTTACTCTTAATAAGAGCCTCGCTGAAGCTTGGCATCAACATAGCAAATGAGATTAAGTTATCGTCTTTGTCTACAATTACTCTAAAGTACTTTTTAGGAATAAAGAATTTAAATGTAGAAATCATATTCTTAACGAGCTTAGGATTTGCGGGAACGACACCATAAAGTTTCTTATAAGTCTCGTCTAATAATTCAAAGAATTTTCTACCATATTTATCGTAATATTTACCTTGAGATATTCCATCGATTGGAGCGAGATGGAGATTATTCATCTGCATGAGTCTATCTCCAATAGTAAACATTCTTGGATCTAAGTCTTCTTTTTTGGTTAAGTTGAATTCTAACCAGTCTACATCTTTAGTGAAGCCATAGTTTTCAATTAACTTTTGATAATAATCGTAGTTATATTGTTCAGCATAAGTTTGTTTCTCTTCGAAGCCTTCAATAAGAAGACCTTCTCTTTCCATGTCTGAGAAACCTAATGGACCAACGATGTTGTCCATATTTTTAGCTTTGCCCCAGTTCACTACTGCATCAAATAATGCATTAGCAACTTCTTGGTCATCAATAGAATCAAATCTAGTAAATCTAATAGTCTTAGTTTTGTAGATTTCATTGTATTGCTTTTGTTCAATACCATGGATTCTACCAACTAATTCACCGTCTTTATATGCTAAGAAGAAACAGTTATTTGTTACATCAGCATAGTCACACTTAGAATTGAAAATTTTATATTCATCCACTCTTAGAGGTGGAACATAGTATTTGTTGTCCTTATATAGCTTGAAAGGATATGTGACAAATGCTTTTCTATCCCTTCTAGTTTGTACTTCTCTAATCTCTACCATATTACTTTGAATAAACAGATGCGCCTTCTGCAAAGTTTATTAACATTTGAACTGTAGCAACAATTGCAGCGGAGTCACTATTTCCTCTACATTTTAAGATAGGTTTTCTGACACCTAGGAGGATCCCACCACCTAAGGAACTGAAGTCATATTTGCTCATTAAGTAGCCAACTACTTCCATGAGTTCTGGTTTATTATTCATTTTTGAATATTTAACAATTTCAGTAATGAGAAGTTTTGCCATACCTTCTGAGTTCTTTAAAACTTGGTTTCCAGCAAAGCCATCACATACTAATACATCACATTCTCCAGCAAGAGACATATTGCCTTCAATATTACCAACAAAGTTAATATCTTCAGCTTCTTCTAATAATGGATAAGTTTCTTTTACAAGGTGATTTCCTTTACCTTTTTCAGCACCATTAGAGAGAATTCCAACTCTTGGTGAGTCGATCTTATATAAATTTCTCATGAATTTAGTGCCTAATCGGGCGAATGAGACTAATTCTGAGGATCCGACATCAACTGATGCACCTGTATCAACAAGCATCGTAAAACCGCCCTTTGCGTTAGGAAGAACAGCGCCCATACATGGTCTAGTTCTTTCTGGTGTAGATAAGAAACGTAATCCACCCATTAAGATAGCACCACTATTGCCAGCAGAAATAACACCGATATATTCGTCTTTGCCAGCTTCTTTAAATGCTTGAACTAAGCTTGCGTTTGGTTTAGACATAATACCCACAGTTGGGTTTTCATAATTTGTAATAGTTTCTGCTGCATCTAAAACTAAGTATCTATCACTAGAAATATTAGCTTCATTCATTTTAGAAACGATTAAATCTTTAGGTCCTGCTAATGTCACAGAAAGACCTTCAAATTTGTTTAATGATTTTATAGCCCCCTCAATGATAGCTTCAGGACCTTTGTCGGAACCTAAGCAATCTATTACAACGTTATATTTCATATAAATTGAGTCCTTTTTTTAACGTGTTTTATTTTAATATATTATTTACTAAAGTAAAACAATAAATTTTTGAACAAAAATTACTAATTTTTAGTTAAAAGAAAAGCCTCTCCTTAGAGAAGCTTCTTTCTAGTTTTAGCAAATTCTAAAATAATTAATCAGTTTCTTCAGTACATCTATATCCGGCCGCATCGCAAGCTCTAATTAAATCAGCAATATCACTATCGTTTATTATAGATTGGCTGTACGCATCTTCCAAGCTATAAGAGCACATTGTATCTAGAACACAAACATTTAAATAATAAGAAGCATCAGGAAAAGTACAAATATATATCCCGTTTAATTGACAATTATTAACAATGGCTGCACTATCAACACCTTCCCTAGAATATTTTATAGCATCAATAGAAAGGCAGTCATCGCGCGTTAGCAAATTACAAACTAATCTATAATACTTATAATCTTGTTCGTCAATTTCTCTGCTCTTACAAAAAGACGCACAAATCTTATCTTGTTTTTCTGTAGAATAATCGTTATTCTTAGCTTTTGTTTGACTACAAGAACACAATGCAATTAAAGGAAAAATAAAGCGAATTAATTTATGCATTAGCTAGACTCCTTAATATAAAACATAATAACAAGAATATGAATTCGTACCAATAGTTAAATTAGAACTCAACTCCTTGGCATATGTAATTCTTCTAATATCAACACCATGATAAGAGTAATTTAACGATGCGACAATAAATCTAGCAGTGCCATTTGGAACAATTGTTACATCTACATAATCATTAGAATCAATATAGGAATCACACGAATCAGAAATATCATATGTTTCTGCATCACCTTCAAAACACATTTTCGAATTGTATGAAATATAAACACGGAATGAATTACGATTGGTTATTCTTATTTTCCAAGAATATACCATCCACAAAAATGTGCTACATCCCACCACTGATAGGGATAAATAATTAGGAGAAGAAGATGTTGAATTAAAATTTAATGAAAAAGTTTTTGTATTATTTTTTACAGGATTTAACGTACAGACACTCCCACTTTTATCTAAACCATTTGCATATGAAATATATCTTTTGCCACTTGCTGTGTCAGTAATAGCAGCCACGATATATTTAGCAAAAACGTTTTCTGATATTTCAACCAATTTTGATGATTTAGATGATATTACTATATCAGTGATATGTACTAAATCAGTCAATTCCCTCGCGTCATCTTCATTACACATCTTTTTATTATAAATAACATTAACAGATTTAGTATTATCGTTATAAATCCTTACTTTCCATGTAGAGTTTACTTTATCTTCTATTCCTAATCTTAAATATGCAACGCTCGAAGTTGCGATAGAAGGAGCCTTAAGTAAAGCATTCTCAACATTCAGATATTTAGCGTTCATTATTCCATGATTAGTAGAAACGCTAATACTTTTGGCGCCATTCAATATGCACTTTTTAACTTCGGAAGCATTCAAATTCGGATACTTTGAATATAAAAGAGCGGCTGTCGCAGCAACATGAGGAGCAGCCATCGATGTGCCGCTCCAAGAGTTACCGTTCGAATCTATACTTTCATATCTGTTTGTATCAACAGTGCTCAATATTTCAACACCTGGCGCCCAAACATTTACATTGTTTCCATAATTAGAAAAGGACGCTTTTTTTATAAGGGGATCAGATGCCCCTACAGAAATAACATTCGAACAATTGAATGCTTCAATTTCAGTAAAACCATCTACATCAACATTTTCATTTCCGGCAGCCCAAACAAATACCCCTGGAAACTTTTTTACAGCATTTAAAAGAGTAGTATTAGTTCCAAATCCTCCAATGCTATGATTAAGAACACTTATTTGTTTATCTGTGCCCCACAAACTAATCGCGTAATTTATAGCATCTATTCTCGTTGATGTGTGATGATTATTATATTCAAAAGCAGTTTGAAGAGGCACTATTCTTACGCGAGGAGCAATGCCAGTAATTCCCTTGTTATTATTTCCATATGCGCCTACAATTCCAGCAACATGTGTTCCATGATAATCATACATCTTTTTAGCAGAACTATAGTAAGGATCGGATGTTGTTGTATTTTTATTATAAAAATCATATCCTTGATCTAAATTAGCTAATAAATCCTCATGATTACAAACACCTGAATCTATGATTCCAACTCTAACTGTTTTGTCACCTAAAGTAGAATTCCATGCATTCAAAACGCCGATGTTTGATGTTTTATTATTTATGCTCCATTGAAGATGAAAACTTGGATCATTCATAGTTACAGCACTTACTTTTTCAATATAATTAGGTCCAGCAAAATCAACATTTGAATTCTTTGATATTTCGCAAATAGCTTTTTTAACTAATTCCTTTCCTTTAATTTGCAAAGGCAAACTAGCGGTTAAATATTCAACTCTGTCATAATTTCCAATCAATTTTATTTGGCTAAAATCAAAATTTTCATAATTTTCAAATTCTTTTGTTATATATTCAATTTCTTGATTTTTGCATGCTGCAGAAAATTCTTTTTTGAATGTTACAATTATTTCATTATCCTCAAAATCTAATTCATTGTTATAATCGTTAACATCATCGATTGTTTCTGCGTTAGTTGCTTTTGTTTCCTTAAAATCAAATACACTTAATGCTCCGCAAGCACCTATGCAAGAGCATAACAACGTTAATGCTGCTATGCATTTTTTGTTTTTTTCCTTCATTATTATTTTCCCCTTATTTCCAATTATCATAACACACATATATACAGGCCACTAGAAATTTTACAAAGTTTTTCAAAAGAAAAAATCCCAATTCGCTCGGGATTTTTTGTTCTTTAAACTTTCATTATTTCTTTTCGTTTAAAGCTTCAATCTTTTCGTTGATTGCGCTCTTTGCAGCATCATGAGCTTCGACATATCTATCGGAAACTTCTTTCATTGTCTTTTCAACAGTGAATTCTTCCATAATCTTGTCGTTATCTTCTTCACTCATAAGACCACGTCCTGCAGGGATTAAGTGACCTGTAATGACGTTTTCTTTTAAGCCGTGGAGGTAATCGATCTTTCCTTTAATTGCAGCATCAGTAAGAACACGAGTTGTTTCTTGGAAGGATGCAGCAGAGAGGAAGGAATCAGTTTCAAGAGCTGATTTAGTAATACCTAAGATTAATGGTGAGAAGACAGCTGGGTGTTTTCCGTTCATTAATGCATCGATATTCTTAGCTGTGAAGTTATTAATGCTGACTCTAGTTCCGCTTAACATATCTGTATCGCCAGCGTCAACAACGAATACTTTACGCAACATTTGTCTTACGATGACTTCGATGTGCTTATCAGAAATGGAGATTGATTGAGCACTATAAACTTTTTGAACTTCTTTTAAGATGTAGTTTTCTACAGCTGTAACGTCACTGACTTCGAGGAGTTTCTTAGGTGAAATAGCACCTTCAGTGATCTTTCCACCATTCTTGACTTCATCACCTTTCTTAACTCTAAGTTTAACACCAAAGTTAGTTGTGTAAGTCTTTTCTTCTAAGTCGTTAGTGATTGTTACGTTATAGCAACCATTCTTTTCTTCGATTTTTGTAACTTTACCACAGATTTCAGAAATGAGAGCTTCGCCCTTTGGAGTACGAGCTTCGAACAATTCTTGAACACGAGGTAAACCTTGAGTAATATCGCTACCAGCAACACCACCAGTGTGGAATGTTCTCATAGTTAATTGAGTACCAGGTTCACCAATTGATTGAGCAGCCATAATACCAACTGCTTCACCAACTTCAACCTTACGGCCTGTAGCTAAGTTACGTCCATAACAATGGACACAGACACCATCTTTAGTTTCACAACCGAAGAGGGATCTAATAACAACGCTCTTAATGCCAGCGTCAACGACTGCTTTAGCTTGAGCTTCATCGATCATTGTGTTGCCTTTAATGATGACTTCTCCTGTAGTAGGATTTACGACATCATGTAATGCATAACGGCCAACTAATCTATCTTCAAGTTTGCAGATGACAGTATTTTGAGCTGAATCTCTGATTTCAAATACTTCGAAACCGTGATCAGTACCACAGTCTTCTTCTCTAACGATAACGTCTTGAGAGACGTCGACTAATCTACGAGTTAAGTAACCTGAGTCAGCAGTCTTTAATGCAGTATCAGCACCACCCTTACGAGCACCGTGAGTAGCAATAAAGAATTCAGAAACGGACATACCTTCACGGAAACAGTTCTTAACAGGAAGTTCAATAGTGTCACCACTAGTAGAACCCATCAAGCCTCTCATACCGGAAAGTTGGAGAATGTTGGAGATGTTACCACGAGCACCAGAATCAGACATCATGAAGATTGGATTTCTCTTATCTTCTTGGAATTGAGTTTGAAGTTTAGATTGTACTTGGTTTTTAACATCTTCCCAAACAGCGACGACTTGTTTATGTCTTTCGTCGTTTGTTAACATACCCATTTCGTACATATCAGTTAAATTCTTAACTTTAGCATCACCAGCTTTGATAATGTCTTCTTTACCACGGACAATGTTAATATCACTTAATGAAACAGTTAAACCTGAAACAGTTGAGTAATGGAAGCCTTGGTCTTTGATTTTATCAAGAACAGCTGATGTTTTTGGGTTTCCTTTTCTATCGTAACGTTGGAAGATTTCGTTAATAATCTTACCTAATTCTTTCTTACCGAATGGTTTTAAAAGATCACGTTTTGCGATTTCTTCAGGAATGTTAGTTCCTTTTGGAACAAAGTATTTATTAATAGCGTTAACATCACCACTTAATGATGCACCAGTAACTTCGTTTAAGTATGGGAAGTCAGCAGGGAAGATTAAGTTGAAGATAACTTTACCTACAGAAGTAATTAAGTAGGATTTGTTTTGTTCTTCAGTGAAGTTTTCTTTTAATAACGCACTACCGATAACAGCAATACGGTTATGTAAGTGAATTTGTTTTGTTTGGTAAGCTCTTAAAACATCGTCGACTGATTTGAAAACTTTACCTTCACTAGCAGCATAGATTTCGAACTTTTCAGCTTCTTCAAAGTCGCCTTTTGCTTCATAATCTTTTGCCTTGTTGATGAAGTATTGTTTTGCTTCTTCACGAGTTAAATAGTAGTTACCAATAACCATGTCTTGGGATGGAGTAACGATTGGTTTACCATCTTTAGGACCTAAGATGTTATTGCTTGCGAGCATTAAGTGTAAAGCTTCTTCTTGAGCAGCTTTGCTTAATGGTACGTGAACAGCCATCTGGTCACCATCGAAGTCAGCGTTGAATCCAGTACAGACTAATGGGTGTAAACGAATAGCACGACCATCAACTAATACAGGTTGGAATGCTTGAATACCTAAACGGTGAAGTGTAGGTGCACGGTTTAATAATACAGGGTGTTTTGAAATGATTTCTTCAACGATTTCAAAGACAACATCTTCATATCTATCAATAATCTTATCTGCTTGTTTATGAGCGTTAGCGTTGCCACGCTTTAATAATTCACAAGCGATGAATGGTCTTAATAATTGAATAGCCATTTCTCTTGGTAAACCACATTGGTACATCTTTAAAGTTGGACCAACAGCAATAACGGAACGACCAGAATAGTCGACACGTTTACCAAGTAAGTTTTGTCTAAATCTACCTTGTTTACCTTTCAAAGCAGAAGATAAGCTCTTAAGAGGTCTTCCACCAGGACCGGAAACAGGTTTATTTCTACGACCGTTATCAATTAATGCGTCAACAGCTTCTTGAAGCATACGTTTTTCGTTCATTAAGATAACTTCTGGTGAGTTCATATCAATTAACTTCTTTAAACGATTGTTACGGGAGATAACTCTACGATATAAATCGTTTAAGTCAGATGTTGCGAAACGACCACCATCGAGTGGAAGCATAGGTCTTAAATCTGGTGGTATGACTGGAACAACATCCAAAATCATCCATTCAGGTTTATTGTTTGAAGTTTTGAAAGCTTCGATAACTTCCAAACGTTTTGTTAATTTTTGTCTATTTTGAGCACTTGCGTCTCTCATTTTGCTGTTGATTTCGTCTGCTTCTTTGTCTAAGTCGACTTCAGAAAGTAAACGTTTGATTGCAGCAGCACCTTCAGAGAATTCTGCACCCATCCATTTCTTGATGTAGTTTGCGTTTGTTTGGAAATCGAAAACGACATCGTGACGTTCCAAGTTAGCTAATAATTCGACTGAGCGATTGTAATCATCGCCATCACGAACCATACCTAATTCTTCACATCTATCTTGGATTTCTTTTAAAACTGGGATGAAGATTTCACGACCGTTACGTTCGTTGATGAATTCACGGTATGAAACTTTCTTTGATTTTCCAGGATTTAAGCAAATGTGCCCTGCGTAGTACACTACTTCTTCTAAGTGTTTTGGAGAAATATCTAAGATAAGGCCAATTCTTGAAGGAACACCTTTTAAATACCAAATGTGCGAACATGGAGAAGCGAGTTCGATATGACCCATTCTTTCTCTACGGACTTCTTTAGAAGTAACTTCGACACCACACTTTTCACAAACAACACCAGAATATCTGATCTTTTTGTATTTACCACAGTGACATTCATAGTCCTTGCTAGGACCGAAAATTCTTTCGCAGTATAAACCATCCATTTCAGGTTTTTGACTACGATAGTTAATAGTCTCAGGACGTTTTACTTCACCATGAGACCAGCTTCTGATTTTATCAGGAGAAGCTAAGCCAACTTTAATAGCAGCAAGTCTTTTTACATCAAACATACTCTTTCACTTCCTCCTAACTAATCATCAAATTTTTCATCAGCATCGTGTGCTGACATACCGAAGCCTTCGCTATCAACGACGCTTTCGGTTGCGCCTTCGCCAATGAGGTTACGAATATTAGAATTAATCTTTCTTTCTTCTTTTTCAGCCTCTTTAGCAAGAGCGACCATATCGATTTCTTCATTATCTTGGTTCAACAATGTGACATCCATTGATAATGCTTGTAATTCTTTAACCAAGACCTTAAAGGCTTCTGGAATACCTGGTTTAGGTAATGTGTGACCTTTAATGATTGATTCATAAGTTTTTCTACGTCCAACTCTATCATCGGATTTGATTGTAATAATTTCTTGTAAGACGTGAGCAGCACCGTAAGCTTCAAGCGCCCAGACTTCCATTTCACCAAATCTTTGACCACCGTTTTGAGCTTTACCACCTAAAGGTTGTTGAGTGACTAAGCTGTATGGGCCAGTTGCACGAGCGTGTAATTTATCGTCGACCATGTGGACAAGTTTAATCATGTACATACAGCCAACTGTAATTCTTTCGTCAAATCTTTCGCCAGTAGTTCCGTCATAAAGAACAGTTTTACCGTCTTTATCCATACCAGCTTTTTCCATCATATCGAGGATTTCTTCATTAGTAATACCATCGAAAACAGGAGTTGCAATCTTATAACCTAACTTACGTAATGCGTAACCTAAGTGAACTTCTAAGATCTGACCGATGTTCATACGAGATGGAACACCTAATGGGTTTAACATGATGTCGACTGGAGTACCATCAGGTAAGAATGGCATATCACATTCTGGAAGAATTCTAGAAATGACACCCTTGTTACCATGACGTCCGGACATCTTATCACCTTCGGAAATCTTACGTTTTTGAACGATGAAGACACGGACAACTTCGTTGACTCCTGGTGGGAGTTCAACTTCTTTGCTCTTTCCTTCGCGTTTTAAAATCTTAACGTCTAAGACAATACCAGCACCACCGTGAGGAACTCTTAATGATGCATCTTTACCTTCGTTAGTCTTTTCACCGAAGATAGCCATTAATAACTTCTCTTCTGGGGAAGGTTCTGTTTGTCCTTTTGGAGTGACTTTACCAACAAGGATATCGCCTTCTTTAACTTCAGTACCAGGAATGACAATACCTCTTTCATCGAGGTGAGCTTTCATAGCTTCACTGACGTTTGGAATATCACGAGTGATTTCTTCGTCACCTAATTTAGGAATACTTCTACATTCAAGGTCATATTTTTCAATATGAATTGTTGTGTAGACGTCATCTTTAACTAATCTTTCTGACATGATGACAGCATCTTCGTAGTTATAACCATTCCAAGTCATGAATGCGATTGTAACGTTTTGACCTAATGCTAAATCACCATTTTCCATAGCGGGACCATCAGCGATAATTTGTCCTTTGACAACTTTGTCGCCAACTTTAACGATGCTATGTTGGTTAATACAAGTTCCTTGGTTAGATCTTTGGAACTTTTCTAATTGATAAACTCTAGTTTCTTTACTTTCTTTTTCTAAGATTTCAATAGTTCTAGAATCGGAATATATAACAGTACCATCTGCGACAGCAACAACAGCAAGTCCACTATCTTTAGCGACTTGGTGTTCAAGACCTGTACCAACAACTGGTGCGTGTGGTCTTAAAAGAGGTAATGCTTGACGTTGCATGTTGGAACCCATGAGGGCACGCATTGTATCGTCGTTTTCAAGGAATGGAATACTACCAGCAGCGATAGAAACGATTTGTTTTGGAGAAACATCAACAAAGTCGATATCTTCCCTTGCTGCCATGATGTTTTCACCTTTGTGACGAGCAACAACATGTTCATCAAGAATCTTGCCATCAGCGTCTAAGTTGATGTTTGCTTCTGCGATGATGTAATCCCATTCTTCATCAGCTGAAAGATATACGGAATCCTTTTCATCAGATAAGACTCTCATAGTCTTTTTATCAACTTTTCTGTATGGAGTTTCTATAAATCCATATTTATTTATTTTCGCGTATGTAGCGAGGTTGTTAATAAGACCAATGTTTTGACCTTCAGGTGTTTCAATAGGACAGATTCTACCATAGTGAGAAACGTGAACGTCACGAACTTCAGTAGATGCTCTATCACGAGTTAAACCACCAGGACCTAAAGCAGATAATCTACGTTTATTAGTTAATTCTGCTAATGGGTTTGTTTGATCCATGAATTGTGATAATTGAGATGATGCGAAGAACTCTCTAATACTTGCATTCAATGGACGTGGGTTG
Source organism: Bacilli bacterium (assembly GCA_017651565.1). GTDB lineage: Bacteria > Bacillota_I > Bacilli_A > RFN20 > CAG-826 > RGIG9670. The sequence continues at coordinate 17,627 of JAGCCQ010000031.1, read as the reverse complement.
ATTAATGCTTTTGGTTTGATTGTACCGACATCAGAAATGGACATCTTTTGAACAACAGTTTTGACCATCTTTGCTAAGCCAATTCTGAATTGGTTTTGAATTAATTCGCCAACACATTTAATACGTCTGTTGCCTAAGTGGTCGATATCATCAGTTCCACCGAAGCCATCCATAACGTTAAGGAAGTAGGAGAAGCAAGCCAAAATATCACTAATTGTGACATATGAAACAGTGAGATTGAGGTCTGTACCTACTACTGGGCATACCTTTTGGTCTTTGTCGTTGTTATAGACTTTAACAACGTTAACAATGCCATGGCTGTCTAACTTAGTGTTAACTTTAATTTTCTTTGTATGTGCGCCTTTTTCAAAGAATTCTTCATCTCTTAATGCATCGACATCAGCAGCTGTTAATACATCGCCTTTTCTGAAACGAATTTCGCCATCAGCATCAATTAAGTTTTCAGCTAATCTACGGCCGATTAAACGGTTATAAACGCTTAATTTCTTATTGTATTTATATCTTCCAGCTCTACCTAAATCGTAACGCTTTTCATCGAAGAATTTTTGAATTAAGAATTGGTAAATACCATCTTCAGTAACTGGTTCGCCTGGTTTCATCTTTTTAAAGATGTCGATTAAAGCTTTGACTGAAGAATCGATTTTAGCATCTTCATCTTTTGCAAGAGTGATGTCTAAAGCTTCGTTTTTACCAAACAAATCCTTTATATCTTTACTGTTTTCTAAGCCTAAAGCTCTTAATAAAACAGTTGCGTTCAATTTTCTTTGTCTATCAATACGGACACTTAAAATATCTTTTGTGCCGCTTTCGAATTGTAACCAAGTACCTCTTCCTGGAATTAAGTCTGCACCATAAGTTACTTTACCTGTCTTAATGTCTTTTTCTGCAGACATATAAGCGCCTGGTGAACGAACTAATTGTGAGACGATAACTCTTTCAGCACCGTTGACAATGAATGTACCACTCTTTGTCATCAATGGGAATTCACCCATATAGACTTCAGATTCTTGGATTTCTCCAGTATCTTTTCTAATTAAACGAACAGTTACATAAATTGGAGCTGAATAAGTTAAATCTTGGTCTTTACATGCAGAAATGTCATGTTTTATATCACCGAATCTACAAGAAACATAATCAATGGATAATGTTTTTGTGTAGTTTTCGATTGGGAAAGATTCTCTAAAGACTTCGTCTAAGCCTTTAGTTTTAAACTCTTCGTATGACTTAGTTTGGATTTCAACTAAGTTTGGTAAAGGCAATTTACCAGAAATCTTACTATAGTCGACACGATCGTTGTTTAATCTTTTTAAATCTTTAATATTTCTTGTCATAAATGGCTCCTTTATTTTGCTAATTGTTTCACTGCTTGATAAATGTAATATCCTTTAGAGCGATCAATGAGCTTGCAGTTTCCGAATATTGACTTGATATATTCGCAAGCTGTAAGCGCTCCTTGTGCCTTACGAATTACTATAAACAGTGATCCGCCATCAATTAAGAATTGCTTACTACCTTCATACATTGCGTAGGTAACTTTCTTACCAGCACGTATTGGGGGGTTAACAACAATTGAATCATAACGTCCTTCAATCTTTTCAAATATGTCACTTTGAAGGCAGGTGACTCGTTGACTTAAACCTAATTCACTCGCATTACGCTCACATAATGAGAGCGCGCGGGAATTAATGTCGGCAAGGGTTACCCTTACCGATTCATTGGATTTGGCGATAGTTAAACCTATAGTGCCATATCCACATCCTAAGTCTAGAATGTTGCCCGTAAGTCCGAGGGGGAGTAATACCTTCAAAAAGGCTAAACTCCCCTCATCAACACGGTTTTTTGAGAACACTCCGTTATCGGTTTTTAGTCGCATTTTAACCCCATGAACTTCGAATTCAATTTCTCGAATTTTTGATTCAATACTTGGGTCAAAATCGTAATAATGTGACATATTACCCCTATAACAGAGAAGAATAAGTTTATGCAAACTTATTTAACTTCGACTTCAGCACCAGCTGCTTCGAGAGCTTTCTTGTGTTCTTCAGCTTCAACTGGAGAGATGTGTTCTTTGATAGCGACTGGAGCACCGTCGACTAATTTCTTAGCATCCATTAAGCCTAAGCCTGTGATAGCTTGAACTGCTTTGATGACTTGAACTTTTGAAGCACCAGCACTCTTTAAAGTTAAAGTAACTTCTGTTGGTCCTTTTGGAGCATCATCTTCTGCTGGAGCTGCAGCAACTGCTACTGGAGCAGCAGCTGTGACGCCGAATTCTTCTTCGACTGCTTTAACTAAATCGTTTAATTCAACGATTGTCATTTCTTTTAATGAAGCAATAATATCTTCTTTTGTTAATTTTGCCATGATTTGTTTCCTCCTATAGGCATTAGTTTTTGTCCGCTACAGCCTTGACTGCACAAGCGAAGGAGCGAACAGGTGCTTGTAAGCACGATAAGAACATGGAAATAAGTCCATCTCTGCCAGGTAATTTTGCAATTACTTTCATTTCATCAGCATTGTTGAATTTACCTTCAACGACGCCGCCTTTGATAGCGAGAAGACCATCTGTTTTCTTAGAATACTTTGCAGCGATCTTAGCACCAGCAATTGTATCTTCAGAGAAGATGATTGCGTTAGGGCCGCTTAAGACTTCTTTTGCATCAGCATAGCCGATTTCATCGAATGCTCTTTCAACAAGAGAGTTCTTGTAAACGCATAATTCAGCGTTTTCTTTTCTAAGAGCACGTCTGATTTCTTCAAGTTGTGCAACTGTTAAGCCACGATATTCACAAACAACAATTGTAGAAGCAGCTTTTGCTTTTTCAGTAACTTCTTTAACAATACTTTGTTTTGATTCTAATACAGCTTGATTCATATTCTTGACCTCCTTTTCTTTTTTTGAAAGTCTCCAATATACGGGTATGTAAATACGCCTCGGTAACATTATTAAGACTAACTCCGTCCGTTACTGTCTATGGTATATTGTGATCTTTTTAATTAGATACGACCGTTAAATGTGAATGGAATAGCTGGACCCATGGTCGTATGGAGAACAGCGTTCTTGATGTAAGTGCCTTTGACAGCAGCTGGTTTTGCTTTAACGATAGCGGCACATAATGCATCTAAGTTTTCAGCGATCTTACTTGCATCGAAGCTGACGCGAGCGATAGAGACGTGCATATTTGCTTCTTTATCAACACGGTATTCAACTTTACCAGCTTTGATTTCTTTAACAGCTTGAGCAATGTTTGGATTGACTGTACCTGTCTTTGGGTTTGGCATTAAACCTTTAGGACCTAAGACACGAGCAGCTTTACCAATAATACCCATCATGTTTGGCGTAGCAACGATAACATCGAAGTCATACCAGTTTTGAGAAAGGATTTTATCAATCATTTCTGCACCACCGACGTGATCAGCGCCAGCAGCTTTTGCATCTTCAGTTTTGTCAGTAATAGCTAAGACTTTTTTAGTTTTGCCATTTCCGTGCGGAAGGATGAGAGTTCCTCTGACTAATTGATCAGCTTGTTTTGGATCGACATTGAGTTTGAATGATGCATCAACAGTTGCATCGAACTTAACAGTTGAAGTTTCTTTGACTAATGCAGCGACTTCTTCGACTGTATAGATTTTGTTGGCTTCGATTTTGCTAGCAGCAGCAGTATATTTTTTACCTCTAACCATAGCAATTCTCCTTAGTCAACAACGACAATGCCCATATTGTTAGCACTGCCTTCAACGACTTTCATAGCTGCCTCAACGTCATTGCAGTTTAAGTCTGGTAATTTGTACTCAGCGATTTCTCTGAGTTTTGCACGGGTAATTGTACCAACTTGAGCCTTACGGCCTAAAGCTGAACCCTTTGCGATGCCAGCAGCTTTCTTTAATAAATCAGCAACTGGGCTTGTTTTGATGACAAAGTCGTATGACTTGTCTTCATAGGCTGTAATTAATACTGGGACTGTTTCGCCTTTTCTGTCTGCTGTTTTTGCATTGTAGTCAGTACAGAATTTAGCCATGTTAATACCAGCGCCAGCAAGTTTTGGACCTGGTTTAGCTTCGCCGCCAGGAAGTTCCATTTTTACAACTTTAGCGATTTTTTTCACTTGACTTTCCTCCTTATAGTTCTGTCAGTGTCATGGTTTGTGAGTCATCGCGGCTCTCCCATGAAACTCTTACATACGCGTGCGCCCTCTCATAGCGCAAGACGATATGCTTTGTTAGAATATCATATATACACATACGAACACAAGCGATTTTTTAATAAAAATATAGAAGGAGGCGATTCACGAGGTAAAAACAAATGTACCATTTTTAACGAAATCTCTATCCTACAATTTTTATATTTTCTTTTGCTTTAACTACGTTAATAATTGCACTACTATTTTTCAACAAAAAGTAAAAGAAAAAGCGACATTTCTGCCGCTTAATTTTTCTTGAAATTTTTTAGATTCTTTCGATTTCTGAGAAGTCAACTTCAATCTTAGTTGATCTACCAAAGAAGATAGCTTCAACGTCAACTTGACCTGTTTCTTTGTTGATAGAAATGATTCTACCTTCTGTACCTTCGAGTGGTCCATGAATGACTTTAACATAGTCGCCTTCATTGTATCTATCGTACATAGAATCATCGACCATGCCCATTCTCTTAAGAACTGGTTCAATTTGTTCTCTTGGTACAGGGAAAGGTTTAGTACCTTTACCAGAAGATCCAACGAAACCAGTAACACCTGGAGTATTTCTAACAACATACCATGCGTAATCAGACATAATCATTTCTACGAAAACATAGCCTGGGTATAAGTTTTTCATTCTAGTTTTGCCAGTAGCAACACCATCTTTCATGACAGGTACTTCTGTTTCAGCAACGATGATACGGAAAATAAGATTTTCCAATCCCATTGTTTCGATACGTCTTTTTAAGTTTTCAGCAACTTTCTTTTCGTGTGTTGAATATGAGTTAACAACGTACCAAGCTTTTTCACCCTTAGCGGATGTATCGCTATTTTCATCGCCAATATCTGTTGATGAGTCTGTAAATTTAATATCGTCTACCATATTTACACCTCCTATTTAGTGTTATTCTTAAGAATATCAATTAAAGCTTTACCTAATGCGTCTTCACCGAAAAGGATTAAGCCAGTTAAGAATGAAATAACAAGAACAACAACAATTGATGGAATGAGAACTTCAGCCTTTGGCCAACGAACTCTTTTACCTTCTTTAACTACATCAGTTGTAAATTTTTTGAGCCCCATAGTAGGTCCCTCCTTTATTTACTAATCTTGTGGACTGTAACTTTGCCACAATGTTTACAAAACTTTTTAAACTCAGGAATTTTGCTTCCATCTTTTTTGATAGTTGTTGTGTAATTCCTGGATAAGCATTCTTCGCAAATTAAAAGAACTTTTTCTCTCATCTTATTACATCCTCACTATCTTAAGTTTGCGTCAATAGTCTAGCACCGCTTTTTTTGATTGTAAATATTAATCTAAATATTTTCAAAAATCACGATAGCAATAATGCAAAGAACCATCAAAATAATGATGCTTCCAATGATGATAAAACCTGCTCTAACAAAAGTTCTAGCTGACTCTTCAGAATTTTCTTCGTTTTCTTCGACAATTTCTGGTTTTTTATTCTCAATCATACACTACCTCATATACTTCTTTGTTAAACGGAAGAAAGTAGATAACAAGATTGTACTGAAGACCACGTTAAAAATCATAACAAAGCATTGAGTAATTAGAATTGTCACATAAAGTGAACCCAAGCTTGCTAGATCTGCAGAGAAGGCCCAAGCTTTCATTAAACTTCCGAATAAAACTAATACAAAAACATCCAAAATTAAATACGTAAAAGACAAGTTAATTGGAGCGTATAATTTGCCTTCTTTTTTGTTGAAAATAATCTGGAAAACAACAAGAATCGTTAAAAGGACAAATAGACCGATTGGAATTAAAATTTTTGCTAACAAATCGCATTCGTAAACAAATATCAAATATGCAGAAACCCCCAATAACGAGAGTAACAAAAATCCAATTTCAGTTATGAAGATTAATCTCTCATTAGTGATTTTATTTATCAGGACATAAACAAAATATCCAGAAAAACCAAGTAACAAGTAAATTAAAGTGATTTGGGGCATATATGCAAAGGACGACATATCAAAAATGAAGTAGCCCAAAATATCTGAAAAAGCACCTACAGCAGCACCATAGAAAGGCCCCAAGAAAATAGAAGCAAAAACAATTATTGCTGGTGCACCAAAAGAAATTCTAAAAAAAGGCAACGCAACTAAATAATTGATTGCTAAGATTTTTTGAAGAATTGTTGCAAGTGCAGTAAGAAGACCTGCCAAAACAATCTTTTGAGTTAATGGTAATTTCCCAATGCCGCAAAATCTATTCATAAAATAACCTACTTTAACATATCTAGCATATAGCCAGCGAAAGCTAAAGAACCGGTGATTAAAACATAATCATCAGGATAATTTTCTCTTAAATTTTTAACTAAATTTATAACGTCGCCATTGTATTCATATTCGCCTAAAAATAAGAAGTAATCATCTTCATTTCTGCAGCGTTCATGAGGAAAACTTGTGAGTGTAATTTTGTTAGTAATTTGGCCTAAATTTGCAAGCATTCTTTCGAGGTTTTTATCTCTAAAACACGCAAAGACAATGTGGAAATTATTTCCATCAAATCTAGACATAATTGTTTGTGCTAATTTATAGCATCCCTCAGGGTTATGAGCACCATCGATAATTATGTGATTATCTTTTGATAAAACAGTCATTCTAGCTGTTAAAGTATCACTAGCGAAACCCGCTTGAATATTCTCGATTGAGATTGGAAATTGGTCTTTAATGTAGTTGATACATTCAAGAGCAATACAAGCATCATCAACAATATAATCAGCAAAATTATTTACGACTATATCTGGATAAACTTCGTACGAGAAAGAATATCCTTTGTTAGTTAAAGTCAATTTTGCAGGATCAACAATTCTATGAATTTTTGTTCTATGTTCGCTAGCTGCTTCAAGAATAGCTAGTTCAGCTTCTTCATTAATTTTTCCAACAACTACAGGAACTTCATCTCTAAAGATTCCTGCTTTATGATATGCGATTTCAGCAACAGTCTTACCTAGGTAAGCAGTATGTTCCAAACTGACTGAAGTAATAACACAAAGGATTGGATCAAATACATTAGTTGCGTCAAAAGCACCACCCATTCCACATTCGATAAAACAGATGTCACACTTAGATTGTGTGAAGTATGTAAAAGCAATAAATGTTTCAACTTCGAATTCACTTAAATCAAACTTCTTAAATTGCTTTTCATATTCTTTATAAATCTTTTGAAAATCATCATCTGAGATAGGAGAATTATTTACTTTAATCAACTCGTTAATTTCATATAAATATGGTGAAGTAAAAGAACCAACCTTATAACCAGCGTTAATATAAGACATCTCTAAAAAGTGAGCTGTGCTTCCTTTACCATTACTTCCAGTGATATGCACTGAAGGTACTTTAAAACTGAACTTTACAGCTTTAAGAAATTTGTCGAAATTATCTCTTTGATAATCCCCTGTTCTACACCAATTTAATAATTCGTTTTTCATTAGTAATACCTATTCTCTCTATCTAAGTCACGTTGCTTAATTGTTTCACGTTTATCGTATAATTTCTTACCTTTTGCTAAAGCAATTTCTACTTTTGCTCTTCCATTTTTGAAGTAAACTTTGGTAGGAACAACTGTATATCCACCACGCTTAATTTGTTCTTCAAAATATCTGATTTCTCTTTTGTGCAAAAGTAGTTTTCTGCTTCTTAAAGGATCTTGGTTAAAAATATTTCCGTGGTCATATGGATTGATGTGCATATTCACAATTTCCATTTCGCCATTACGAACAATAACATAAGAATCAGCAAGAGAACATGAATGCACTCTTAATGATTTAATTTCAGTACCAAAAAGAACGATTCCACATTCAGTGAATTCGCTAAGAAAATAATTGAAATGTGCCTTACGGTTATTGGCTATGATTTTGATACCGTCATTTTCTTTTTTCATGTATTTCTAATATTACTCTTTTATAGCATTTTCTTCTATAGAAGATTCCTCAACATGAGGTTCTTCTTTCTTTTCGAATTTATTAAGAATGATATTTGCAGAGATATCACCAGTAACATTTAATGTTGTATAGGACATATCTAAAAGTGAATAAATACCATTGTAGAAGCCATAGAATCCATCAACCGGTAATCCAAAAATCATTAAGTAGGAAACACCAATTACTTTTCCTCCTCCTGGTATACCAGGAGCAGCCATATTGATTAAAGTTGCACATAAAATCATTAGTAAGAATGTTCCAAACGTGATTGTGAATCCACTCATTTGAGCAACAAATAAGCCAAGCAATGCAAATGAAACCGCGCCACCACACATATGAATTGTGCATCCTAAAGGAACAACGACATTTGTGATTTTTTCATCAACTCCAAAGTCTTCATTACAACATTTAATTGTATGAGGCAAAGTTGCAACTGAAGAACAAGTTGATAACGAAACTAGCCAAACCTTCGCAACATTCTTTACATAAGTAATTGGGTTTACTTTTGCGATGAGCCAGACAGGAAGAATCATAACTAAAATAAGCGCCAAGATTGAACAGCCCCAAGCAAATAAAATGTACTTTAAACCTGCTTCAATTAACAAAGAACCATAGGTTACGATTGAATTAGCAACTAATGGAATTACCGCAAGTGGAGTTAAGAAAATAATAATTTGCAATGCATATCCTAAGTATTTTCTAATTACTTCAAAAACATTTGCAGCTTTATCTTTAATTGGAGTAAACGAAACAATCAAAGAAGAAATAAATGCAACAACAATAAATAAGAAAATACTCTTTCCTAAGAATACATCTTCTAAGCTACTCGGAATTAAATGTTTCAATATCGAAAGAACGCCAAAGTCAGCTTCTTTACCTTCTTCCATATTTGCTGCATTATCTAAAACAAATCCTGCGCCAGGTTTTGTAATAGCTACTACTCCAGCAGTTAATAAGAAAGTAACAATAAACATTACGACAAATAATCCAATTGTTTTTAACAAAGTTAAAGAACTGCCTTTTTTACGTTTTAAAACGTTGACAAAAATGCTAGCGAAAATAACTGGTCCAATGATGATTTTTAATTCTTGAATATACCAGTTACCAAAGAATTTAATGCTCTTAGAAAATTCTGGTGCAACAAATCCTAATAAAAATCCAAGGCCTAAACATACTAATGTAATAATGCTTAAAATTAATTTACTTTTTTTCATATCTCTCGATTCTATTTATTGCTTCCTTAATATCTTCAAACTTACCTAAAGCAGAGACTCTAAAATAGCCATCTCCCCTACTTCCAAAGATAATTCCTGGAACAATAATTATTTCCAATTCGTTTAAAAATTTATCAAAAACTTCCCAACTATTAAGTCCATCTTTAGCTTTGACCCAAATGTAAGGGGCGTCTTTTCCACCGCTTACTCCGTAGCCAAGTCTAGTAAAATTATCTAAAAGATAATTTACGTTGTTTTTATAGTAAAGAATGTTTTTATCGATATCTTTTTTTGCCTCTTCATCAAAGCTTGCTAAGGCTCCAACTTGAGCAACATAACTAGCACCATTAAATCTATTAACAGTTCTAAGTCTCCAATATTTATTAACGTCTTCGTGTAGTTCATTTGGAACTACATAATATGAACATCTAATGCCTGTAAAAGAAGCATGTTTCGAGAAGCTTCTTAATTCAATGGCGCGTTTTCTAGCGCCATCAACATCATAAATAGATTTAACGCCACTATTTATAAAACGGAAATAGACATTATCATAAATGATAACGCATCCTTCTTTTATTGCATAATCCACCAACGCTTTTAAAACATCATATGAATAATTAATTCCTGTTGGATTATTTGGTGAACAAACATAAAGAACATCAAAATGCTTATTAGGAACAACAGGATTAAATTGATCATCTGAATCAATTAATTCGATATCTCTATTCAACGAATAAGTACTATTTAAATAAATAGGATAGGTTGGATTATAGATACCAATTTTTGCGTCCTTATCAAAAATTTCTAAGATGCTTCCGGAATCAGTTTTAGTTCCATCTGAAACATAGATTTCTTCATTTGAAAAATTAGGATATTCATTTACTCTAATCGCATCTATTAATTCTGGGATTCCGCAATAATTGCCATATCCAACGAAATCTGAACCAGTTTCTCTTTTAATAGCTTCGATCATTTTGTCTGCAATATGAGAAACAACAGGAAAACTAACATCACCGATTCCTAAAGAAATAACTCTGTTATTTGGATGTGATGCTTTGTAAGCTTTTATTCTATCAATTGCTGTAGAAAAGCTATTTTTATTTTCAAGTTTGTATAGGTTCTTGTTAAATTTCATAACGAGATTATATTATAAATTAAAATTTATATAAATAAAAAAACATAGTAAATGCTATTATTCTCTTTATTGAGTATAATAGAGCCCGATGAATAAATTACTTATTTTTGATCTTGATGGAACATTGATAGATACACTTGATGATTTGAAAAATGCAGTCAATTTTGCATTAGAAAAATTTTCATTTCCATTAAGAACAAGAGAAGAAATTCGTAAGGCAATTGGTAATGGCACAATTAAATTGATTGAACGTAGCGCGCCACAAGGAACAGATTCAAAATTACTTGGCGAATTGCATAAAGTTTTTAAAGCTTATTATCTAGAAAATTTATCACGAAATACTAAGCCTTATCCTGGCATTACTTCACTACTTTTTTCTTTAAAGACAAAAGGGTACAAATTAGCTGTTGTTTCTAATAAAGATCACGATGCAACTGTTAAGTTAATTACCACTATGTTTCCTATGCTTTTTGACTATATTCAAGGTAGTTATATTGAACATCCAAAAAAACCACATCCTTATCTAATTAATAAAGTAATAAATGAATTAAATTTTCCAAAAGAGAAAATAACCTACATAGGCGATACAAATGTAGATGAAGAATCAGCGATTAATGCTGAGATTTCATACATTTTGGTTTCTTATGGATATAGAACAAAAACTGAGCTTTTTAGCCAAGTTAAGAGCAGAAATATTGTCGGCTCAATAAAAGACCTAGACTCAACGCTTTAATGCCGTCTAGGTAAATAAAAAACTATCTTTCCGATAGTCTTATCTATTGATCTTCTTGAAGATGAATTCTTTTATGTCTTCCCTACTCTTATCAAACGTAAGAGCAAGTTCATCCATGAGTATGTTATCGGCCTTTGATAACATATCAATATCCATTATGCCAAGCTTCATATCTGGATTCTCAGAATCGTGATTGGATAACTCATAAATTCTTAGCTGCATTGTTAAGAAAGCAATGTCTTCAGTTTCACCAGAATTTAAGAGTCTCTTATAGAAGTCACGTCTTTGTTTTGTGTTGGATGTGTACTCCATTTTTACAGAGGCCATGTAGTCCAAAACTTCTTGAGCCTCTTCAGGTCTCATGACCGGGCGTATGATGCTCGTGCTCGAGTCCCCAGGCACGTATATCATCTCGCCATCTCCACGAGCGGCTTTCAAAAGATAGTACTGCTTGTCAGCAATCAGAGCAGTCGAAACAATCTTCGCAAGACCTTCTCTCTTGTGGATGACGGTTTGGTCAACCTGGAATTGTGGATTCATACATTAATATTATCCCTTAAAAAATTTCTTTTTGTAAGTCAAAAAAAGGAAGGCCACGCCTTCTCTCTTTTATTTTTCGCCACAAATTTGGCGCGCCTGAAACGATTTGAACGTTCGACCTACCCCTTAGGAGGGGGTTGCTCTATCCAGACTGAGCTACAGGCGCATATACATAGTATATGAATTCCTAGTCTACCCTAGGAGATAGTCTAGGATGTCCTTATACACTTCATCTCTACAAGCTTCGAAAATTAACTCGTGTCTTGCTTGAGAATAAATCTTTTTTTGGACCTCTTTTAAGCCTAAATTCTTATATAAATCAAACATTTTTTGAGTGCATTTCCCGTAATTTGTAACAGGATCTGCGTCTCCAGAAATCAAGAAAACGCTCTGATTTTTATCAATATTATTTAAGCCATCTAGGGTGTACATGGCTTTTAATCCTTTTAAAAATTGATAGCAGAATCCATTGGTTGGACCGAATCCGCAAAGAGGGTCTTTGACGTATTTTTCAACATTCTCAGCATTATAACTTAACCAGTCATAATCAGTTTTTGGATTCTGAATTTTCTTGTTAAAACTCCCAAACATCATCTTGTTTAAGAACTTAGCTTTTTGGAATCTTTTCTTGCCAGTTCCTGCTCTTTTTGCAAGCATCACTGCAAGTCCCATACCTGGTTTTTTACTACCAGTACCACATAAAACAATTTTATCTACTGCTCCTGGGTGTCTTTGAATAAACATTTGACCCATAAAGCTGCCCATTGAGTGAGCAAAAACATAAGTTTTTGCACCATTTTTCTTAGCTTCTTCGACCATACAGTAGTGGGCATCCACCATTTTGAAAAAGCCATCTTCAGGCCAAAAAGACTCATTTGAAAAGTCACTTTTTACATTTGAGCCTTGGCCATAACAATCTAATGCATAAGCATTAATGCAATTTTGGTTTAAAAATTTTGCGAAATGGTCATATCTGAGACCATATTCTTCCATACCTTGGAATATAACAACGTTCGCGATAGGATCTTTAACTTCCCAAGCGTGACCGATTAATTTATCTTCATTTACTTTTAGAGCAAACTCCCTCATTACTATCTCCTTCGTCATACCCGTTAGGATTGTTACTTTGCCAATTCCACGAGTCTCTACAGGCATCAAAAATAGTAAGCTGTGTTTTAAAGCCCATTTCTTCATAGGCTAAAGAGCTGTCGGCGTAGTTCTCGTCGACATCTCCTGGACGTCTGTCACAAATGACATATGGTATATGAATAAAATTAGCTTTCTCGAAAGCGCTAACTAGTTCTAAAACGGATGTACCTTTACCTGTACCTAAATTATAAACTACTAATCCAGGTTTTTGCTCTAGTTTTTTTAAAGCGCATAAATGTCCTCTAGCTAAATCTACAACGTGGATGTAATCACGTACGCCTGTTCCATCCACAGTTTTATAGTCGTTACCATATACATTTAAGTGATCTCTTTTGCCTACGGCAACTTGTGTAATATAAGGCATTAAATTGTTTGGAATTCCTTGTGGATCTTCACCAATTAAGCCTGATGGGTGAGCGCCGATAGGGTTGAAATATCTCAAAATTGCGATATTCATATCAGGATTTTCTTTACTAAAATCTTTTAATAAATATTCAATATCTAACTTAGTTTGGCCATAAGGATTAGTGCATCCTCCGACATTATCAGTTTCCTTTAGTGGAACGTGATCTGGGACGCCATAAACTGTTGCAGAACTTGAGAAAACGAGATTTTTAACGCCAAATTCCTTCATAAGTTTCATTAAAACTTTGCTGGAACCAACGTTATTTGAGAAATATAAATCTGGCTTTTGAACGCTTTCAGCAACTGATTTTAATCCAGCAAAATGGATAACATCAGTGATTTTTTCAGCTTCAAAAACTTTTCTGAATTTTTCTTCATCACAACAATCAACTTCATAAAATTTTGGCATCTTACCAGAAATTTGTTGAATGCGATTTAAAACTAATTTCTTGGAATTTACTAAATTATCGACGATTACAACGTCATAACCTTTTTCCAAGAGTTGAACAACAGTATGACTTCCAATGAAGCCAGTACCGCCTGTAACTAAAATGGACATAATTATCTCCTATTTATTTCTTCTAAAATTAATTTACTAGTCATAGCTGGGTTAGCTTTACCTTTGGTAATTTGCATAACCTTACCGACTAAGAAGCCTAAAGCTCTGTCTTTTCCTGCTTTATAATCGACGATAGATTGTGCGTTTTCATCACAAACTTTTGCAATAATAGCTTTTAATTCATCTTCGTTAGACATTTGTGTAGCGCCAATAGAAGATGCGACTTCTTCAGGATCTTTATTGTTGTCGACCATTACAGCAAAAATATCTCTAGCTTGTTTATTACTTACTTTATTTGATTCAACCATTAAGATTAATTTTCCTAAATTTTCAGGAGAAATTTTAAATTCTTTGATTGAAATTAATGATTTATTTAGGATTGCTTGTACATCAACTAAAACCCAGTTAGCAGCTAATTTAGAATTAGCTCCAGCCTTAACAACTGCGTCATAATAATCAGAAATTTCTTTATTTGAAATCAATAAATTTGAGTCATATTCTGATAATCCAGCAGCTTTATAACGAGCTAATTTTGATTCAGCTAATTCAGGAGAAGTTCTAATTGCTTCTTCGACAAATTCATCGCTTAATTCAATTGGAGTAATATTTGGTTCAGTGAAGTATTTATAGTCAACTGCGTCTGTTTTAACACGCATTAATACTGTTTCTTGGCTTCCTTCATCAAATCTTCTAGTTTCTTGAACAACTGGAATTCCGCATTCTACTAAAGTAGATTGTCTAGTAATTTCAAAATCAATTGCTTTTTTGATGTTTTGGAATGAGTTTAAGTTTTTAATTTCAACTTTAGTTCCTAATTTAGTAGTGCCTTTTTCTCTAATTGAAATGTTAACGTCACAACGTAAAGAACCTTCTTCCATCTTACCGTCAGAAACATCTAAGAAGGAGACAATACTTCTAATTTTTTCAGCGTATTTCATAGCTTCTTCACCGCTCCTCATATCTGGGCGAGAAACAATTTCAACAAGCGGAATACCTGCACGGTTGTAATCTAATAATGAACAATCCCAGCTATGGAGTTGTTTACAAGTATCTTCTTCCATATGCAGACGTTCAATTTCGATTTTCTTTTCTTTTCCATCAATTTCAATGGTTAAAAAACCATTGCTTCCAATAGGGCGAGCTTGTTGAGTAATTTGGAAGCCCTTAGGAAGGTCAGAATAGAAATAGTTCTTTCTATCGAACCATAATTCATGGTCAATAGACATATGTAAAGCGTTACTAACACGAATTGCGTTAATAACTGCTTGTTTGTTAACTACTGGCATTGTACCTGGGAAAGCAATGTCTAATGGCATTACTTGAGTGTTTGGATCATCACCAAAAGTGACAGGAGCTGATGAAAACATTTTAGAAATAGTCTTCATCTCAACGTGGATTTCTAGACCGATAACTGCTTCAAATTCCATTATCTTTTTCCTCCTTTTGCTGATAAATCTTTTAAGCCTGTAATATTTTCAATTCCAGAAGCAATGCTAAACATTGTTGCTTCATCGAATGGCTTACAAGTTAAGTTAGAACCAAATGGTAAACCATTTGAGAAACCTAAAGGTAAAGTAATTGATGGTAATCCACCAAAGTTGCCGATAGCTAAACAGTTATCAGCAATCAAATATTCATTCGAAAGTTTATTGCTGCTATTTCCTTCAAATAATGGTGCAGTATTTGGCGCGCTTGGCATATAAATACCGTCATTATCTTTTAAGATTTCATTAACAGCATTAACGATTAACCTTCTAGCTTTTTGAGCTCTTAGGAAGAGTTCTTCTTGGTTCTCTCTCATAAGTGCGTATGAACCAATAACGAATCTACGTTTAATTAATTCTGAGAAACCTTTTGTTCTAGCATTTATCATAACTTCTTCGTAAGTATGTCCGCCCATTCTAGGACCGAATTTAATACCGTCTAAGTTAGCATTATTGCTAGTTGCTTCAGCGCATGAGATAACAATATATGTAGGATAAATTGCTTTTAATAAGTCGCTGTCCATAGAAACATAGTTAATAACTGCGCCAGCTTCTTCCATTTCTTTGAGATTACTCTCAAAAGCAGTCTTAATATCATCATTAGTAATTGAATCTACAATTTCCTTAATAACAGCAATCTTTTTGCCTTTTAAATTGCCGTCTACACTGTCGCTATATTTGATAACTTTTTCAGTCGATGAAGTAGAATCTTTTTCATCTCTGCCTGCTAAGGTTTCAAGTAAAACAGCGCCATCAAATACGTTACGTGTGAAGTAACCAACATGATCCATACTTGGAGCAAATGGGAATAATCCAAAACGTGAAATTCTTCCCCAAGTTGGCTTAACACCAACGAGTGCGCTATAGCCTGCAGGCTTACGTACGGAGTCGCCTGTATCGCTACCAATTGAGAATGGAACAATACCAGCTGCAACGCTAGCTGCAGAGCCACATGAAGAACCACCGATTTGGTGTTTATGAGATGGATCCCAAGGGTTATAAGTATCACCTAAGTGACCTGTAGTTCCTGTACCACCCATTGCTAATTCATCAAGTGTTGCTTTACCAATTAAAATTGCACCAGCATTTTTTAAACGAATTACAACCTCGCTATCAAAGATAGGAACATATCCATTTAAGATATTACTTGATGCTGTTGTTGGAATATCTTTTGTTGAGAAATTATCTTTACAAACAAAAGGAATGCCCCAAAGCATGTTATTTTTATCTTTAGAGCCCAAATCTTTGATTTGTTCATATGCTTCTTTATCACAGATGTATTCAAAAGCATTGTCGTTATTATCATGAGCTTTAGTGAGAGCCTCTCTTACTAATTCTTCTGGAGTAACTGCACCAGAAATAAGAGCCTCATGAATCTCTTTAATTGATCTACGTAAATAACCCATATTAGCCTACCACCTTTTGGAAGACGAATTTGGCCTTCAACTACATCACCAGCATTTTTAAGAGCTTCATCTCTATCAAGTGGTTTACTTGCAACATCTTCTCTTAAGAATGTAGTTTTACATGCAAATGGGAAAGTCATTGGTTGGACATCCTCGACACCCTTTAAGTTTGAAAGGAATGTCATTTGTATAGTAATGACATCGAATTCTTTCAAAAGGGTTTCATACTCAGAATCTTCCATTTTGAACAATAACTTTTCGCTTGCTTCAATCAAAACGTTTTTGTTTATTTCTTTCATAAGTACTACCTACTTTTCGCGACATATCTTACCATATTTTCATTTTATTTTAAATAAAAGAAAATCTCCCACTATATATGGGGAGATTATTTCCACTTTCATATAATTAAATGTAGGTTATTTTATCAACGTTAAGAATTCTTCTTCGTCGAGAACTGTAATGCCGAGTGCTTGAGCCTTATCAAGCTTACTTCCAGCCTCAACTCCAGCAACAACACAATCAGTAGCTTTGCTTACTGAACCAGTAACTTTTGCGCCTAAATTTTCTAAGATTTCTGTTGCCTCTTTTCTTCCATAAGAGCTGAGTGTTCCAGTTAAAACAACTGTCTTTCCTGAGAAGTAATTATTAGCCGCTGTAGCTGTTGTTCCAAGGAAGTTTGTATTAAGTCCAAGAGCGACCAATTTATTAACAATTTCCATCTTCTTTTCATCTTTAAAGAAGTTATAAATTGAAGTTGCAACGACTGGTCCAACATCATTAATTTCTAATAATTCTTCTAAAGAAGCATTCATTAAATTCTCAAGATTTTGATACTTTTTAGAAAGAGTTTTTGCCATCTT
>JAGCCQ010000030.1 GCA_017651565.1 Bacilli bacterium | reverse complement strand
TAGATTAGTAAAGGGAGATCGATAAAGAACTAAACAAGGAATGCTGGCTATAATTTACTCTCGTTGGTTTTCATGAATGAATTAATTAATACTCCACCACTACTGCGTTTCTTTTTATTAGATATCCTGATTGGATTTTAAAAATTTTCCCTTTTTAAGTGGAAAAATAAGTGTTTTTTAAGGATATAGTCGAGCAATTATATGTAAAAAAGCATTTTTAGCCGTATTTTCAGCCCTTTTAAGCAATTTTATTCACTTTAGTCTGATTTTATATGGCAAAAAAATTAGACCTCTAGAAACTTCGGAAATTAAGACAAAAAGAATATGAATCTACTATGTCTCTTCTATTAGCTAAAAATAACAAGTGATTGCTGAATAAATGGAAAAATATTTATTTGGTTATTGTCTAAGCAATGATCAACTTATGCTAATTCTTTTATTACAATCTATTTACTAATTTTAGCTATTCTGAGTTTTTTTCTAATGTAACACTATATTCTACGTTGAAAAAATTTAATCTTTTAGGAATAAAAAACCGTATTTTAATTATTTTTTTGACTGTTAGTTTTAAGAATATAATTGTGAAAAAAACATTAAAGAAATAATTTGATCATAGATATTTGGACTAAGACAAATTTGTTGCTTAAAGATAGGTCTGATTATCTTTTTTAAACATTAATGTTTATGTTATCTATTTCAAGGTCGAAAAAAAGACAAAAATGTTATATTTTTTTCTAAATAAATGAACAAAATCAATTACTAATCATTTTTTAATTATTTTTTTGTGATTTTAAAGTAAATTTTTACTTCTTAATTCTTTAAAAATAATTGTTTTATTAATTTTATATTTTTGTTTAAAAAAGATGCGTATTTAATCAAAATTAACCTTAAAATGCATACGGTTTGTGTTTGCTTTACTAATAAAAAAAATTCCTTGATATTTTTGTATATCTTTTGTTACTAAAAATACCGTAATTTTATGAAAATTTTAAATGCTAAAAATTCTGCGATATCGAAACAGTTTATTTAATAAAACTTAAAACAAAAATTGGAAAAACAAATATTTTTCCTTTGATTAGTTTTAATTTTAAACTTTACAATTTTTTAAGGAATTCGAAAGGAAAATCTCCATAATTTATGACTAATTTTGTCTAACAAATTTAAAGAATTGTCTATTAATGATTAAAAAAATGATATCTGATTGCAAAGAAAATACAAATTATAGGTTAATTCACTAAAGTTTTCGAAGTTTTTGCATGAAAAATTAACCTAAAACTATTTGTTTATGGAAACCACTTTTATTTTGAGTTTATTTATTGTTTTTTGATAATTAAGAAGTATTTGTTTTTTTCATGTCAAAAAATTCTATATAATGATTTCCAAGAAAGGTGACTATTATGGCTAATATTGAACCTAAAAAAGAACAAAATAAAATATCGCTTGATGAGTATATTGATAAATATACTCAACCAAGAAATTTAAAAGAAGTAAAATTATTTTTTGTTCTTCTTGTTTCCGCAATCGGAATTATTATTTTTTGCATGTTATTTTCGTTTGTTAGCAAACTCTTTGAATGGAATGAAATATTTGGGTTTATTGGCATCGGTATAAGCGCACTAATAATAATCTTTTTATACGTCATTCCTATTGTTAGGATTTCAACAAGTAAGCATTTCCAAACTAATGTTAATCATGAGAATGCTAGAGCAGCGCAAAGACATAACGCTCGTTTAAGAGAAGAAATCGCAGATAAGATGATTGACTTGTCTGTTTCAACCAAAGGAAATGGATGGTATTCTGATGCAAAAATTGCTCCTATTGCTTCAGCAAGAGCAAAAAAAGATAGCAAAGCTTTAAGCAGTGCTTTAACCGAAATTTATAATACCGATATCAAAAAAGCATCAAGAAAAATGATCAGAGATATGTCATTTCAAGTTGGTTTAACTACTTCGATTTCTCAATCTGAGCGAGTTGATACTTTAATTGTTACTGTAACTGAGATTAATTTAATAAAAAAAATCGTTTTTTTATATGGCTATAGACCTAACGATACTCAGATGCTAAAAATATACAAAACTGTAATTGCTAATGCACTACTTGCGTATGGCGTACAAAGCGCCACTTCTTCTATTGCAGGTGGAATAGGTAAACTTATAGGAGGAGCCGCTAAGGAAATTCCATTTATTTCTACTGTAATTGGGAGTGTTACTGACGGAATGATTAACGCAACATTAACTGCAATAATCGGTTTTCAAACGATTCATTACTTAAAACGTGAATATAAATTGCAGGATATTTTGGATGGCGTAGAAATAGAAGATTCTGAAGAGACTGAACAAGCAATGATTGTAGAAATCAAAAAAGATATCAGTTCAGCTTCTAAACAAAAACCAAAGAAAGCTTAACAGTTAAAAAAGAGTCCAATGCGGGCTCTTTTTCTTTGCGAGTTGGCTTTTTATATACTTAAACCCCACTACCACCACTACTGCTACCAAATATATAGGTATTTTTAGCTATTTTTGAATTTATATGGCAGTTTTTAATTTGGAAATTTTTGTTTTTTTGATTTTAAAAAAGCTTTGTAAATAGAGTGCAGCCAACACTTTATTGGAACTTTATAAGTTCTTTTTTTGTAAAAACGACAAAAAAGGCCTTCTGAGACACGAAAAAAATTAATTACTATAAGTGCTCAAAAATATAATAAATCACGCTTAAAACAGCTAAAAATAAGCAAAAACAGACAAAAGTATCCTATTATTCATCACCAACTTTTTGGTTTTGAACAGACAAAAGTATCTATTATTCTTACCACTCCGATAATTTTTAGCAAATTTTCAATGTTTAATTATGGCTAAAATTTATTTTTTTGTTTACTTGTTTTTCCTTAATTCCTTCCCTCCCTACCTCCCTCCTCCCTCCTCATCGGGAGGTGGGGAAGTAGGGAGTGTTGGAGACATACGATTTACTTAATAAATGAAGGCACTATTTTTAGTATTTTTTAGTTATCTTCTCCAATTATTAAGTGAGGTTTTTTATTGTATAGATCTTAAACGGTTTTTATCGGGAGTTTTAGTACATTTTTTTAGATTATATCTTATTTTTGTTTATTTTGATTTTGAATTGTATGAGAAAAAACATTTATCTTCTAATGTATATAAAAAAAATTTATTTTTTATTTTATATTATTGATATAGGTGTTACAATAGTGATACGAAAGTGTAACACTAGTGTGACGAGGAAAAGTATGATTAAACACGGAAAATTGAGAGTAGCTATTACAGTGTCAAAAGATGAATGGAAAAAGCTTGAATTATTAAGAAAGCTGATGAGTGCTGAAAAAGGATTAGAACTGACAAAAAGTGAGGCTTTATGTATAGTGGCTGATGAATATATTAAGAGGTCGAATTCAGCTCCTTCCTTCCCTGGGAATAATAAGGAAGGAGGCGAATCATCTGATACTGTTACAATGGCAAAAATTCCTCTCGAAGGCGATGATGGAAAACTTTCTTTGACTCGCAATCAATATAGAGAAAAAACTATCGATGATAAAAATAGCCCTCCATCAGATATTTCCTATGAAGATTTAATGAAGATGTTTAATTATCTTGTTTATGAATTACCAGCTAATCAAGTAATGACATACAGCGATATTGCTAGACATGTTCAAGTAAATCCAAAAACATGTAGAACATGGAGAAGTGAAGATCCATCAATTCGTATCAGACCAAAACAGTGTTATGTAGATGCGTTAAAGAAACTTTGTAAGCAAAAAGGAATGAAATTTTAGAATTAAACTAAAATAGATGGAAAAAATATGAAAAAAGAAGAGAAAAAAATCTCCGGAGAGATACTTTTTAAAGGAAGGGTAATAACTCTTCATAACGATAAAGTTTTATGTCCTAATGGTGCTATAACTACAAGAGAATACGTTAGTCATCACGGTGGTGTATGTCTTCTCATGGAAATAGATGGCAAAATTGCCCTCGTAAAGCAGTTTAGATATGCATATCATGAAGAAATATTGGAATTACCTGCTGGCAAGCTAGAAAAGGGTGAAAATCCATATCAAGCAGGTTTGCGCGAACTTGAAGAAGAAACTGGCTATAAAGCAGAATCTTTAGAAAGTTATGGATGCATGTATCCTAGCGTTGGTTACACTAATGAAATAATTTATTTTTATGTCGCAAAAAATTGTGTCAAAACACAAACACATTTTGATTTTGATGAAGACCTTGATTTAGTTTTTGTAGAAAAAGAAGAACTCAAAAAGATGATTAAAGATAATTCAATTAAAGACTCAAAAACAATTATTTTATTATCTAGATATTTGTATAATATTTAGTACTTAAGGAGAAACTTATGCAATTAGTAATATTAGCGGCCGGTATGGGCTCTCGTTTTGGTGGCCTCAAACAAATGGAACCAATGGATGATACTGGAAACTTCTTATTAGATTATTCAGTATATGATGCAAAAAGAGCTGGATTTGATTCTACAGTATTTATCATTAAGAAAGATTTCTATGAGGCGTTTAGAGACTCAATTGGCAAAAGAGTAGAAAAGATAGTTAAAGTAGACTATGCTTTCCAAGATTTAAACGATTTACCTGAAGGATTCAAAGTACCAGAAGATAGAGAAAAACCTTGGGGAACTGCACATGCCATTTTAGCTGCAAGAGATTTAATTAAAGAAGATTTTATTATTATTAATGGTGATGACTTCTACGGATATGATGCTTATAAAGTAGCAGCAGAATACCTAAAATCATTACCTAAAAATAGTGAAGGCAAGTACGCAAATGTAGCTTTCAAAGTAAGTAACACAATGACAGAAAATGGTTCTGTTAAAAGAGGTGTTCTCTTGCAAGATGAGAATGGTAACTTAGATAGATTAGTTGAATCAAAGATTGAAAGAATAAATAGTAAGATTGTCGCTGCTCCACTTGATGGATCTAAAGAATTTGAAGTAAGCGAAGATGCACTTGTATCTATGAACTTATTCGCATTCAATAAAGATTTAATCCAAAAGTTAGTAGATATGTTCCCTATATGGTTAAAAGAGAATATCAACGTACCTAAATCTGAATTCTTGATACCTACTGTGGTGGATGAATTAGTAAATAAAGGGGAGGCCACAATGAAAATCTTAAATACTGATTCAGTTTGGTTTGGAGTCACTTATAAAGAAGATAAACCAGGTGTTGTAAAAGCACTTAAGAAATTAGTGAATAAAGGTGTTTATAAAGAAGGATTATATTAAAAAATAAATGGTTGGGCTACCAACCTTTTTTCTTTGATTAAATTTTTTTGAAAATGTATATTAAAGGTAAGGAATTATGGATAGAGAAAACTATGATTAAATAAGGCAGTATTTTTAGTTATTTTTTTAAAATTACTAATAAATATGCCCATATTAAAAATGAGACCTTATAATAGAAATGGAATCAAATTGATATGAATTCACAAAATTCCTCTCAAATCAAACTACTTGAACTCGAAAATAAATTTAAGACTATTTTTGGTTGTAATAGCCTTGGTGCGTATCGCACTCCTGCAAGAATAAATCTTATTGGGGAACATATTGATTACAATGGTGGCAAGGTTTTACCTTGCGCTATTTCATATTTTATGACTGGTCTTTACTCATTAAATAAAGATAAGAAGATAGTCGCATATTCAAATAATTTTGATTCTAAGTTCAGTGCAAATTTAGAAACAATCTCATATAAGAAAAGAAATTCCTGGTCAAACTATGTATTTGGTGTTTTTGCTATTCTTCAACAAGAAGGATACAAAATAACTCAAGGAATGAATATCTTAATTGATTCAAATATTCCACTTGGTTCAGGATTATCCTCTTCTGCCTCATTGCTGGATTTAGTCTTCTTTATTGCAAACGATGTTTTAAAGCTTGAAATCAATTTAGAAACAATAGCTAAATTAGCTCAAAAAACTGAAAATGAATTCTGCGGATTAAAGTGTGGAATTATGGATCAAGCTGCAATAGCTTTAGGCCAAAAAAATAAAGCAATACTTCTTGATTGTGGCAAGTTTAAATATGAATACAAAGATATGGCTTTACGTACATACTCATTTGTCGTTCTTAAAACAAATATTCCTCATAATCTTGTGAAATCTAAATATAACGAGAGAGTCGATGAATGCAATAGAGCATTAGAAATTCTTAAGCAAAAGTTTAATATAGACAACTTATGTCAACTTTACGAATATCAATTGCCAGAGTGTGAAAAATTGTTAAACGATCCAATATTATTTAAGCGTGTTAGACACGTAGTTACTGAAAACGAACGTGTGCAACAATTCAGCGCTGCTATGACTGCTGGCAAAGTAGAAGAAATGGGTAGATTACTATGTGAATCTCATAAGTCATTAAAAGAAGATTATGAAGTGACTGGAGATTATTTAGACACCATTGTTGATGCATCTATGAATGCTTTTGCGATTGGCGCTAGAATGACCGGTGGTGGTTTTGGCGGTTGTGCAATTGCTTTAATAAAAAATAGATACTTTGAAGATTTTAGATTCAGAGTGGATAAAGAATATTTTGCAAAATTAAAAGTCCATCCAGACATTGAAGAAGTCGATATAGTGGATGGACCAATAAAACTTAAATAGTTTAGGATATCTTAGCTTATAGCATTATTTTGTTTCTTTTTCTTTTTAGTGGTTACGGCTATAAGAACGATTAATAGGCAAATAACTAATGGAATTAATCCTCCAATTATAGAAATAGTCAAAATAACTGCCATTATCATTGATGAGAAAGAAGCATCACTAGGAGGTTTTGAATTTTCTTCCCCGTGGTCTATAGACATAAATGAATCGATTTTGCTAACAATAACATTGTCAGGATTAATTATTGTTTCGGATTCAAAAGGTATTGATATAGTATATTTTATTTTTGATACTGATTCAGACATTGAACAGTATTCTTTGCCTTCGTACGTCCATGTAATTGCGTAATAGTACGAATATTTGTAAATAGTTTGTTTTACTACATTGACGGCACAATCAATATCCAAGGTATTGTATTCACTATGTCTTGAAAATGAAGCAGTATACGGCCCTGTTGCATATCTTATACTTTCATTAGGGAAATATGCGTTTGTTTCAAAACCATTTATGTATCCTTCTTCAAGAGCAGTTGAGGATTCATCTTCTTTAGGGTGAACCTTTATTGTGCAAATTTCTTTAGGCTTTATTAGTTGGATAGATTTACTATCATATTCAGTTTCAGAGATATATTGAAAATGAGAAACTGAACGATTTTGGTCATATCTTGTAAAAGTATCTTTTGGTATGTAACCATCACCAAAATTATTTATTGTGAATTCATAAATGTTTTCATCAACATTTTTGACTGAAACATTGAAATCAGTGTAATTGATAATAGATTCATCGCTTTGACTAGTTGTAGCCATTAAAGAAGGCGCGAGCAAAACTAATGATAATAAATTTAATTTACAAATTCTTTTTTTCATGTCGGCCCCCTTTTTATTAATTTTAAATAATGTTCTAAGAAGAAAACTATATTAAATTTCCTAGGCTTATTGTTTCAAAACCTTTTTATCTCCATGATGAATAGCCACTGTTCCGAATATAATTCCAGAGATTCCTAATCCTGCTAAAAGTATCAACATTAGTTTGAAGATCATGATAGCAAATGGATCAGTACAGTTCATGACGTAATCAGCATATATAAAAGAATCTATTTTATTTATTTTGAGTTTGCTAGGATCCATTTCTTGGTTAGGAGTGAATCTAGTGATGATTTTATTTAAATCAGATTGAGGTTCAGAAACCACACAAAATTCCTCGCTATCGTATGTCATTGAGATTGCATAAAAATAAGAATAATCAATCTTAGGAGTATCTAATTCTTGCAGCTCATCAATATCGCATTTAATTTCTAATACTTTATAATCATCTTCTTCGGTAATTTTAACGTCATAAGGTCCTGAAACATTAACTACATCATTTCTAATTTCATAACTTGTTCCATAAAAATCATTAAATTCCCCTTCTTCTATTTTCCATACTTTTGGATCAACGTAGCTTTGAATGATGCAAGTTTCTTTTGGCTTAATGAGGGTAGAAAAGTTATCTTGAACAGAATCAATATTTTCAATTGGAACAATTTTTTGTTCTTCGATTCCGTTTTGGGAAATACCTTTTTTGCTTAAATAATCGTTACCATAATTAAAAATTGTAAACTCAAAAAAATCAGGAATGTTTACTTCTTCTAGAGCTTTTATAGTTACAGTAAAATCAGTATATTCGTTAGATGATTTAACTTCTTTTGGAGCTGCCGCCATAAGAGCATGAGTACACAAAAGTAGTGGTAATATTCCAAAGAATTTAGTTTTCACTTAGCTCCCCTCTCATTTAATAAGACGTTTTAACTAGCAAAAACTATTCATCTTTTTTAAAAAATTTTGTAGGGAGAACTAAAACAACTAATATTGCGATAACGATTTTTGCTATATCAAATGGGATATACGGAAGTACTGAAACAGCGAGTGTAGTAACTAAATTCCACTTTAGATAAAGCATCATAAATAATGTTCCAATTGTGTAACAGACTAAAAGACCAACAAAACATGCGATGAACATTCTTACTGGTGGATAGATTCTAGGAATTTTATTCAAAAAGAACACAATTGGGCTTATTACAACGAAAGAAATAACATAGCCGAATGTTGGAGTGACGCCAAAGCTAAATCCTGCGTAGAACGGCAAAAATAAGCCAAGAAGTAGATATAAAGACGTTACGATAAGACAATCGATAACGCTTTCCATAGTTAAACAAATAATAAAGACTATTAAAAGTTGGAGAGATACTTTGATGTTATCTCCTAAAGGAATTGAAAACATACCAACTATGCAGAACAACGCGAGCATAATTGCGTTCAAACATATTCTTCTAATAGCTTTGCTCTTATTCATACGGTGCTTATTGTAGACTAAAAAAATAATAAAAAAAAGACCCTCATCTTTTTAAGATGTGGGTCATGTATTTGATACCTTAGTCTTCTTTAGTATCTTTAGGAGCTTTTTTGCTACCTTTATTATTTGTGATAACCTTGTCCCCGAAGTATCCAAGTAATAATGATTTTAAATCGATTCCTAAAGTCTTATTGAGACCTGCGAAGATTTGATCGCCGTGTTGTTGAATTTCACTAACGAGTTTTGCTTCATTACCATCGCCGTACATTGTAATACCATCAATTTGTGAGAGAGCAGCAGCAATTGGCTCTGAGTATGCTCTGACTGTTTCTGGCAATACGTTGCTTTCGAGAATGAGTTTTAATGTTGCAGCATCGTTGTATGATTTCATAGCGTCTGCTTTTGCTCTGATTGCATCAGCTTCTGCTTGGCCTTTAGCTTCAATACCTTTTGCTTCAGCTAATGCAGCTTCTTTGTTAGCTTCAGCTTCAATCTTGACAGCTGTTGCAGCTTGTTCACGAGCGTTCTTTTCTGCATCAGCAGCAACTTTCTTGATTTCAGCTTTTCTTTGAGCTTCAACTAATTCAGCTTCAGCAGCTGCTTTTCTCTTGAAGAGTTCAGCTTCAGCAGCTTTTTCTGTAGCGTATTTTTCAGCATCTGCTTTCTTGTTGATTGTAGCTGCTAATTTCTTTTCAGCTAATTCAACTTCTTTGTTTCCAAGTTCAACTTCACGTTCTCTCTTAGAAATTTCAGCATTAGTTGTTGCAACGTTGATTTCTTCTTGTCTCTTTTGCTCTTGAATCTTGTATGCAGCATCAGCATCTGCTTTTGCTGTATCAGATTTGATCTTTAATTCAGCTTCTTTTAAAGCGTATTCTGTATTCTTTTGTACGATAACTGTCTTAGCGTTAACTTCAGCTTCGTTAGCGTCTTGTTCAGCTTTTGCTTTTGCAATACTGACATCTCTTTCAGCGTTTGCTTTTGCGATTGCAGCTTCTTTGCTGATTTGAGAAATGTTATCAATACCTAAGTTTTTAATGACATCATTATCATCTGAGAAGTTTTGGATGTTGAAGTTAACTAATTCAAGACCTAACTTTTGCATATCAGGAATAACGTTTTCTTTAACAGCTTCTGCTACACCTTTTCTGTCTTGAACTAATTGTCTGATACCAACAGTACCAATGATTTCACGCATGTTACCTTCAAGAACTTGTTTGACTTGATCAATTAAGTCATTCTTGCCCATACCTAAGATTGTTTCGAAAGCTCTTTCTAACAATTGAGGATTGCTTGAAATCTTTAAGTTAGCAACGCCATCAACCATGATGTTAATAAATTCATTAGTTGGAATTGATTCACGAGTTTTAATATCAACTTGGAATGCTTTTAATGATAATCTGTCTTTTCTTTGGAAGAATGGGATTCTCATTCCAGCTCTTCCTCTTAAGATTTTTCTTTTTCCTAAACCAGAAATCATAATTGCTTCATCTGGTCCAGCTTTTGTGTAAGCAGCTATAAGAATTAAACCAATAAAAACTACAACTGCAATGGCTACATATAATGGCCACATAATTTCTTTCCCTCCTTTTTTACAGGTATTCGATTCACCTGCAGAAATTACATCAGTCCTTCTTTTACTAGAATTGTAAGGACATTTCCTTCTGGGTCCCAAGATGTTTCGAACTGCACCGGGACTTTTGATAAGGAAATTTTGAGAACATCTTCAATTTGCTTCATAAGAGCGGTAGAGGAAATCCTCGCAAAACTTTTGTGTCGTTCGATCTTTAGAAGACAGCTTTCATCTAAGTTAAACGACTCCACGACTGTTCTATTAAGTGGTTGAATAACTATGTTACCATCGTCATCCATTCCAACTTGAACCCTATGAGCGTCTTCAAATGGGTACATAGCCGTGGTGTTTAATGTGATGTTGTTAGAATACAAAGAAGCAACACCCTTTTTTGCTTTTACATTAAACCATTTAATCATCAGTTTTATCTCCTTTCTTATTCATAATACATTTGTGTACATAAAAATACAATTAATTTTGAAAAAATATTTTATGTACATCAAATTCTTATTAAAATTATATTCTTTTGTCGAAAACGTTGTAGTTACTTTTGTGTATTTTTTATTTATTTTTGGCCAATTTTAGCTTATATTTTGGTTAGATATTGAAAATTATATTTTTCTTAGATCTCGAAACAAATGTTAAAAAATGTATAAGAAAAAGTCATTTATTAAGAAAAATGTATAAAATTTACAAACAAGAAATTGAGACTGAATCTCAAAATTATTATTTTAGTAAATAATGTATTTCTGACTAAAAAATAATTCTTTTGTTTTGCATTTTTGGTGCTATATAATGAGGGTGCTCAAGTCAGAAAATCCAATATAGGGTCTTTGGATTATTATGACAACATAAAGAAAGGAAAACTCATAATGAAGGGGAAAAAATTTTTTGTGCCTGTTGCAGTTTTAGGTATGCTTTTGGGCGCGGGCCTAGTCGCATGTGGCGATAAAACAGACACACAAGAAACAGCAGATCAAAAGATCGATGTTTCAGCAGCTGACAAAAAGACCAAATTAGTTTTAGGAGAAAGTGTTCAACTCAGTTCTTCTATCGAGGGAGTAACTTGGGAATCTGAACATCCAGAAATCGCTACAGTTAATGCGTCTGGTTTAGTTGAATCAAAGAGCGTTGGCTCAACAAAAATTACAGCTAAAAAGCCCGGTTATAAGGACGGAACCATTACCATTAAAGTTGAATTAGAAAAGATTCAAATTACATCAGAAGGTAATGCAAAAACAATTATTAAAGGAAACACACTCAAGCTTACAGCAAGCAAAGATGGTGTCGCTTGGTCAACAAGTGATGCAACTATTGCTACAGTTGATGGTTCTGGTGTAGTAACTGGCCTTAAATACGGGCCAGTAACAATCTCAGCTAAAAAAGATGGATTCGATGAAGGCAAATTTGCTTTAGAGATTGTTAGACCAGAAGCTACTGCAAAAATAGCTTGGAATGATGCAGATCACTATTCTGCAGATGGAGCATGGACAAATAGCAACCGTGGTCCTGGAGAAACACCAATTTATGAAAAATCAAGCGCACGTGATGGTACATGTGTCGCATATTTTGGTGAAGGCGATAAAGAAACATTGACTTTTACTTCTAGTGCAACAGTTAAAGCAGAACTTGTTGTTACTATGGGACATAATTCATCATACGAACCATTAAGCACTATAATTGATGCTAAATTTAATGATGCCGATATTGATTTAAGTGCTGTTAACTATACAACAGATAGCGATGGTCAAGGCGGATATACTTTTAAACAAGTATCTTTCGGTATGTTTGACTTAGCAGCAACTAATAAGTTAGAACTCACTATGAAAGGTAATGCTCCTTATTTAGATGATTTAGAAATCTATGCAGAAGGTGCAACAACAATCGCTGTTGTTCCTGCTACTGAAAAAGAAGCTATTACTATTACAAATCCTGCAACAGATTTAACTATCGAAGCAGAATCAACAGTTCAACTCACTTCTGCAACTACAGGAATCACATATGAATCTTCTGATACTTCAGTAGCTACTGTCAGTGAGACTGGTTTAGTAACTGGTGTTGCTAAAGGTACAGCAAGTATTATTCTCAAGAAAGATGGAATGAAAACAACTAGAGTTACAATCACTGTTACAGAAAAACTCTTAGCAGGTGAAGTACGATTCGAAGCAGAACTTAATGAAGAAGACGCTGCTGCAGCAGGTATCACATATAGAACACCAAGCTCAAGCTCTAACGCTAGTGGTAAAGTAACTCAAGTATGGCCAAAAGACGCAACATTAACTTATACATTCAATGCTGCTAATGCAGAAACTTACGTTATCTTCTTAGTTGGTAGAGCAAACGGTGGATCTAACGGCTATACATACACTGAAAGTAAAGTAGCTGAAAACTTAGAATTCACAGTAGGAACTACAAAAGCTACACTCGATGTTGACTTAGTTATCTCTGGTAGCGCAATTACTTCTTATCAAGTTGGTGAAGTAGCAGTTGCTTTAGGTGCAAACACATTAACAGTTAAAGCTATTGGTGACTTAGTACCTACAGTTGACTTCTTTAAATTAATTCCAAAGAGTTCTATCCCTGTAGAAGTAGATGATGGAAACACAATTAACTTAAATGTTTCTAGCGCTCAATTAACTGCTGGCAACTTAGACAACGGCAAATTAAAAGGTGATTATACTTGGACTCTTGGCGAAGGTGAAGGAAAAGTAACAGTTGCTCCAGGTGAATACTCAGTTAAGATTGATGCTAAAATGTCTAGCTCAAGCCATGGAAATAGAAAATGGTATAACATGGCTAAAGCAGAACTTTGCGTTAATGGCACTGTTGAAGAAAGCGGTGGCTCAGATACAACTTCTGAGGATGATTATAGATATTTCATAAAAGTAGATGATACTGTTTATAATCCTACAACAAAAGATAGTTGGTCTACTCTTGGATTATCCAATACAGAATTCAAGAAAGTAGAATTTGTCGCAAAAATTGTTGTTACTGCAACAACACAAAAAATCACAATTGCTCATGGCAATATTGGTTATTCTTTATTAGTTAATGGTATCCAATTAAATAAAATAGTTAATAACTAAGATTAAAACTTTTGGACCACCCCATAAACGTTCAAAAGGTTTAAAAAGCCTCTATCTGTGCCATACTGATGGAGGCTTTTTCTTTCTATTTATTCCTATTTGTATCTTCTACGAAACTATATCTCTTTCTTAGTTCATCTATTTCTTTATCAATGTTAACTTCTTTCAGGCTTCTAGTTGCCTCGTTATAACGTTACTAATATCGAAAGGAACTTAGTTCTAGGTTTCCTTCAACGCCTTTAAATGAGTGAACAGATCAAAAAAATGATTCGAAGTCTTTTCTCTCATATGAGGAGAGGATGCCATTATAAGTATTCTTAGCGAAGAACTTATCTAGCATTCTTTCGATAAAATCATCATTGAGCATAATGAGCAAAGCGGCGTTATAATCACCGCCATTTCCTTCATTCTCCAAGGCAACAAAAACCTAGATTTTTCACTTGTTATTAGTGGCTTTTATATAAATTGTTTGGGATGGTCCTATATCCAAAACCAATACTTCTTTTCCTTTATATTTGAATAGGAGAATGAAAAACTCCACCAAATCGCCAGAGCAACCTCCGACATGCAATCCTAAAAGGATAGTTATTAATAGGTAATAGAAAGGATCTTTAACAAAAATAAGTGGAATAATTAAAGCAATTAACAAAACAAAGAAAGGCGCCATTGCAATAACGATTTTTGCCCCTTTCTTGATATAAATAGATGGGGTCCCACAATAAGCGCTTTTTTTAGAGAAACCAAAGACAAGTTTTTCACGAGTAAGAATCTTGTTAAAAAGTCCATGGATAAGTTCGTGTACTATAATCATAAAGAAGTATGTTGGAATAAAAACAACAGAAGCAACGAGTGTTCTAGCTAATTTGAATTCGATGGCAAAATTAAAACCATTAATCGCTTCACAAATAACAAATGTAAGTGCAAAGAAAATAGGAAACAAAATCATAACAATATTGCCAGTTTTTTTGGAACTAGCATCTATTACATAATCAGAAATATAGTTTTCTGGGAGTTCGGAAAAGTAGTGTTTTGTTTTTGGTGCCATATTTCTATTATAAATGAATTTACAAAACACTTCGATTGATTGTCTCTAATGATATTTGTAGTTACACAAACTCATTTATCAAGAATCGCACAAAAGTCTTTATCCGTATTATGTTATGTATTTAGTCATTCGCGAACAAGAAAAAACCGAGCTTTTCCACTCAAAATTCATTCATTTAGCTCGGTTTTGCAGAGATTTTACAATTTGAGGTAAGCTGGCATCTCATCGCCTTCTTTGAAACTTTCCGGATATTCAACGAAGCCAAAGGATGCATAAAGCTTCTTGGCCGCTTCGTTCTCCATCTCGTAATAGAGTGTGACATATGCCCCTGGTCCGGCAGGCTGAGAACGGAAGAATTCGAGGACTTGCTGTAATGCCTCTTTTCCATAGCCGCGTCTTTGGTGGCGGCGGTCAATCATAAGGCGCGCAATATGGTAAGAAGACTTGATGAAGGGAATCGGATTATCCTCTAAATAGGAATCGCGATCTCCGAAATAGCAAAGCAAGGCAAAACCGACGATCTTCTTCCCGAAATAAATAGCAAAGGGCCATGTTGGAACATTCTCCATGGTGTTGAGATAAGCATGGGCCAAACTAAGCGTATTGGTCGCGACGAAATTTCTTTGTTCTTTGTTCACTTGGAGATGGATGACCCTCCAATAGTTATCCCATGTAACCTTTTCCAAATGGACTTTAGGGGTTTCTTGTGTTTTCATGCGTTCATTATAAAAAGTTTTTTAGGATTATAACAAGAAGAAATCAGGGTTTGAAAGCAAAAAAGCCGCCATTCTTGACGACTTCTATTCAAACTACCGTAGGACGATCTGGACTGTCCCATCGGGGACGGACGGATTTGGACTACGACATTTATTTTTTCACTTGGTGGATCTGGCGAGACTCGAACTCGTTACCTTCTCGTTGCGAACGAGATGCTCTCCCAGGTGAGCTACAGACCCGTGAAGAGATTAATCTTCAATAGTGATAGTGTTAATAACTACTGGAGTTAATGGCTTATCATTTGGAGAAGTTTTAACAGCAGCGACTTTATCAACTACTTCAATACCTTCAACTGTTTCGCCAAAAGCGGCGTATTGTCCATCTAAGAAGTTACCGTCTTTATGCATGATGAAGAATTGACTACCTGCACTGTTTGGGTCATATGCTCTAGCCATTGAAATAACACCTCTTTTATGTGAAATGTTGTTTTGAACACCATTAGCAGCAAATTCACCTTTGATTTCGTATCCAGGACCACCAGTGCCATTACCTTTTGGGCAACCGCCTTGAATCATGAATCCTTTGATAACTCTATGGAATGTTAAACCATTGTAGAAGCCACTTTTAGCGAGTTTTGCGAAGTTCTCAACTGTGATTGGTGCTTCTTTAGGATTTAATTCAACTTTAATAGTTCCGTAGTCTTTAATGTCTATAATTGCTTTCATATTTTTCTCCAAAATTCCTTTATATTATAAAACTGTGTCTTATTTAAGACAATTAAGTACTGATTTGATACAATGAGACTATGAATCAAGAAAGACAGATTGCTGTTATTGACTTAAAAGCTTTTTACTCTTTTGTAGAGTGTTTAGATAGGGGTCTAGACCCTTTCAAAACATCTTTAGTAGTGGCGGATATTTCAAGAAGCCCTAACACTATTGTTTTAAGCGTATCTCCTTATCTAAAAGCTAAAGGTGTTCCTTCTAGATGTAGAGTTAAGGAACTACCAAAGAGTTATAAATATATATATGCAACACCACGTATGGCTAGATATATTGAGATGTCTAGTAAGGTAGTGTCAATTATTCTTAGCTTAGTTGCGTATGAAGATATTCATGTCTATTCAATTGATGAAGCATTCATTGATATGACTAGTTATCTTCCTTACTATAAAAAGACACCAGTTGAGTTTGTAGAGATGTTAATTCAAAAGATACAAGATGAAACAGGATTAACCGCTACTGGTGGCATTGGAGATAACTTCTTCTTAGCTAAAGTTGCTTTAGATAACTTTGCTAAGCATGAGAAAAACGGTATCGCAGTTCTTAGACAAAATGAAATTAAAGAAAGAATGTGGCCAATCACTCCATTGACTAAGATATGGGGCATAGGTCCACGATTAGAAGTTAGATTAAATAGATTAGGTATATACACATTAGGAGATTTAGCTACTTCAGATAAAGAATTCGTCGTATCTAAATTCGGTATTATGGGTGAACAAATGTACAACCATGCAAATGGTATTGATGAAGCTGATGTTCATGAAGTATATATTCCTAAAGAACATAGCCTTAATATCGGACAAGTCTTACCTAGAGACTATAACGCTACAGAAACTAAAACTATCATCAGAGAAATGATTGATGACTTGTCTTTTAGAATGAGAGAAGAAGGTAAACTCACTAATGTAGTGTCTTTATTTATTGGATATTCAGTAGAAGGTGGCTTTGCTAGACAAATGTCTTTATTAACATCCACTGATAACGCTGAAGAGTTATTTAAAGCATGCCTAGAAATCTATAACAAGCATATGGATGAATCTAGATTTGTTCGTCGTGTAGGAATAGGTTTTGGAAAATTAGAAAATGATGATTATAGACAGCTCAATCTATTTGAAGACGGAACTAAACAAATTAAGATTCAAGATATGCAGAAAGCTATTGATAAGTTACATAAGAAATACGGTAAGAACTCTATATTAAGAGCAAGTGCCTTAATGGATGGAAGTACTGCTATTGAAAGACATAATCAAATTGGAGGCCATAGGAAATGAGCGATCGTGGAATGAAAAAGTGGGCTCCATATAAATCATTAGTGGAGCAAGCCCCATCTTTAGAAGGTACATATGAAGATAATAAAAAGATTGAAAGACCTAAAATATCTCAAGATGTTGCTGAAGAGATAAATGAAATATTAGTTAATTATCATAACCAAGATTTAAAGATCCGCTTTTTTAAACGCGGACGTGTCTACGAGACAATATCTTCACTTAAGAAGATAGATGTTATGAACAAAAAAATCGTCACATCGGATGACGTGACGATTGCTTTTATAGATTTGTTATATTTGGAAAACTACTAGCAATTAGAATGCCCAGTTACCATCTTTGAAGATTTGGACTTTTTTGCCGTCTTTTGTAATACCAACAACATCTAAGTCAGCAGTACCAATCATGAAGTCAACGTGAATCATTGATTCGTTCATTTTGTGTTCTACTAATTCTTCATGAGACATATCTAAGCCACCTTTGATACAATCTGGGAAGCCTGCACCTAATGCAAAGTGACATGCTGCATTTTCATCAAATAATGTGTTGTAGAATAATAATCCAGTTTTTCTAATTGGAGTATCGTAAGCGATTAAAGCACATTCGCCTAACATTGAAGCGCCTTCATCCATCTTGACCATTTGTTCAAGCAATTTTTGTCCCTTCTTTGCTTTGACTTCAACGACTTTACCGTCTTTGAATCTAACTGAGAAGTCTTCGATGAGTTCGCCATTGTATGAAAGTGGTTTGCTTGCAACTAATAAACCTTCTGCTTTACCAGCAACTGGTGAAGTAAATACTTCTTCTGAAGGAATATTTGGGTTGAAGTCACCTTTATCTTTAACTACTTCCATACCGCCACCCCAGACTCTATATTCATCTAAGCCGACTTTGAAGTCAGTACCGTTGCTTGCTTTATATTGAAGTTCTACTAATCCAAATAATTCGAGTTTCTTTCTCTTTTCAATGAGGATAGCGTTATGTTTATTCCAGTTTTCTACTGGGTCATTTCCATCAACTCTGGATGTTGAAAGAATTGCATCCCATAATTTTTCGATAGCAACTTCTTCACTATCTTTAGGGAAAACCATTTTAGCCCATGCAGCATTTGGTATTGCACCGATGCACCATTTGTATTTACCATCCATTGCATCTCTATATGGTTTAATTTTTGGATATTGTTTCATTCTTGATTTTGCAATTTTATTTTGGTTTACACCTTTCATTGCGTTAGGATCTTCACCCATGATGTAAAGAACTGAAGGAAGCTTTTTAGCTCTATATTTTAATTCAGCAAGTCTATATGGAGGGAGCTTTGCTAATGTTGATAATGTTGCATTTTTATAAGTATGTCTTACACATGCATCATCACTAAAGATAACACGAACAAATTTAGCGCCATCTTTATATAATTGTTCGACTACCATTCTTGTGAAATCAGGTTGATCAAGAGAAGCATAAACCCATACTTCATCCCCTTTTTGAACATTTACGCCACGTTTAGAGAGTAATCTAGCGTAATCCTTTAACAATTTTTGGTCCATTGTTGTTCTCCTTTGTTTAACATTAATTTGATATATTATATAATAACCGCGAGGTGCATTTGTATGAATTCGTTATTTCAAAAACATAGATGGATGCAAGTTATGTGGGGAATTCTCCTCTTTGTTGCTGGTGCCATCACAATTATCTATACGTTCGCTAATGAAGATGGCGATGTAAGCTTAGTCCTTAGTGTAGCATTGGCTATTGTATTATTTGCATATGGTTTTACCATTGTATTTTCGAGTTTCTTAGAATTAAAAGATAAGTTCTTTAAATATGAAATTTTAATTGGTGCATTCATAGTAGCAGTTGGTGTTGTATTTGTTATGAACATCGACTTATTAAAAGACATTATTGTAAGTCTTATCGCTGCATCTTTATTAACATTTGGTGCTGCATTTACTGCTAGAACTATTATGGCTTTCGCTAAGAAGCTTAAAGTTTGGTGGATTGGTATGTGTATTGCTTTAGCAGTCTTGTTTATTGCTGCTGGAGTATTATGCTTAATCTTTAGAGATAAAGTTGTTGATATTTGTTACCTTGTTTTAGGTGGCGTGTTAATCCTTGTTGGTGGTGGTGAAATCTGGCTCACTATTAAAAGAGCAATGGAAGCAAATAACATTGGTATTGAACAAAAAGGACCTGCTGAAGAAGTTAGAGATAATCCTAAAAAAGATAAAAAGGATAAGAAAAAGAAGAAAGACGAAGAGCCAGAAGCTAAACGTCAACCTGAACCAGAAGTATTCGATAACGATGTTGCTGAAGAAAAGCCAGTTCTCGAAATTGATGTAAGTTCAAATGATTCTAGCGAAGATAAAAACGAATTAATCATTAAGGAATAATTTATAGGAAAAACAAAAATCCCAACCGTGTGGCTGGGATTTTTTTGCTTTGTTTTGTAATTAGAAAATTTGAATAATCAAAGCTAATAAGAAGAATACGACTGCGCAGACTAATGTGAGAATGGAAAGAACCTTTTCAGCTCCTCTTTCTTTTGTCTTAACGAAAACGTTTAAGCCCCCACCAGTAATAGCACCAGAAGCACCTTCTGATTTACCGCCTTGTAATAAACATAAAATGATAATTACGATTGAAAACACTAATAAGATCCAGTCTAAAGCGCCCATAAAATCTTCTCCTTTATCGCTTGTATATAATAATTTAACCGGTTAAATTAAGCAACGTTTATTTTATTAAATGCCGCTTTTTAATTCGAGAATTATATCTCGAAGCTCAGCTGCCTTTTCAAAATCAAGGTCTTTTGCAGCTTGATGCATTTGTTTTTCTAAGCCCTTAACTTTTGCTTCACGTTCTTTTCTTGTACCATGTTTAGAGAGTTGAATCATCTCAGAAATCTCGTCATCACTGTTTCTAATTGGAGCACGGATTTCTTTAATGATGGTTGTAGGAACAATGCCGTTTTCATCGTTATAAGCCTTTTGAATAGCTCTTCTACGATTAGTCTCATCGATACAGTATCTCATTGAGTCTGTGATGTTATCTGCGTACATAACAACTAAACCTCTAGCGTTACGCGCAGCTCTACCTGTAACTTGGATGAGAGAACGTCCACTTCTAAGGAATCCTTCTTTATCAGCATCTAAGATACAAATTAAGCTAACTTCTGGAATATCCAAACCTTCACGAAGTAGGTTAATTCCAATAAGTACATCATATTTACCTTTTCTGAGTTGATAAATTATCTCACTTCTCTCTAAAGTCTTGGTTTCATGATGCAAATAAGCAACCTTGATTCCTCGTTCTTTAAGATAGTTTGTTAAGTCTTCTGCCATTCTAATTGTTAGAGTGACAATCATTGTTCTTTCATTACGTTCGTTTCTAACTTTGATCTCATGGAGTAAGTCTTCAACTTGTCCTGCAGTAGGCCTTACTTCAATAACAGGATCTAATAAACCAGTTGGACGAATGATTTGTTCAACGATTTCATTGTCAGTCTTTTCAAGTTCGTAATCACCAGGAGTAGCTGATGTACAAATGACTTGATTGATAAGTGATTCAAACTCTTCAAATCTTAAAGGTCTATTATCTAATGCAGATGGAAGCCTAAATCCATATTCAACGAGAGTCTCTTTTCTACTTCTATCGCCATTATACATACCTCTTAATTGAGGGAATGTTACGTGAGACTCATCGATAAAAAGAAGGAAATCTTTAGGGAAGTAGTCGACAAGACAGAATGGCCTTTCTCCTGGTTTTCTTCTATCAATATGTCTCGAATAGTTTTCAATTCCAGGGCATATACCGAACTCAAGCATACTTTCTACATCTTGATTAGTTCTCATTTCTAATCTTTCAGCTTCTAAGTACTTCTCATTAGATTTAAAGAATTCGAGTCTTTCTTTTAATTCTTCTTTAATAGTTTCGGTAGCGTGTTTGATTCTTTCGTGTGTTGATGCATGGTCATACGCAGGGAAGATTGGATAAGTATTGTATCTATGCTTTACTTCACCTGTTAATAAGTTCAAATGTGTAATCTTTTCAATTTCTTCACCGAATAACTCAATACGGATGACTTCATTCTCACTAACGTTTGTAGGAATTAACTCAATAGTGTCCCCTCTAACTCTAAAAGTACCTGGAGCAGGATCTAAGTTATTTCTCTTATATTGAGCATCTACTAATCTTTTTAAGAAACCATTGATGTTGATTGTTTCACCAACACGTATATCAAATACTAATCTTTTATATTCATCTGGGTCGGTTAAGCCATAAATGGACGCAACAGATGCAACAACAATAGTGTCTCGTCTTTCGATTACTGAGTTGATAGCAGATGTTCTAAGCATTTCAATTTCTTCATTCATAACGGCGTTCTTATCGATGTAAGTGTCGCTTTTAGGAATATATGCTTCTGGTTGATAGAAATCGAAGTTAGATACGAAATACTCAACCCTGTTATTAGGGAAGAGTTCTTTAAATTCTGAATATAATTGCCCAGCAAGTGTCTTGTTATGAACTAAAACAAGGGTAGGTCTTTGAGTTTGTTCGATGATGTTTGCCATAGTAAAAGTCTTACCAGTACCAGTTGCACCTAATAATACTTGGAGTTTTTTACCATTATTAAGGCCTGCTACCAATTTTTCGATAGCAGCTGGTTGATCCCCAGTAGGCTTGAATTTAGAAACAATCTTAAAGCTATTTTCACTCATTTTTATTTATTTGGTTTAAAACCTTCTCCGAATACTGCTTTAGTTGTTGTAATTGTAATGAATGCAGATGGGTCGACTTCTGAAATGAATGCTCTAAGGTCTTCATATTGGATTTTAGATAAAACAATACGAACCATAACGCGTTCATCCCCTTGGTAACCACCTTTTGCATAGATGATAGTGGCACCTCTACCAATCTTATCTTGGGCATATTTAGAAATCTTTTCCCATTGGCTAGAGATAACGTCTACTTGATATACAGTTAAGAAAGCTACATAAATGATATCTATCATTAATGCAGAGATTGTGATAGATAAAATACCAGCGAAACATGGTAAGAGGTATTTTTGTGCGTCAATTGGGCATAAAATACACAAACCAAGTGTGACTACAAGGCCATCTACGATGAAACTTCCAATAGATTGTTTAATTCTTAAAAACTTCTCAAAGACAAAGGTTAACACGTCTACACCGCCTGTTGAGCCTCCACCCATGAAAGTAATAGCTACTCCGAAGCCAACAAGAACGCCACCAACCATAGCAAATAGCAGATAAGTGCCTATTGTAGGTTCACTTCCGTAGCTTAAAAGAATATTTGTGATGTTTGCTGCGAAGTCTTTTGTACCAGGAATAATAGTGAATAAAGAAGTAGCTAATGGGAAAACAATAGTTGAGACCAA
The DNA here is from genome assembly GCA_017651565.1 of Bacilli bacterium. GTDB lineage: Bacteria > Bacillota_I > Bacilli_A > RFN20 > CAG-826 > RGIG9670. Next base: position 3,371 of record JAGCCQ010000030.1, on the reverse strand, counting down.
TGTCTTAATAGCAAATTCTTTGCTAATTAAGAAAAATCCAACAAACCATAAGATAATACTTAAAGCGTAAATAACAATGTTATAAACAATCATCTTTGATGATTCGCTAGCAAAATTCATAAGGATAATACCAATACCGTTAAGTCCACCAGCGTTAATATCGAGTGGTGTGAGGAATACAGTATTACCGAACGCAACAAAGATTGATCCTAAAACAACAAGAGAATACTTAAGTATTTTAATGAGTAAAGGTTTCTTAAATTTGGCCATTTTCTTTTGCCTCCTTTTGCAAATAAGCAGTTAAGAAGTTGTCTATGCCCCCATTCATAACTCCTATAACATCAGTTTCCTCGTAATCAGTTCTATTGTCTTTGACTAATGTGTATGGACAGAAGACATAGCTTCTAATCTGACTACCCCATTCAATATTTTTCTTTTCCCCTGTAACGTTATTAACTTTAGATTGTCTCTTCTCTAACTCTATTAAGTAGAGCTTTGATTTAAGCATACTCATAGCAGTTTCTTTATTAAGCAACTGACTTCTTTCAATTTGACATGAAACCACGATACCTGTAGGTAAGTGAGTGATTCTAACAGCAGTCTCAACTTTGTTGACGTTTTGTCCGCCAGCGCCTCCACTTCTATATGTATCGACTTTTAAGTCTGATTCATTAATTTGAATATCAAGGTTATCATCCTTAAATTCAGGTGTAACTAGAACACTAGCAAATGATGTGTGTCTCCTTTTATTTGCGTCAAAAGGTGATATTCTAACTAGTCTATGTACACCTTTTTCGCCTTTAAGGAGGCCATATGCGTTATGACCACATATCTTAAAGGAAACACTCTTTAAACCTGCATCATCAGCTGGTTCGTATGAGATGAGTTGCATTTTCATTTTGTGATTTTGAGCATACATTACATACATTCTATATAACATATCAGCCCAATCTTGTGCTTCTGTGCCACCTGCACCAGGGTGAATATCAATGATGGCGTTAAGGCCATCGAATTCACCTGTAAAAAGGATTTCAAGCTCAAAATCACGGCTTTCTGACTTTAAAGATTCAATAGATTCTTCGATTTGATCTATAAGTGAATCATCGCCTAAATCTAAAAGTTCACACAAGTCAGCATAGTTTGTGCTTAATTTTGTATATGTTTCTAAAATATTTTTAGAGTGATTTAATTTATTAATTACTTCAAGAGCATTAGCTCTATCGTTCCAGAAATTATCCTTTTCAGTTTCACTAGAAAACTCTTCAACCTCTTTTTTTAATTTATCGAGGTCAAAGTGAGCACCCGAGTTGGTGTATTTTTTCACCAACAGCACATAGTTCTTGTTTTAAAAGAACAATGTCTTTCATTTTACTTATCTTCTCCCTTGTTTTCAGGGCAGTTTGCACACTTATCTTCTTCTGGTTGTGGCTCAGGTTCTCTCTTTTGTGGTTTTAAGTTAACTAAGTTTAAAACAGAATCAACATAAGCGATTTCTAAGCATTCTCTAAACATACGATAACCTTCGTTAACGTAGTCTTGTAATGGGTTGACGTTAGCATAGCTTCTTAAGAAGATACCTTCTCTTAATCTAGCCATAGCGTCGATATGTTTTGTCCAGTTTTGGTCAATACAGTGTAAGATGATAGCTCTTTCGAACTTATCTTTGTTTTCATCTTCGACTTCCCATGATTTTCTCAAATCCATGTATCTGTCTTTAATGACGATACCTAAATCAGGTGCGCATTCTTCAACAGGTGATTCTTCATAGAGGTTAGGATTAATGCTACCTTCAGGTAAGAATCTTGGTTCAACGACCTTAACTAGGTCTTTACCTGAGACGAGTTTTTCTCTTGAATCACTTGGAACTGCTTTGTTTGCTAAGAAGTTACCAGTTGTATCAAAGATTTCATCGATTAAGTCATCAATAGCACGGCCTTCAATGATTCTATCTCTCTTGTCATAAATGATTTGTCTTTGCTTTGCTAAGACATCATCATATTCAAGTAATGATTTACGAGTATCGAAGTTTTGACCTTCAATTCTCTTTTGAGCACTAGTGATAACATTAGTAACCATTTTTGCTTCTAATGCTTCTTCGCCGAAGTTCTTTTCAATATAGTTTCTGATATTATCAGCAGCGAATCTGATTAACAAAGTATCTTCGAATGATACATAGAATCTAGTGAAGCCTGGGTCACCTTGACGACCAGCACGACCACGTAATTGGTTATCAATACGTCTTGATTCATGTCTTTCTGTACCGAAAACACATAAACCACCTAAAGCTCTGACTTCATCGTTGATTTTGATATCAGTACCACGACCTGCCATGTTAGTAGCTAAAGTAATATGACCTTTTTCACCGGCGTGTGAGATGATTTCAGCTTCACGTGCGTGGTTCTTTGCGTTCAACATTTCGTGTGGAAGACCAGCTTCAGTTAACATAGCGCTGATTTCTTCAGAAGATTCGACTGAAACAGTACCAATTAATATTGGTTGACCTTTTTCATGACGTTCTTTAACTTCTTTGATGAGTGCTCTTAACTTTGGAGCTTTTCTTGCATATACGTAATCGAGAGCATCAATTCTTTGAATTGGTCTATTTGTTGGAATAGGCATAACTCTCATGTTATAGATTTTTCTGAATTCTTCTTCTTCAGTTTTTGCAGTACCAGTCATACCTGCTAACTTCTTGTATAAACGGAAGAAGTTTTGGTAAGTGATAGTAGCCATAGTGACTGTTTCTTGCTTAATTTCAACGTTTTCTTTAGCTTGAACAGCTTGGTGTAAACCATCACTCCATTCTCTACCTGGAAGGACACGACCTGTGAATTGGTCGATGATTTGAATTTGTCTATCAGCGTCTACTAAGTAGTCAACATCACGAATCATGATGTAGTTTGCTTTTAATGCATTGTGAATTCTATGGACTAAATCAGCATATTCTGGATCATATAAGTTTCTGATACCGAACATTCTTTCAGCTTTTTTGTTACCATCATCTGTTAGGTTGACTGTCTTTTCTTTAACATCAATGACATAGTCGACTTCTTTCTTTAATGCTTTACAGAATCTATCTGCAACAGTGTATTGAGAAGCACTTGTCTTAGCACCACCAGAAATAATTAATGGAGTTCTTGATTCATCAATTAAAATTGAGTCAGCTTCGTCAACGATACAGAAGTTCAAACCACGTAAAACTCTACGGCTCATTTCAGTAGCCATGTTATCTCTTAAGTAGTCGAAACCTAATTCCGAGTTAGTAGTGTATGTAATATCGCATAAGTATGCTTCACGTTTTTCTTGGTTAGATTTAGCTCTAGCGTTAACACCAACAGTTAAACCTCAGAATCTATAAACTTGGCCCATCC
>JAGCCQ010000002.1 GCA_017651565.1 Bacilli bacterium | reverse complement strand
CAAAAGAACTCTCTTACCATTAGAAATAAGTAAAGTAAAAGAGTGGATCATGACAGGCTATAGAGTTGAAACAATTGTTGATGCTTGTAAAGATGCCGTTAGTAAGAATACTAAGACAATTAGTGCGATGGATAAGATTTTAACTACATGGCAAAGTAGAAATGATATAGAAACTGATGGAATTACAACTCTTTCAAGAAACTGGAATAAGTCATTGGAAGAAACAATTAAGATTGCAAAGATTCCATGGTTAGATGTAGATGAAAAACGTAAAAAATAAATTAGATTTAATCCAAATTTTTTTAGATGAAGAATTCGCAAACGTTGGTTGTGAATTACATTATAAAAAGGATTATGAATTACTTATTGCAGTAATGCTTTCTGCACAGACAACTGATGTCGCAGTAAATGGTGTTACTGATTTTTTATTTTCGAAATACGACACCTTAGAAAAACTTAATGAAGTTAGATTAGAAGAAATAGAGACAATTATTAAACCAATTGGTCTATATAAAAACAAAGCTAAACGATTAAAAGAAATAGTGGCTGTTTTATTAGATAAGTATAGTGGGAAAGTACCTAGCGATATTAAGGAATTGACTTCTCTTCCAGGCGTAGGTAATAAGACTGCATGTGTTGTAAGAGCGGAAATTTTTAAGATTCCTGAATTTCCAGTAGATACACATGTTTCCAGAATATCTAAAAGATTAAACTTATGTGATCAAAAGGACGAACCTATTGAAATCGAAGGCAAATTAAAGAAAACTTTCGAAGAAAAGAATTGGATTAAACTCCATCATCAATTCATACATTTTGGTAGAGCTATATGCAAAGCTCAAAATCCAATTTGTGAGAAGTGTAGACTTCAAGAGTACTGTAATAAGCGCTAGAAAAATAGTTTATCTACAGCTTCTAAATAATAAAGTCTAGGAATATAGCCATGAGCAACTCTCATGGTTTTATTTTTGAAATATTCGTAGGGAATCGACTTTCTTTTATTCTCTTTTATAAAGATAAGTAGTTGTTCCGCTGACAAAATGTATGTCTCATCGCATCTATTAAAATTAATAATAAAGAAAGCAATTCCGCCAAATTTGATAACACTTTTTAAGTGTTCGATTTGGTGCCTTGAGATATTTGCTAGTGGAAATGATGTTTTAGACTTAGTACTCTTTGCTTCAAAGTCTATGTACTTTTCTCTATATATGCCGTTATAGTCTGTAGTGGATTGCTTTTCGAAATATGCATCAGTTATATGAGGACCGTTTGTGTAATCTACATGCACTACATTAATAGGTGTAGGCCTTTTAGTAATTAAAGCAATGCCATGAGCAAAGTAAAACTCATTAGAAATATTAATATCATCTTCAAAAGCCATCCCTCTATTACTAGAGGAGATGGAGATTTCATCTTTAGTTAACTTTATTTTGTGTTTATTAGGTGTGTATTCTCGTCCGTCTGGGTATTTTATCATGCTAAAAACTTCTTAATTTCGTCTTCTAGCTCAGATGGAGTTACATTGTCACCATTCAATAACTTATTAATAATAGGTCTGACCGGTTCTGGAACTCTTGTAAATTTACCCAAAACTTTTTTGTATTCTTCTTGTACTAATGAAGAATTCTTGATGAATGCGTTATATAGACTACATAAGTTAACAGCATCGCTACTTGGATCGTGATTAGGACCAACGATTTCAACTTCGAATTTTTCACAGTAGTGGATTAATGACTGAGCGTTGCCCTTATCATCTTTACTAAACTCACTGATGAATGCTGAGAAGTCTATGTAGTTCTTTTGAATTTGTGAGACTATTTCTTTTGGGAAATCAAAATTGTATGCGATAGATTGAGAAAGAATTCTCATATCGTGATTTCCAAAAGTACAGAAAGAACATTTGTTGAATGTTAATCCGCAGTACTTCTTTAAGCCACCCATTGCTTTAGCGAATGTGATGCCGTGGTCTTTTAATTGGTCTTCAGTAATACCTGTTAAGTTAGTAACGTAATTACCAATTTTGTTATGTGCTTTTACATAGCATTTGTAGGGTAATTTAGTTGCTTTAACTCTTCCCTTATTATCAAGGGTAGCCATTACTGCTCCAATGGCGATCATTTCGTGTGAGAATTGAGTGCCTTCGAAGTCTAAGAAGCAGATGTGCTTATGTCCTTTTAATAGTCTCTCGAATTTTTTCATCCTCGCCATTATATCATTAAGTCTTAAAAATGATGAGAGCAAAGTAATAATTTTCTCTTATATTTTCTAATATTCTTACCTTTTTTCTATCTTGAAAAAAGATTGATACATTATAAGGGCTATTGTAATATAAACTAGTATTATGGGAATTAAGTTATTTTTATCTAGCGAACAAATCTTAAACCATTGTTTTGCAGCGGTACCAAAAGGCTATGATCCTCTCGATGTAGATGAGTATCTAGATAGGATTATTGCGGACTATCGTACTGTTGAAAGCAACCTTTTAATAAAGGCTGAAGAACAAGAAGTATTAGAGAAACGTATTGAATCGCTTCAAAATGAAATCAAACGTTTAGAGATTGAAAACGCTAAATTAAGTAGCAGACTCTCAGATATTAAACCTAGTGATAATGTCAACGCTGACAATATCAACTACATAAGAAGGATCAATCAATTAGAAGCATTTCTTTATCAAGAAGGCTATGATCCTAGAATAATTAAATAAACATTCGACCTAGACAATTGCTGCCGCAAGGTAGAGGAAAGTCCATGCTCGCACAGGCTGCGATGCCTGTAGTGATTGCGCCAGTCCAATAAATAAGGCTGGGTACGTAGGAGTACGTAACGGCGGAGTAAGACCTAAAGGAAACCATGGTGGAGCTCCTGAAAGTGCCACAGTGACGAAGCTTTATGGAAACATAAAGGTGGAACGCGGTAAACCCCACAAGCGAGAAATCCAAATTTGGTAGGAGAGATTGGGAAGGGAAACGAACTAGTCCCAATAAGCTTTGCTTAGATAAATAATTGTCCTCGACAAAACATGGCTTACAGGGTCGAATACTCACTTAGGAGAAATTTATGAATTTACCAACAAAAATTACATTCTCAAGAATTGTAGCAACAGTATTAATGTTAATAACATTATTCGTCT
>JAGCCQ010000029.1 GCA_017651565.1 Bacilli bacterium | reverse complement strand
TTGATTAAAATATCCCCTTCTAACATAGGGGAGTCGTCCATTTTTATGATACGAGCGTTCTTAAGTAAGATTTTCATCTTAATTATTTTAGAATCAATTAAGTATATTTACAAATTAAATATAGTTATGGTAGATTTATAGCGATAAAGCTACGAAGGAAACAAGTAGACTTATTGATTCTATATAGAGAGCGTCCGGTTGGTGAAAGGACAATAGATAGGTAAGTTGAATACATTCTGGAGCTGCTACCTGAACTTAAGTAGGGATAGACGGGTATGCCCGATATAGCTATGTTGTCAATAGACACACTAAGGAATTTCTTGTGAGAGAAGTTCAAATTGAGGTGGTACCACGTTAATAACGTCCTCTATAGAGGATTTTTTTATTTGTTGGAGGTGTAATTATGAAAATTTTTGAAGAATTGCAAAGAAGAGGTTTAATCGCACAAGTTACAGATGAACCTGAAATTAAAGAATTAATTAATAATGGCGGAGCTAAATTCTATATTGGATTTGACCCTACTGCTGATTCATTACACGCTGGTCACTTTATGACTATCGTCTTAATGAAGAGATTACAATTAGCAGGCAATAAGCCAATCGTATTACTCGGTGGCGGAACTGGTTTAATTGGTGACCCATCTGGTAGAACAGATATGAGAAACGTTTTATCAATCGAACAAGTTAACCATAACTGTGAGTGTTTCAAAAAACAAATCGGCAGATTCATCGACTTTGGTGAAGGTAAAGCATTATGTGTTAATAACGGCGATTGGTTAAGAGATTTAAAATACATCGAAGTGCTTAGAGATGTCGGTGCATGTTTCTCAGTTAACAAAATGTTATCTGCAGAATGCTACAAGCAAAGAATGGAAAGAGGATTATCTTTCTTAGAATTCAATTACATGATTATGCAAAGCTATGACTTCTATAGATTGCATGAAGACTATGGCTGTAACATGGAATTTGGTGGAGATGATCAATGGAGTAACATGCTTGGCGGTACTGAATTAATCAGAAAGAAAACTGGTAAAGATGCATACTGCTTAACTATCCCACTTCTTACAACTGCTGATGGTAAGAAAATGGGCAAGAGTGCCAAAGGTGCTGTTTGGCTTGATGAAGATAAATACTCAGTCTACGATTTCTACCAATTCTGGAGAAATACAGCAGATGCTGATGTCATCAAATTCTTGAAAGTTCTAACTTTCATCCCAATTGAAGAAATTGAAGAGATGGAAAAATGGGATGGTAGCAGAATCAATGAATTAAAGGAAATTCTCGCTATGGAAATCACTACTATGGTCCACGGCAAAGAAAAAGCAGAAAAAGCACGTGATGCTGCTAAAGCTTTATTCTCGGGTGCAGGTGATGACGCAAATATGCCTACAAGCGAAATCGCAATTGAAGGCGATGACGCTGGTGTCTTAGATGTCTTACTCCTTGGTGGATTAATCCCATCAAAAGGTGAAGGTAGAAGATTAATCGAACAAGGTGGTATCACTATTAATGAAGAAAAAGTTACCAATCCTAATATGAGATTCACTAAAGATCAACTCAAAGAAGGAATCAAAGTTAGAAAAGGTAAAAAAGTCTTCCAAAAAATTATTCTTAAATAATTATTTTTAGTATAAGAAAAGTGCTTCGAGTGAAGCACTTTTTAAATGTCTAATTTTTCTTCGTAATTAAGTTTATATTTCTTTATTAATTTGAACGCTAAATCAAATGCGACAATATCTAGCATTTCTGGATAATGAGCATCAGCGCCGATTACCACTCTAACGCCATACTCTCCTGCGATTTTCCAGAACTCTTCTCTAGGATATTTCCATCTAGTTTTGTCTTCGCTTTCAGTTCTGCAAAGATTAATTTCAAGAGGAATATCATATTCCAAAGATGCTTTGCAAATTCTTTTTGCTACTACTCCAAACTCTTCTGTCCATTCATCATTTAATAAACAAAATAAGTCAGGGTGAGCAACATATTTAAATAATCCAGAAGACATGCCTTTTAAAAGGTTTTCCTCATATCTTTTTAAACTTTCAACAGGATCTTTTGAGCGGAATGAGCAACTAATAATTTCATCATTTTCATTCATGTAGAAATGCTGACCAAGAATTAAGTAATCAGCAATTTTCTCATCTAATAGTTTCTTGTAATAAAGA
>JAGCCQ010000028.1 GCA_017651565.1 Bacilli bacterium | reverse complement strand
AGAAGAATAATTAAATAAGCGATTGCATTTTTATTTACTTGTGAAGAAGCATCAAACAATAGCATTGCGACAAATGCAGCAAAAATAATAAATAAACAGTATAAAAGCCCATTATTTCCCCAGAATACAATCAAGGATGAAATAAAAGCAAACGCGATAAATCCTATAGCTGCGTAAACTAAAGCTTTATTTGTGATGATATATTTTCTAGAAATCTTATCGTTAAAATCAATTGAATCTTCTTTGTTTAATTTAAGATTTCTAATAATTTCGTAAGTAATTTCTAAAATCAAAACACCTATTACACAAACTAGAAAAGTACCTTGAGTAAGTATAACAACTATATTTTTAAATACTTCTAAACCATTTGCGCTATTTCCTAAATTAGCAATTGCATCAAAAAATACATTTCCAAAGAAGAATAAGTAAGCCGAATTAAGTAAAACAATTCCAAATATAATGGCTTCTCTATATTCTCTGAATGTTTTCTTACTATTTATAAAATATAAAATGGTTAAAATCGTAAAACCTAAAAATGTAACTACTACATAAGGAGCAAAGAATGCCCAGAAAGTTAGCGCTGCAAAAGAACCAGCAAATGCAACTACAGTAGATATTGCTGCAATAAAGTTTATTAGATTTTTCTTTGCAACTAATTTATCCATCATTTATTTACAATTTCATTATACGTGCGCAATTTAACTAATAGTTGTGTATATTAGTTCCATTTCGTGCATATTTGTTCTATTTATTCATATCCTTTTTAACTTTTTTAATAATGAAGTAAATTCCCCATCCTATTACGATAAAGCAAAGAATGCTTACTGAAATAATTGGGAAACCCTTTACATCAGGGTCATTAACAAAAGTAATTAATGCATTAAATAATGAAGTCCACATTTGAGCGCTTGCTTCAGAAAAAGAATAATTATAAGCATTCATTAACACGAATTTTAAGACAATTAAAATAACACAAATAAATGCGGCAAAAACAGAAACAATTAAGGCAACCATGAAAGCTGTTTTTTTAATCGTTTCTTTTTTGTCTCTTTCGTATTGAAGATATCTATCAATTTTAGCTAATGCGTCATCATTGGTAGAAACACTAGTTTCTTCCTTTAACTCGTTTTCGTTAATATCTCTAACGATAAGCTCGTTAATATTTAAGCCATATAAATTACAAAGAATTAATAAGTTCTCTGCATTAGGAGTTCTTTCTCCAGATTCATAATAAGCTAAGGTACGTCTTGAAATGCCTGCCTTATCAGCAGCTACTTCTTGAGACATTTGCAACTCAATTCTTTTTTTCTTTAATTGTTCCCCTATTGTCATAATCTTAATTATATTAGCAAATTAAAAACTTTTAATAAATTTTTAGTTTAATTAAGTTTTAAAATTACATTCAAAACAAAAAGCAGGATAACCTGCTTTTGTATAATTAGTTATATTAATTATTCTTGTGCTGCCCAAGAGAAGACAATCTTATCAAAGTATGCAGCGCCTTTACTAACTAAAATGCCGACATATGTATAGTCATCTAAGAATTCATCAAAGATTGCAACATTGTGGGTATTATCAACTTCTCCAACCTTAGTAACGTTACCTTTATACATGTCTTCTACAGTAAATGGTTCGTTGCTTGCGTAAATATAAATTGTTCTTTCGCTAGTTGTATTATCGTTGAATGCAAAACCAATAGCTTCAATAGTTCCACCAGATTTTGTTACAACAATACCAGAATATTTGCCTGTTTCGTTTTTGTTTCTTAGTTGAATGCCATAAGCAGAAGCCATATTTCCACTATATTCAGCACCTGATTCTCCAACCGCTGTATGTGTTCCATATACTGTACTTCCTTCAGTAAGACCGAACGAATTAAAAGTGAGTTCGTCGCCTTCTAAATTCAATTCTTCATCGACAGGAATTTCAGGAGATTCGTAATCGCAAATATAGACATTAAGGCTTCCAACGTTTTCATTATAGTAAATGCAAATCATTGTATCACCATCTGGTTTTGCGTAACACAAGTATCCATAATCATCAATACCTAAATAATCAAATCCAGCTTCTGTCAATATCTGAGTATAAGCACTAAACGCTTCTGAACCTGCATAGCAGTAGATTTCCATGTCCCATGGGAAATCGTCGTCATAAACCGAATAATAATCAGCACCTTCGTATGCAGGAACTATATCAGTTCTTCCATAAATTTCTTGGAATTCTTCAGCGTAATCTGCTGGCCACGAATAGAAGTAAGGATCAAATACTTCTAATACAAATGTTCCAGATCCATCAAGAGTAAGTATATAACCATAATCTTCATCATAAGTTTCGCCATAGAATTGAACAGTGACGTATCTTGTTCCTTCGTCTGTATCAATAGCTTTTTCAAAACAATAAACGATATAACCATAATCTCCAGATAAATCACTATAGTCAGTCCAACTATCATCGAATAATTCAGCATAAGCAGCTAATAATTCGTCTGAAGAATTTGGAGCAGTTTTAACAGCACAGCCAGCTTCTGCGTCATATCTAATAAAAGATTCGTTTTCTACATTTTTATAAGGTATTTCAACACCATAGAAATTATCAGCAATTGATGCTTTTTCATCATCTGACCAATCGACTTTATCTGGATCATAAGGATCAGCTTGTCCGCCATTTCCTTCATCTGCCCAAGCAATATAGATTTCATCAAAATAAAGAGTTCCTCTTTTGCTTCTTAAGCCAATGTAAGTATATTCAGCTTCAAAACCATATGCGCTATTGCCATCATTTAAAATGCTATCAACATATTCACATTTAGTTGAATCTTCGTCATACATATCAGCGATTTCAAATGGTTCGTTTGAAGCATAAATTAAGAGTTCTTGATTTTCTGCTGTATTTTCATTCCAATTAACAGAAACACCAACTAATAAACCGGCTGAAGTTTCAGAAACAATACCAGAAACAGTTCCATCCTTTGTAGATAATTGGATACCGTTATCCTTTGAAATAATTGCTTTATACTTAACACCAGAAGTTTCTCCAACAACGCTATAAGATTTATATTCCGCATCACTTTCTTCTGAAAGAATAAATGAATTTGCTGTTAAACTATCACCAATAAAACCAATATCAGAGTTAGCCACATTGACAACAATATCTAAAGAACCATATTCGTAATCGTAGCCGAAACAAATTACAATATCTCCACCGTCTTGACCGTAGAAAATAGTTCCAGTTTCTTCGTCTACTTCAACTGCTTTATATCCAGCTTTAGTAATAATTTCTAAATAATCTTCAACTGCAGTTGTACTATCTGTATAGCAATAAATAATGAAAGCATAATATCCTTCGTAAAATGGGCTTTCATCAATTTCATAAAAATTAGCGTCTGAATATTCTGGAACAGTTGATGTAAGCTCAAAATCTTCATAGAATTCTTCGAAATAGTAATCTGGCCATTCATAGTCATATGGTTCATAAACCATAAAATATAAATCTCCAGTTCCGTCACTTAATCTATCGCCATTTTCATCAGCTGCAAAGAATTCAACAGCGACAGCTCTTAATCCTTCATCTGTATCAATAACTTTTTCAAAATAGAAAGAATAGTCATCATAACTAGAAAAATCATCCCAGGAATTATCAAATAATGCAGCGTATGCTTCTAATAATTCAGGAGTTGCTGCGCCTTCGGCACATTTAAACGCATTTAAATGGTCAGCGTAGTAGGTAATAGTTTCTTCATTAGCAAAATTTAAGTATGGAACATCTACGCCATAGAAGTAGTTTTCAAAGATGGCTTTTTCATCTTCATCCCAGTCAGATTTTGTTTCAGTAATAGCTCCTCCGCCATTTTCATTTCCGCCTTGGTTTTGACCGCCACCTTGATTTTCGTTACCGCCTTGACCTTGGTTATTTTCGTTTCCACCTTCATTGCCACCCTGGTTTTCGTTTCCACCTTGGTTATTGTTCTCACCTTGGTTATTGCCGTAATCGCCTTGATTGTTGTTTCCACCTTCGTTTTGGTTTCCGCCTTCTCCTTGGCCATTACCATTATCGCCAGTATTGGTTTGATTATTTTCACCAGTTTCACTGCCGCTTTGGTTGCTTTGGTTATCTCCAGCATTGCCTTGGTTATCAGTATCGGAACCTTCGTTACCGTTGTTATCAGTATTAGTTGAGAAATTGTTTTCTTTTATAATGCTGCCTTTATCTTTATCACAGCCAGCAAGCGCCATACAACTCAACAATAAGATTCCTAATAATTTATTAGTTTTCTTCATAAGAGTAAAACCTCCTTAATGATATTGCGCCTATTTTATAAAAATAGAATCAATCTTACAAGAAAAAATCAAATATTTTAAATATATGCAATTAGATAGAAAAAACAAAAACAGGGCGTAGCCCTGTTAGTGTTTATTTTTTTGAATATTAATTATTCGTTTCCGTCGCCTGGATCAGAAGGATCTTGTGAACCTTGTTGGTCTTCTGGATTTTCAGGAGTTTCAGGAGTTTCAGGATTTTCTGGTGTTGCAGGAGCTTGCCATCCAATAATTAATTTATCAATATAGACATTGCCACTATTTGGTCTAATACCAATATATGCGTATGGTGTGTCGAAGAAGAAATGGAATTCTAATTTGCCATCGTCACCAACAACAACTCCTCCAATTTCAACTAAACCTTTAGCATTATCATCATCATACATGTCGTTAATATCGAATGGTTCATTTGATCCATAAATTATGATGCCTCTGCTTTCAACTGTTTCATTATTAAATATAACGCCAACACCAGTAGCAACACCTGCTGCTTTAGTAACAACAATACCAGCATTTGCAGCCTTTCCTAATTTAAATCCTTTTTCGGAAGAAGCAAGTGCTAAGTATTCCGCACCACTAGCACCGGTATATGTGTAATCTTTAAATGATGTATCTTCCTCAGATAAATTAAGAACTGTAGCATCCAATTCATCACCTTTGACTTTTGGATTTCCTGGAAGGTCGCTAATTCTAATAACCATCCATCCCATTTCTTCAATGCCGCCCACACCGATTAAAACTTCATTTTCTTCAGCAACGAAGCAATAATAGCCGCTTTGATCACGTGTTTTAAATGCATACCCAGCATCTATTAATTGCTGCAAATAAGTATTCATCATTAGATTCACATCACCATTACAGATAATATACAATACTTTATTTGCGATATTGCTATTATCATATTGATAATAAATAGCATTTTCTGGAGCAGGTAAAGGAATTGTTGCACCTAATGAAGCTGCAAAGGTATTTGCACCACTTCCTGCAAAGTCATAGAGATAATTTACAATAAAAATTTCCATTGCGAATACAATACCCGAACCATCAGCTGTCATCGCATAGCCAGTGCCCGCTGCATTTAATCCGATTCCGTAGAAACAAACAGCAGCAATCCTAGGACCATCTGGTGTTACAATAACGTGTTCAAAACGATAAACTTTTCCACCAGTACTTGTCATATAGGACTCATCTTTCCATGATTCATCGAATAATGCTGCGTATTTATCAGCAAATCCCTCTGGGTTACCTGCATATAACGACGCAACTTCTTGACTAGAATCGTATTCCATAGGATCAGGTGTATCAAATAATGCGCATGGAACAGGCAAGCCATAGAAATAAGTGTCGAGAATAGCTTGGTCATTTGCATCCCAAGTAGGAACTAATTTTGGAATAACTTCTTCTTCCTTAAATTCACATACTGAACAGACTCTTTCTTTTTTGCCATCTTCTTCGTATGTAGCTGGTGTTTCTTGCCATTCACCAAATTCATGATTCTCATTTTTTGGTTCAACTCTAGTAGACTTAGCACCGCATACTGAACACTCAGTAATTACTACACCATCATCTTTACATGTAGCAGGAACTGCGCCTGTTTGGTCTTCTGCATCAACAAAATTATGATTTTCCGTTTTTGGAATAACTTCTTCTTCTTTAAATCCACATACTGAGCAGACTCTTTCTTTTTTGCCATCTGCTCCACATGTAGCTGGTGTTTCTTGCCATTCACCAAATGTGTGAGTAGTTAATTTTGGAAGTGTTTCTTCTTCTTTAAATCCACATACTGAACAGACTCTTTCTTTTTTTCCATCTGCTGCACACGTTGCTGGTGTTTCTTGCCATTCACCAAATGTGTGAGTAGTTAACTTAGGGAGAATTTCAGATTCTTTTTCTCCACATGCACAAACTCTTTCTTTTTTGCCTTCTGCTGCACACGTTGCTGGTGTTTCTACCCAATCACCAAAGCTATGTTCGTGAGCTACAGCAGGATTATCTTCATTGCCTTTGTCAGCAGTCTTGTCGTTATCAGTAGGATTAACAACTGGAGCTGCTTTATCACAAGCGCCTAAAAGCATACCTGCTGCGAAGAATAGGCCGATTAATTTGCTTGTTTTTTTCATAAAAGCTCGTCCTCCTTTGAAAAAATATTGCATTTATACTACAAAAAAACAAATACTCACGCAAGCGAAATTTAGGAAAAAATTTTTGGCATTTTAAAAAACAGGAATATTATTCCTGTTTAATATTGCAAAAAATTGATTTTAAAAATGCGATTTTCTATCAACTGCATATTTTTTATTAAAAAATCATTATTTATAATTTGTTGTAAAAATCGCCTTTTTAGCAATGTTTTTTAGCGTTGAAATATTGCTTTAGATGTCTTTATTTTCTCTTTCAAAAACTATAACAAGTCCATATCCTGCAGCGATATTTGGAGAAGCGTTAATAACTCTCCAGCCTTCTTTTGCAAGTTTATTCATTTCGTCTTCCGCAGCATCAACACGGGTTTTAATTACTTTGTATTCGTACATAATTACTCCTTAAAAATATTCTTTCTTTTCATATTTCTTTTCCACAAGATGACAACATATCTACCATAGGTTTCATCTTCATATGCAAACCAAAATGTTTCGTCATCTTTAAACAAGAAATCCAAAAAACATAAAGATGTTCTTCCAGGTTCTACTTGAATCCAAAAATGTTCGCCTTCATCATCAGAAATAGGTTGCCATTGTAAACATACATAATCGTCTTCAATGTCTTTTTTAAGTGTTTCATTGTCATTATCTTCAAGATTAAAATCTTCAAGAATATCATTTGTTCTAAGATAGTCGAAAGTTCCATAGTTAGTTTTGAAAAAATCGTATAAATCTTTTCTTGGAACATTAAAAATTACATCATCACCATCATTAAAACAAAATTTCTTAAATGTTTTCTTAAAATCAAAACCGTAATGACTCTTTAAGCTTTTGAAATCTTCAAGAAAAAGAATGTCTTTACAATCGTCGTAAAAATTGATTGTTCTTATAGCATCTTTATTCATGCTCTATCTCCACGTCGAAAGGATGTCTACATTTCTTACACATCCCATAAACGCGTCTAGTTTCATTAGTAATTTTGAATCTTAAATCAGCACCACATTTTGGGCACTTAATAACCTGGTATTTAACACCATCGATTTCAACAATTTTTCTATCCATATGAATTCCCCTTATTACAATTATTTTGTTTGTTAAAAGAAAAACTATCAAGAAATTATTGAATTAATTGTTCGTTAAAATATTCAAATCCATTAGCTGTAACAAAATTACCTGGTAGATAGTAAACAAACATGTTTGATGTTGGTTCAATTGTTCCACCATTCTTATTAACTAAGTAGAAACAATGATTTGCAATTATATCAGCCGCTCTAACTAGTCTAGTTGAACCCGAATCGCAAAAATGAACCTCAACGTTTTGTAGTAAAGGAAAAATTGGATCGAAGAATTTATTCCATTCAACATTAAAAGTTCCGTTTTTGAATTCATTTAATAGACTTTCTCTAAGCTCATATTTTCCATCGGTTGCTGTGCTATGTTCATCAACATATACATAAACATTTTTAATCTTTGTTTTCTTAATATGTTTTTCTTCTATTAATTGTTCAAAGCATTTCTTAAGGACCATTTTGTATGCGTAATCTAAATATCTTTGCTTATGTTTTTTGTTATGGAATATCTGCTTATTTAGATTTCTTTCTTTAATCAATACGCAGAATTTATAATTGCTATTCAAAGATCTATAAAATTTGCCTTTATCAGCATTAGAAATATTAGATGCTTTAAGTTCTAATCCTGGTTCATATTTATTAGTTTCTCTCATGACTTTTTCAACATGAGCGTATTTTCTAGCAGTTCTTTCTTTTTCGTTAGAATTAAAGCAAATTAAGCCACCAAAAAGAAAATATTTATTGTGTTTATAATCAAAAACACCAGATTCATCAGAATATATAAATAAGTTATTAATTTTCATAAAAAAAGCCACTTCTGTGGCCCCCATGGTCGGCAACATTGCATGTCGCTTAAACGTAAGTTCGACTACATAGGTATACAGCCTAGTTTCCTATCTGCACCCATATCTTATAACAACAAAAAACTCTGTTTCAAGAGAATTTAATCAAAAACTAAAACTTGGGAAAAAGTCTCACGTTAAATATTTTCAAATATTTCGGTAAAAATTATTAAATCATTAGCCTTCTATTTGCGCTATAGCTTCTTCTGTAATACTTATTAAATATTCACCAATAGAGTCACTTACTTTATAATCGGCAATTAAGTTAACATTTCCTTTATATAACGAAAAACACGTTTGTTCTAAACGGAATAATTTCAAAGAAACATAATATTTCCATTCGTATTTTGAATCCTCTGTCCATAAACGAATATTAAAGTTTACGTTATCCAAGTTATTGTTGGTAGTTGTTTCTTCAAATTCTGAAATATCTATTGTTTTAAATTTATTGAAAACTAAGTGGTCTTCATCATTTAGCCATTTTGTTTCGGTTTGGCTATTTTTTATATAAGTAAGATGATGATACTTTTCGGAATTATCAAAGCTTTCTATCAAATCATTAATGCTCATTTTACTTTTTGCTTCTTCGAATTTTACAACATAAGAATTGATTTGTTCTTCGATTTTATTGTCAATCATTGCCTTTAATTCAAGGCCTTCTTCTTTATTAATGGAATAATAATTTTCACCTTCATGAATACCGCCGCCAAACAATTGGCGTTCTCCTTGGAACCAAATTTTAACTTTACCAAAATCATCATCAAAATAAACCTTCATAGTGATTAAATCAAAATAAGTGTCACTTTCTCTGAACACGCAACTTTCGCCGATATATTGAAAATCCAAGCTTGAAAACTTTTCTTTTATGCTTTTGTCGTCATCTGTAAATGTGGCTTGCGTATCTTTAGTTAAATCACTATGTATTGAGAATCCGCTTTCTATTTCGTTAAGAGCATTTTCAATAGTTGCGTATGCTTGTCCTGCTTCATGTCCACTTTTTTCTCTTGAGTCACCAATACTTTTAAGAAAAGCGATCGAAGAGGCAAAGAAGCCTAAAAACATACAAATTACTGTAGAAACAGAAATAAAACGTTTAACAGGAAGAGATGTTTTTACTCTAAAGTATGCTGTTGCAAGCATAACGAAAAAACCTACAAAGATTGCAATAAGAATCCATTCGTGATACGCAATTAAACGAATATCATACAAAATAACTATTACAAGTAACGCCCAGTTTGCGATACATGAAATAATTAGAACAATATTTAATAAAACTTTTAATTTTGGATTTTTTATTTCTTCCATTTCCTTCCCCTGAAAAGTAGAAAACACCAATATTATATCAGTTGATTATTTGTTCTTAGCATTAAGATTTTCTTTTGCTATAGCAAGCATTAGCTTTATTCTATTTTCTTGATTAACTTTTGTTGCGCTTGGATCATAGTCAATCGCGACAATATTACTGTTTGGGTAATGTTCCTTAATGTTCTTCATAACGCCTTTACCACAAATATGGTTAGGTAAGCATCCAAAAGGCTGAGCGCATACAATGTTTTCATATCCTTCTTGAATAAGTTCCACCATTTCTGCAGTTAATAAGAAACCTTCACCCATTTTAACACCATGCGAAAGAATACCTTCGTTAAGATTTACTGTGTGCGAGAAAGGATTCATTGGTTCAAATTTAGATTTTTTAAGTTCGTCAATCATAATAGCTTCACGCTTATCAACAAATTTAATTAACCATTTGAAAATCAAATTCTTTAATTTAGAACCACCATATAATTCTTTATCAAATAAGTTTACATAGAAGTTATAATCCATGAATCCTAATAATCCAGGAACATTAACTTCTGCGCCTTGAGACACTAAAAATTCTTCAAGATTATTGTTTCCTAAGGAAGCGTATTTAACGTAGATTTCTCCAACAATACCTACTTTAATTTTAGGGATGCCATCTAATTCAATCTTGCTAAATTCATCAATAATATATTTAAAATTCTTTCTTAAATTTCTTTTTGTAATACCAAAACCATGTTCTAACTTATCAGCGAGTTCTTGGCATAAACGATTAACCAACTGTTTTGTTTCACCTTTATGAACTTCACTACTTCTAGTTTTGTTATGAAGATACATGATTAAATCGCCATATAAAAGTGCTGCAGCAAGCTTTTGGACCATTGAGAACGTGATTTTAAACCCAGACTTCTCTAATCCTTGCATGGATAAAGAAATAACTGGAACGTGTCCATAATTAGCTTTTATTAATGCCTTACGAAGAAGATGGATATAGTTAGACGCTCTACAGCCACCACCAGTTTGAGTAAGAATTAAAGCGACTTTAGAAGTATCTTTCATCTTGTTAAGTGCGTCAATAAATTGACCAATAACCAAAGTTGCAGGATAGCAAGTATCATTATGGACGTATCTGAGCCCTACTTCGCATACTCCATCAAAATTATCTAAAACTTTACATTTATATCCACAATTTTGAAGGACACGTGAAAATAAAATCATATGTGTATCAAGCATAGATGGGATTAGGATTGTATAGTCTTTCACCATTTCTTTAGTGAAAACAGGATAGTTATTTTCCATACTTTCTAATCCTTTCTAAAGCTTTAAATAAACTTCTAAGTCTAATTCTAACTGCGCCCATATTTGTGATTTCATCAATCTTAATTTGAGTATAGATTTTATTCTTTAATTCTAAGATTTCTTTAATTTCATCAGTTGTAATTGCGTCTAATCCACAACCAAAAGAAACAAGTTGAACAATATTCATATCGTCATAATCACATACATATCTAGCAGCGTTATACATTCTTGCGTGATATGTCCATTGATTTAATACTTTTCTTTGTTCTTTATCTCTAAGATATGATAAGCAAAGCTCATTAATAACTGCTTTATCATAACCGTTAATTAACTTATCAATTTCGTGACAAATTAAAGGATCAACGTGATATGGTCTACCACATGATACAAAGATATCTTTTCCAGATTCTCTTGCTTTCTTAATGATTTCTTGTCCATGTTCTTTAATATCAGCGTAGTAATTTTCTAATTCTAGATATGCTTCATCAACAGCGATATTGATCTCTTTTTTATTTAAATCTTTATTAATCTTTTTTAAGATCCCAACAATACGTTTCTTAAAGAAATCTCTATCACTTAAGGAGATATAATCATAAAGATAATTTATATTAGTTGTTTTTTTAACATTGTTATGAATTTGTTCTGGATAATATGCAACAATTGGACAGTTATAGTGATTATCAGAGATATGTTCATCAAGGTTATAACTTGAAGCAGGATAGAAAATAGTCTCCACTCCCTCTTCAATTAATTTATCTATGTGACCATGAACGAGTTTTGCAGGGAAACAAACTGTATCACTAGGAATTGTATTTTGTCCTTTTGTGTATGTGTTTGTGGTTGAGAAACCCGAATTAATAACTTTAAATCCTAACTTAGTAAATAATGTATGCCAGAAAGGATATAGTTCATACATATTTAATACCAAAGGTATACCTACTGTTCCTCTTTTACCTTCGACAGGCTTATAAGACATGAGTTTATTTCTAATGTATTCATAGATATTTAAAGAACTATCTACTTTCTTTTTAGTAGTTGGTTTTTCACATCTGTTGCCTGAAATAAATCTATTCTTTCCGTTAAAAATATTGATAGTTAAAGTACAGTGATTACCGCATAATCCACACTTAGTTTGAGTTGTAGTTTTTTCAAAATGTTCAATTTGTTCTTTATTTAAAATTTGTGATTTTTCTAAGTTTAAAGATTTAGCGTAAAGTGCAGCACCATACGCACCCATGATACCTGAAATATTAGGTCTAATTACGTTCTTGCCGAGTTCTCTTTCAAACGCTCTTAAAACTGCTTCGTTATAGAAAGTACCACCTTGAACAATAATATTGTTTCCTAAGGAATCTTTATTTGTAGTTCTAATAACTTTATATAAAGCATTCTTAACAACGCTAATTGATAAACCAGCAGAAATATTATCAATAGTTGCGCCATCTTTTTGAGCTTGTTTTACAGAAGAGTTCATAAATACTGTACATCTAGAACCTAAATCAACAGGTTTAGGTGCAAGTAATCCAATCTTAGAAAATTCTGCAACATCATATCCAAGAGCGGACGCAAAAGTTTGTAAGAAACTACCACATCCAGATGAACATGCTTCATTTAAGAAAATGTTAGTAATAACGCCGTGTTCAATCTTAAAACACTTAATATCTTGTCCACCTATATCGATAATAAAATCAACATCAGGATTGAATTTCTTTCCTGCTTGGAAATGAGCCATAGTTTCAACAAGACCATCATCTAAATTAAAAGCTTGTTTAATTAATTCTTCTCCATAACCAGTTGATACCGCTCCTTTAATATCAATATTTTCATCAAGAGCGTATATTTCTAAAAGAAATCCTTTTAATAAATCAACTGGATTGCCCTTATTAGAGCAATATGATGAATATACGATTTTATCGTTATCATCAATTAGACAGACTTTTAAAGTGGTTGAACCACTATCAATGCCTAAATAATAAGGAGCTTTGCTATTAGAAAAATCTATTGTTTCTACAATTGCTTTATTATGTCTATTTCTAAATTCTTGTAATTCTTTTTCATCTTTAAATAAAGGAAGCGAATAAGAATATTCTTCTTTAGGAACATAGTTAGTAATTCTTTCAATTAAATCATCTAATGTGATATTTTCACTTGCTACTAAAGCAGCACCAAAACATACAAAATACAATGAATGATCTGGAGTTACTCCATCTACTTTAAGCGATTCATCAAAGCTTGCTTTTAATTCACTTAAGAAAGTCAATGGTCCACCAAGATAAACAACTTTACCTTTAATTTCTCTACCTTGAGCAAGTCCACCAATAGTTTGATTAACAACTGCTTTAAATATAGATGCAGCAATATCTTGTTTTTTAGCACCTTGATTTAATAAAGGTTGAATATCTGTTTTAGCAAATACTCCACATCTAGAAGCAATGTTATAAACTTTTTCGTGTTCTTTAGCGACTGCATTTAAGTCATCGATAGAGACATTTAATAAAGTAGACATTTGGTCAATAAACGCACCAGTACCACCGGCGCACGAACCATTCATTCTTACTTCAAGTCCATCGGATAAGAAAAGAATCTTAGCGTCTTCTCCACCAAGTTCAATAACGCAATCAGTTCCAGGAATATATTTATTAACCGCTACTCTAGTCGCATATACTTCTTGAACAAATTCAATTCCTAAATCTGTAGCTAAACCCATACCAGCAGATCCAGATATAGCTAAATAAGCATCATCTACATAACATGTATTTTTGATGTCTTTAAGAACTTTAATTAACTTCTCTTGAATGTGAGAGTAATGTCTCTCATAAGAAGAATGGATAATATTTAAGTTATTATCATATACGATACATTTAATTGTCGTAGAGCCAATATCAATTCCAATTCTCATAATAAGAGTATTGTAGTGATTTATGAATATTAAAACAAGTTTTAAGTAAATGTACTATAATTAGATATCAAAATAAAAACTATTGAACACTTAGATTATTATTAACTGTAGTTTCATTAGATTCTAATTTTGCTTTACGTTTTCTATCAATAATGAACCAAATTAATACCGCAATAAAAGAAACTGATTGTGCGATAGATATTCTAATAACTTGTAATTGGTCAGCTTCGTTTTCTTTATTAATGACATGGAGAATGTTAATGATTGTGTTATTAACAAAGTGATCTCCCATACCCATATAAAGATTACCAGTAATTTTACCCATCATAGCGAATTTAAATCCTACTAATGCAGATGTACCAATAAGCATTGCGGATTCACCGATAAAACCACCAACAGATTTATTTCCATCAATTAAACTTCTTAAAGGCGCCATGATATGCCAGAAGCCAAATAATACCGAAGCGATAATACCAGCGATTAAGAATTTATATTTATCACTAAGCATCTTTTGGAAAAGGCCTCTGAATACTCCTTCTTCCATCAAAACATTAATTACGTTTCCAATAACGCAAATAAGGAAGAATAAGAATCCAGTACGTTTTACTTCTGTTCCTGCATCAACTGAGTAAGCAGTAACATAAAATTCAACTGCTTGAAGATTATTAGAAGCAGCTAAGATAATAATTTCTGTTCCATACGCAACAATAAAAACAACAATGCCAAATGTTAATCCTTTTAAAATATCAAGGAATGATTTACCTGTTTTAAATCCAATTTCATCAAACTTATAACGAAATACAAATGTTGCAGCGATTAAGATACCGATACCAATTAATTTATGAATAAATAATTCACCAAAAAATGTTTGATCAGTACGAATAGCAAAATATTCAATAGCACGGAATGCAAAGCAAATTACATAAATAATTACTACTGCTAGGATAGTTTTTAATTTAGTGTTTAATAATTTAGTTTCTCTCATAACTTGTTCTCTCATAACTACGATATTCTAATGATTTCTATATATTAAAACAAGTTTTAATTAAAAATATTTCTAGTTAGTAAATATTGTCTATTTTTGATAAAATAATTTTGCATTTATTAAAAGACTATCGGCGGTATGTACTTAAATGTCGACCATACGCAGGCAAACGATAGAACACCGGAATAAATAGCTGCTAGATTGGACGTGTTAAGATCTAGCATTGTGGAAAGCATCGCCCAGAAACGATGTGAGATATGAGAAAAGAGGTCGCAGTTCGTAGACGTTCTTATAATCAAGACCATTGTCACGCTCCACACAAATATTAATTATTTGAATCAGAGGCCATCCAACTGAATCAGTGATGAAACACCAGTAACTATGGTTGATAGGGATATCTTCAGTTAGTTACAAAATAGGTGTTTTTAAGTTGGATGGTTTTTCTT
>JAGCCQ010000027.1 GCA_017651565.1 Bacilli bacterium | reverse complement strand
CCTAAAGTCTTACCTGTTGCATCAGCTCTATACCAAACCCTATTCTTTTCTTGGTCTGTTTGTTTTACCCAGATCGTCTTATTTAGATCTTTCTTTGTAAACTCCATCTTAATCAAATATCAATAAATTAAAATAAATCTGAATCCTTAATTACGCTAATTTAACCAAAATCTTTTCTGCTCCATCTCCTAGTCTGTATCCTAATTTGTAATTACATACGAACCCAGACATTTTACCAGACTCTACATATTTTGGAAGCAAATCATTCAATAACTTCTTTCCTTCAGCTTCAGAGTAGATAACTGATTTAATCAAACGAATATTTTCTCTTTTAGCATCAGCTTCTGAATAATTCTTAGTATTTGAGATTAATCTACCTATCAAAGCATCAGCTTCAGCCTTTAGAACTGCAGCTCTTTTTGATGTTGTAGTAACTTTTCCGTTTCTAACTAAGTTAGTTAACATCTGTCTGATATAAACTCATTTACTTTTCACTCCTGTATTGATTTCTAGAAGTGCATTCTTTCTGTGTTGCATCGTATAAACAAATTATAAATTATAAATCTGAACGTTTTTTAATTATGAGATTAATGGTTTTCCTAATTGTTTGAAAGAGTCATTAATTTCATCGATAGCTTTCTTTCAAACTCCTTTCATAAGTAATAATTCTGCTTTCTTTTTCTTTTCTAGATCTTCAACATATAATATTTGATTCTTGATCAATGCATTTCTTGTTCTTTCGCTAAGTGGAAGAGCATCAATTGGCATTGTCTTGATATTTGTCTCATCTACTACTGTAGCAGATGATTCAATGTTAAGGTCTTCCATTTCAACGAATACTGATTTATCAATGTATAAGTCATCAAATACAAATAATTTTGCATAAGAAGCTAATACTTCACCAGCGAACTGTAACATTTGTTTTGGAGATACTTCTCCGAATTGAGTTTTAACCTCAATTACCAATGTATCTTTTGTACTTCAGTTGAAGTCTTCGATAACTTCTTGAACGTCGTATTTTACGTAATCAACCAATTTGAAGTCATTGTCGATAAGCAATACATTAACATCTTTTCATTCTGATTTCTTATCACGATTTCTAAGGTAATCTAGTGAATAATATCCATATCATTTTTCTACACGTAATTCCATATTAATTTCAGTTGCAGCGTCTGTAATCTCGAATAATGGTTCTTCTGGGTTTAATAATGTAATTCATGAAGGTAATTTAAGATCTGCAGCTTTATATTCTCCTAACCCCTTGAATCTCTGAGAAATCCATTGAGTTGGTTCTATTTTTTCGTCGATTATGAATCTTAATTTTTTGAAGTTTAATAGTATATTTACTACATTTTCCTTTACTCCATCAATAACATAGTATTCATGAGGTACTCATTTTATCTTTAATCCAGTAACTGCTCCACCTAAGTTGTAAGCAAGGATTATTCTTCTCATTGCATTTCCTAGTGTGTGTCCGAATCCTCTTGGAAGATTTTTTAACTCGAATTTTGTAGTACAATCATCTATCTCT
>JAGCCQ010000026.1 GCA_017651565.1 Bacilli bacterium | reverse complement strand
TGAATCAAAAATTAATGCTTCTAAAGGATTATTAGCATCTCCTGTTGGAGCAGGAATCATATGAACGATTGCTTCTAAAAGTTCATGAATGTGTAAGCCTGTTTTAGCAGAAACCTCCACTGCTTCTGAACAATCAATTCCGATTCTATCTTCAATTTCTTTTTTAACCATATCTGGAGAAGCACTTGGTAAATCAATTTTATTGATAACTGGAAGAATATCTAAATCGTTATCAACCGCTAGATAAACATTAGCTAAAGTTTGTGCTTCTACTCCCTGAGTAGCATCAACAACTAAAATAGCGCCTTCACAAGCTGCTAAACTTCTAGATACTTCGTATGTAAAGTCGACATGCCCAGGAGTATCAATTAAGTTGAAAATATATGTTTCACCATCATCAGCCTTATATGAAAGAGTGCAAGCATTAAGCTTGATAGTAATACCTCTTTCTCTTTCCAAATCCATTGAATCGAGGATTTGATCCTTCATTTCACGAGATTCAATGGCGCCGGTTTGCTCTAAAATACGGTCAGCCAACGTTGACTTACCGTGATCGATATGAGCGATGATAGAAAAATTACGAATCTTTGATTTATCGAAAACCATAACAAAAAGTATATACTACTCTTCATTAAATATGAAGGATTCATTTATATGAAATTAAAGAATTAATCTAATTGCTGATTCAGTACTACCTTTTGCAGCAGAAGCTATGAACATGGATGAAATCATAATTGCAGGTATAACTATAAAAATAATTCCAAAAATTAAAAACACTAAAGATAGTACATCCTTTGTTTCAGGATTCTTACGTTGTTTGATTGAAATAATTAGCACAATAATGCCGAAAACCATACAAACAGGACCAATTAATAAACTAAGTGGAATAAATGCTAAGACTGTTGCGATAACATCGCCTAAATCCGCATCGTCAGTAAAAAATACCTTTGATGCTGGGATATATAAGGCTACTAAATATACAAGACCAACAATTCCGCCTATAGTAGAAACTACTTGAACAATTGTGGCTAAAACACTTCTTTTCTTCATCTCAAATCCTCCTCATCGAGATAAATTCAGTTATTGTTCAAATATCATAGCAACGTAAAAGTCACAAAAGTGCCACTTACATATAAATATGCTAATTTTATCAAAAGAACTAATCGGATTCTTTTTCTTTGAAAAAATCAGTCAAAATATCTTCTACTTCTTTAGGAGAAAAGACAACTTCATATTCTGACCATTCAACTTTAAATAAGTCTCTATACTGTTGTAATAAATATCTATCGTCAATTAATAAAACCGCACCTTTATCAGTTTCACTTCTAATTACACGTCCAACCGCTTGCATGACTTTATTCATGCCAGGGTTCAGATACGCGTAATCTTTCCCTGGTAAATCTTTTTCATCAAAAAAATCAGCAATTTGATCGCTTTCAAAATTTATCTTTGGTAAGCCAATACCCACTACCACAGCTCCAATTAATCTATCAGAAACTAAATCAATACCTTCTGAGAAAGTTCCGCCAATAACAAGAAAGCCTACACAAGTTTTAACCGGATTACTTTCAAAATTAAGTAAGAAATCTTCTTTTTCTATATCGGTCATCTCTTTTGCTTGAATAAAAATGTCAGCACCATCAATCTCAATATCATCGGTTAATTTGTCCAAGTATTCATAGCTAGGAACATAGACAAAATAATTGCCAACTTTTTTAGAAACAAATGACTTAATATAATCTCTGACTTCAGAAATTGAAGCATCCCTATCCTTATATTTAATAGAGACTTTTGGAGCTATCATAATCTTTAAATTTTCTTTTGGGAACGGGGAGGATAAAACGAGTTGAGAATCAGTTGTAATATCTCCGCCAAGAGTGTTAACAAAATACTTTAATGGAGAGAAAGTTGCTGAGAAGAAAATTGTTCCTTTTAATTTGCTTGTAATTCTATTCAAATATACAGAACAATCCTTACAGAATAAATTCAAAATTACGTCGTCATTTTCAATATTTATGTAGGATAAGTATCTTTCTGAGTAGTATTCACTAATTTTCATGAACTGATGAACATCTAAATAAAAGTCTAAAACTTCGCGTGTAACCTCTTTAGATTCCTCTTTTAAAATAAGTTGCATGTTTATGATAAACCTCTGCATTATTTTATAAGATTCATCCATAAAGTTATCTACTATACTTTTCCCTAAAGGGAAACTATCTTCATACGAGTTAAACATCTTCTGCATTTTTGCAAGTTGATTCTTTAATTTATTACAAGACGAGTGACGAATTGACTTTCTTGCCTTGCTCAAACTTGCAGAACAAATATGAGCGCTATACATATCTCTACTTCTATCAACCAAATTATGAGCCTCATCAACTAATGCCAAGTAATGAGAAGAGTCTTCATCAAAGAATCTTTTCATGTAAGAAATAGGATGGAATAGGTAGTTATAGTCACAGACAATGATGTCATTAAAGAGTGACAAATCTAGTTCAAGCTCGAATGGGCAAACTTCGTGCTCATTTGCTAAGTCAACAATTGTTTGATAATCAAATGTAGTATAATTCAAAATTGCATATCTTATAATTTGCTGGATTTTTGAATAGTAATTTTTAGCGTATGGACACTCGTCAGGATTACATGATTTTCCTTTGCAAAAACATATTTTATCCTTAGCAGTAATCTCAATATTATTAACCACTAGTCCTCTAGTTTTTAAGATAGCGATTGCGTTCATCGCGCTTTCCCTACCACTAGTCTTTGCAGTTAAATAGAAAATCTTTGATTTATCATCTTCACTCATTGCTTTAATGAATGGGAAAAGAGTAGACATTGTTTTGCCAATTCCAGTAGGAGCTTCGCAGAACAATCTTCCACCATTTCTGGTTATGCCGTAACAGTACTTTGCAAGCTCTCTTTGACCTGCTCTAAATTTTCCAAATGGAAATGAGATTTGTTTGATTGAATCGTCTCTTTCTTCGTTTTTTCGAAGTATGATTTTATAGAAATTTAAGTAGTCATCAAGAAGAGTAAAAACAAACTGTTTAAGTTCTGTATAGCTAAAGCAATATTCTTCTTTTAGTTTCTCTTTTTCTTTGCCTTGTCTAATATAAGTCAAACGTACATTTATTTTTGATAAATTACGCTCTTCAGCAAACATAAATGCATAGCACTTTGCTTGTCCAATATGCCATTCAAAGTTTTGATTTCTAAATTGTTGGAGTTCAACTACTGTAGTTTTAATTTCATCGATAGTATAGTCAGTATTATTGTTTACAATAATTCCATCAGCTCTACCTATTAATTCAATTTGAACTTCGTCAATCGCAGTCTTAAAAGACAATGGATATTCAGATAAATAATTATTCTTTTGAATTGCTTGATAAGCAGCGTGAAGCCTACTTCCTTCTTGCATAGAAGACGAATTAAAAATTCGTGAATCTATGTCACCTGTTCTTAATAAAAAATCTACTAGTTGATGGACGGATAATTGAAGGAAGTCATCCATAATTAGTTAAATTTCTTGCCTAATAGGCCTTGATTTCCGTTTAAGAAAGACTTGTAATCCATTCTGCTTTTCCCTTCTTTTTGAAGTTCTAAAATGGATATACAACCGCATTTTGTCTGGAATACAAAACCAGACTTATCTGCTTTGATAATTTCGCCAGGTTGACCGGTAGAATTATCATCTATTAATAATGCTTTAAAAATTTTTATTTTTAGATTGTTTAAATATAAGAATGCTCCTGGTTCATCAGAAAGAGCTCTAATCCAGCCCCAAATTTCCTTTGCAGAAAGATCTAAATTAATCTTTTCTTCTTCGGGTTTAATTGTTGGACAAAATGTAACTTTAGAAACATCTTGTTCTTCACCAGGAAGCTTACCATCGATATAGTCTTGAAGTTTCTCAAGTGCAAGCTCACAAGAAGCTGTTTCAATCTTCTTAAACAAAGAAGTTGAGTTATCACTATCTTCAATCACTACTTCTTTGGAAGCATACATTTTCCCTGCGTCCATTTCCTTAATCATTTCCATTAAAGTAACGCCAGTCACTTTTTCATTATTGATTAAAGAGAATTGAATAGGAGCTGCTCCACGATATTTAGGAAGTAAAGATCCGTGGAAATTTAAGCATCCATATTTAGGAATATTTAATACTCCTTCTGGAACGATTTGACCATAAGCAAAAGTAAGGATTAAATCAGGATTAATTTCTTCTAGAAATTCGTAATCCTTTCTAATCTTGACTGGTTGATAAACAGGAACATTAAATTCTTCAGCCACTACTTTTGTAGGAACCTTTTGCAAAATTCCTTTTCTACCAACAGGTTTATCAGGTTGAGCAATGACTGCTACAATATTGTATTTATTATCTAACAATGTTCTTAAAAGACCCGCAGAAATTTCTGGGGTGCCCATAAAAACAATTCTTAATTCTTTTACGTTAATTGCCATACC
Source organism: Bacilli bacterium (assembly GCA_017651565.1). Taxonomy (GTDB): domain Bacteria; phylum Bacillota_I; class Bacilli_A; order RFN20; family CAG-826; genus RGIG9670. Next base: position 28,462 of record JAGCCQ010000026.1, on the reverse strand, counting down.
GATATTATACATTAATATAATATGTTTGGAATAAATTTCGAAAAGAATATAATAAGACCATGAAAATACTTTTGGTAAGTGACACTCATGGTAATAATGAGGTTCTAGATAAGCTTGTAAAACTACATCCAGATATGGACTTGTATCTTCATCTTGGAGACTCTGAATCCACTCCTGAAATGTTAAGGCCATTTGTAACAGTAAAAGGTAACTGCGATTATTTTTCTACTGCAGACGAAAAATTTATGGTTAGAACAGATGTAGGTTATTTGTTTGCTACTCATAAGCCACCACTTGTCGACCCAATTGAGGCCGAAAAATGTGGAATTAAAATCATCTGTCACGGCCACACGCACAAAAGAAGATTTGAAAAAATAGGAAATATAGTTTATATTAATCCCGGTGCAATAAGCTATGCCAGGGACGGGCATGACCTATCGTACTTAATACTTGAAATTGAAAATGACCGTGTGAAACACACATTTATAAATATAAAATAAAGGAAAAAAGTTATGAGTCAATACACAAAAACTAAGGCCTTTTTGGCTAGAGCAAAAGACTTGCTCGGTACTTCCAGAAGAATGGAAGATATTTTTTATGCAATCACAAAAAAGAACGTTAGAAACGTTGCTGTTAACTATGTAAACGAAGAAGGTAAAATCAAAAAATACAGATATTCTTACTTCAGAGCACGTGCATATGCTCACGCATCTGTATTAAGTAAGATTTTATTTGAAAAACCAAAACATAAGAACATTATCATTAAGCTTCCAAATACACCACATTGGGGCGAAATATTCTGGGCAGTTTTAATGACAGGCTATAGACCATTATTAATCGATGCAAAAACCACTAAAGAAGGTACTGAAAACATGATTAAGCAAGGTAAAGCACTTGCAGTTATTACTGACGATGCTTACCAATATGATTGCTTAAAGATCACAATGGACGATATTCTTTATGGTGAAAAAACATACGCATTTACACCAGTCTGGGAAAATGAAGTTATCTTCTGTTCCAGTGGTACAACAGGCGATGTCAAAATGATGATTTACAATGGCGAAAACTTTGTTAATCAAATCTGCTGTGCATTAGATATGCCAGAAGAATCATTAGATATCATGTATCCAAAAGCATATGGAAATCTAAAGATTTTAGCTATGGTTCCATTCCATCACATCTTTGGTTTTGTTGCTGTCTTCTTGTGGTTTACATTCTTCGGAAAAACAATTGTATTCCCAACAAGCAATACACCAAGCGATATCCTTTACATCTCACAAAAATGTAAAGTTACTCACGTCTTCTCAGTTCCATTATTCTGGGATGCATTAGCAAGAAATATTACTAGAAAAATGGCTATGGAAGGACCAGAAAAAGTTGCTTTCTTAGATAGAATGATTGGTTACAATACTGGCAGACTTTCGGCTGATATGGCTGGCCTTGCAGCAAAGAGAATGGCTATCTCATTCGTTCAAAAGAAGATTTTAGGTAACCACATCAAGTTCTGTATTTCTGGTGGCGGTTTCTTATCAAAAGAAACTTTAACAACAATCAACGGTTTAGGTTATCCATTATATAATGGATATGGTATGACTGAAATCGGTGTTACTTCCGTTGAATTATCACCAGAAGTTGAAATTAGATTAAAAGGTAGAATCGGTCACCCATTACATGGTGTTGAATACATGATCGATGAAAAGAATCACGAATTATTAGTTAAATCAGACAACATTCACATTAAAGAAATTGTCGGTGGCGTCGAAAAATACACTGAATTAGAAGATGGATTCTTCCGTACAGGTGATATCGTTGAATGTGATGCACAAAACGGTTACTACATGAAAGGTAGAATTAAAGATATCATCGTCAACGCTGATGGTGAAAACATCTTCCCTGATGAATTAGAAATCTTCTTCAAGGATTTACCAAAGGTCACTCACTTAAGCGTTCTTGGTATTGCTAAGAAGAATTCAAAAGATGAAAACGTTGCTTTAGTCTTAGAATTAGATAATCAAATTACAGAAAAAGAAGTTGCTGAACTTCAAAAAATGGTTAACGATATTAACCTACCTCACGGTGTTAAGATTGGACACATTTACTTATCAAAGAACAAACTTCCATTAGCAAACAGCATGAAAGTTAAACGTTACATGATTAAGAAAGCTATTGAATCGAATAGCCCTGATTATGTCCTCATTAATGCTAAGAAAGAAAAGAAATCATTTGATGGTTTCGATGAAAAGACAATCAATGATATCTTAGTTCCAACTAGAGAAATCTTCTCAAAGATCTTAATTCTTCCATTATTCAAGATTGATGATGCTGCACACTGGGTCAATGACCTCGGCGGTGACTCAATGAGCTACGTTGAATTAGTTAGAGATTTACAAGATAAATTCGACATCGTCATTCCTGAAGAATTATATGGTAAATTAACTTGTATTAATGACTTCGTTTTAGAAATCGCTACTCTTAAAAAAATTAACGTAAAAGCAGACGATTCTAAAAAAACGAATAAATAATTGAATTATTTTATTCATTTTGGTATTATTACACAGGTTAAAATAAGCGAGGTAAAATATGGCAAACATTAAATCTCAAATTAAACGTGTCGGTACAAACGAAAAAGCACGTATCAGAAACGCAAGCGCAAAGAGTGCTGTTCGTACTTCTATTAAGAAAGTTAAAGCTGCAGTCGCAGCTAACGATAAAGCAGCTGCTGTTGAAGCAGCAAACGCAGCTTTCCGTTTAATTGACAAATCAGTTTCTGATGGTATTCAACACAAGAATACAGCTGCAAGACAAAAATCAGAAGTCTCACGTTTGGTTGATTCTGTTAAATAATTAGTTAGTTTTAAAATTAATTAAGAACAACTCAAATGCAAAATAGCGGTCGACAAGGCCGCTTTTAATTTGCTTATCGAGTTCAAATAAATCATCTAATACTTTTCTTATCTTTGATAAAGAGATGGAGAATTGATATTTTCTCATGATTTGAACCCTAATAGGTTTAATCTTTAATTCTTCTGCTATTGCATCATTATTAATTCCGCAGTTAGTTAAATATAAGACTTCACCCAAAAGTCTAAATTGAGTAGCTAATTGAGAAATTAAGATAACTGGTTCAACATTACTTACTTTTAGATCTCTAAATAATCCAATAGCAGCAGAATTATCTTTATTTAATAAATAATTGAATATTTGGAATGTATTATCTTCTAAAGGTCTAGTCACCATCAAATCGACATCCTTATAAGAAATGTGATCTGTATATAGCGCTAATTTAGAGCCGTTAGAATATAACGCAGCATAATCTCCATTTGTTCTATTAGAGAGTTCTTTAAGCGCATCAAAATCAATAGTTACACCTAATTTAGTAACCATGTATGCCTTAACTACATCAATCCACTGTTTTGCGTCTGGATCTTCTAAGAAATATATTTGACCATATTCATCGATCGTTTTATAAAATTCATTCTTTTTATCGACATTGCTTGAACTTAAAAGGAAGATTAGATCGATGTTTTCGTCTTTTCCTGCAATTGTTTGTCTAAGTTCATCAAAGTCTTCAGGTTTATTTAATTTATCTTTAAATTTATCTTTTCCTAAAAACATTGCGTTATCTACAACAACGATTTTATGTTCATATCCAAGTGGTAAATATGAAGCATCATCAAGGATTTCAAAAAGAGGAGTTTGAGTAAAATCAAATCTACCAAAATTTAATTCATCAGTCTCACCTAAAACTTTTTTAACAATAGCTTTTAATTGAGATTTAATCCTTATTGATTGATTACCATAGATAAAATAAACCATAAGAAAATTATATATGTAAACTACAAAGATTTGTAGTTAGAATACGTAATAGTTCCTAAAATATCAGTTCGTTTAATTGTTATATTATTGTTTTTCAAAATCTTAATTACAGAATCATGTGGATGACCATATTTATTGTTCTTACCACAAGATATAATCGCTTCTTTTGGCGATAAATATTTAACAAAAGCATCTGATGTAGAAGTTTTTGAACCATGATGTCCGACTTTTAAAATATCACATGGAATATTTGAATAACGTTCCATTATCTTATTTTCAATTTCAATCGGAGCATCACCTGTAACTAAATAATTTAATTTCCCTATTTCAAATCCAATAACTAAAGAATTATCATTTTCTTCTGAACTTGAATAAGAAAAGATATTGTAGTTTTTGAACTCAACATTTCCAATTTTAATTGGAAATAATTTATGAGAAGTCACTACGTTTTTAACTTTAAAATGCTCTTTTAAAGAATCTAACGCACCACAATGATCAAAATCCTGGTGAGTTAGGAACACGCAATCAATGTTATATAGTCTTTTACTCTTAAAATATGGGATTAAAGACGATGTAGCTAAATCTTTATATGTTAATCCTCCTGTATCTATTAAGACTGTATTATTTCCATCTCTAATTAAACAACAATCTCCTTGTCCAACATTTATAAAAGTGACTTCTTGAGTGATAGAATTCTTAATTGGAAAAATATACAAAAGCAAAACACTTGCGTAAGAAATTCTCAAAAATCTTAAAATTGGAATGAATTTAATTTGAGAATAGTACATCAATGCGTAATACCCAAAATAATAAAACGGGATAAAATATGCAGAAAATTCAGGAACATTAATCGAAAAAGAAATAAACGAAAGGCCTTTAGAAATCCAAACAATTAAATTAGTAGATAAATTTGCAACTGGATAAATTGGTATTTTAAAGAAACATAAAAATCCTATAAATCCACTCAAAATGAAAATTGGAGACAAAATAATTTGTCCAAAAAATGAAACAAAATTTGTGCAATGATTGTAATTTAATTCAAATGGAATAAAGAAAAAATAAAGCCAAATAAGTGGAATTATTTTCTTTTTGAAACCTTTTAATTTTATGAAAAGTCCGCTTGAAAGAATATTATTTATTGGTATTAAATAACCCAAAATAAAAGCATCTTGTTTCGCTAAACGTGCGTTTAGCAAAAGAAAAATAATTCCGGAAAAACCTATAATAGAAGCGTTTGAAAACGCGTTTTTGAGCTTATATTTATTTATCAATCTAAGAATTCTAATAAACAAAATTTTTATCACGGTGAACCTTGGAAATGTGAAAATTGAATAGAATCCGAGTATGCTTGTAGAAACAATGTTAGCGGCCTTTTCTTTACAAAATTTGGACAATAACATCTCCAGGATTTTCAAGAATGCATATATATAAACTCCACCAAAAGAAATTAACCTACTTATATTGATATTTCTTAATGATGTTGTTAATTCGCCGTTTAAAGAATTAGAAAATAAAATTGAACTGTAAAGATCTTTTGTATTTTCATCAAAATGAGATAAAAAGTTATTTCTGACCTTTTTAGTTCTTATTGGAGTTCTAAAAACAGTTTCTTCCTGATAAATTGTAAACCTCTTATAAACCCCACATTTATTTAAATAGTCTTCGAAGTTGAATTCACTTTCTAAAGTAATAAAGTCTAATTCTTCTTGTTTTCCTTTAATTGAAAGCCAATCCCCTACTTCTTTTGTGTTATTTTTCTCGTAAATATAGAATTTTTCTCCAAATGAATCGAGAATATAATAGTTTTCCTTTGTCTCAACGACTGCTCCTTTGCATTCGTTGCGATTTGTAGATATATTTACAAAACTCAAACCCAAGCCTATACAAAATGATGAAAAAATTAGAAAAACCAAGCGTTTGTTTGAGAATCTATAAAAAACAAATAGCAAAAAGATGCAAAGGAGAGGTATGAAAACTATTAAATTACTCTTGCACAATAAGCCAAGCCATAGTGAAAGGAATAAAAATAATAGTATCATTCATGCAAAATTACATAATTTCGTATTTTACGATATGTAGCGTTACCTATGCCGTAAACATTAAGCAAATCTTCAAGGCACTTAAAATCACCTTTATCAGTCCTATAAGAGACTATTGAAGTTGCAATTGTTTTACTAATGCCATTAATTTCAGATAATCTTTCAGCATCATCCTTATTAATATTTGCTTTTTCTATACTATTACTTCCGCATAAATCACTGGATTCATAGAAACTAGCAATATAATAAGTTTTGCCTTCTGTAAGCGCATATGTTGTGTAATATGTGCGTTCATCTGCGTTAGATGTTAATCCACCAGCCGCTGAAATAAGTTGATTCATTGTAGGAGCATCATTAAAAGAATAAGTACCCGGCTTATTAATTTCCCCCTCGATTGAATACTTTCTGCTAGTTGTAGATTCATCTGCAACTTCTACTACGTTGTTATCATTGACTTGAATTTCTGGGTCGATTACAAGAAATCCAACGATAACGATAAACGCTACGCAAATAGCGCCGATCATTAATTTGATCATAAAAAAACCTCCTTACTTATATAGAGGAGGCATTTTTTAAAAATATGATAAAATTTGTGAAAAAATTTATTTAATTTCGATTTTTAAGATTTCAACTTTGTATTGTTTAACAGCTTTGACATCTACGATGTCACCAACCATTTTACCAACGATTGCTTCGCCTAATGGGCAAGCGTTAGAAATTTTGCCATTTACAGGATCACTTTCAACTGTACCAACAATCATGAATGTGCTTTCTTTGCCGTTGTCAATGTTTCTAATTGTAACAGTGCTACCTAAAGCAACTTTCTTTGTTGAAGCTTTACCATCAATGATTTCGCAGTTATTTAATGTGAATTCGATTTCTTTGATTTCAGCTTCGATTTCAGCTTGTCTGCCTCTAGCTGCATCGTAGTCAGCGTTTTCGGATAAGTCACCTTGAGCACGAGCTTCAGCTAATTGAACCTTAACGTTTTCTCTTTCGACTTCGATTAAGAATCTTAATCTTTCTTCTTGTTTCTTATAACCTTCTTTTGTTAATTTAATTTTTTCAGCCATAATAATTTTCCTTTTATTTGTCGCTCGATATTATAACAATATCGCTTAATTTATTCCATAGTTTATTTAATTTTGACGAACATATATAATTGAAATCGTGAAAAAGAGAAGCAAATTTTTAAATTTGATAGATCTAATGTTGACCTTCATGAGGATAGGTTTATTTACTTTTGGAGGAGGATACGCAATGATTCCTCTAATTCAAAAAGAAACTGTTGAAAAGAAACATTGGATCAGTGAAGAAGAAATCGTAGATATCATCGCAATTGCAGAATCTACGCCAGGGCCTATTGCAGTTAACGCAGCGACGTATATTGGTTATAGAGTAGCTGGCGTTTTAGGTTCAATCTTTGCGACATTAGGATTAGCTCTTCCATCATTTACAATCATTTTTGTCATCTCATTATTCTATGAACAATTCATGCAAATAAGTGCAGTAAAAGCAATTTTTAAAGGATTATCAATTGGTGTTATTGTTCTTATTGCTAATGCATTTTTCAAACTCAAAAAGAGCATTAAATTAAATATTTCGACCGCTATTTTATTTATTGTTCTCACATCGTATTTGGTGGCTAATTATTTCCTAGAAATAACTATTCCGTTTTTCACTTTGATTCTAATCCTATTTGGATTTATTTTTGGAATCGTTACTGAAGTTTTATTGAAAGGAAAGAAAAAATGATTTATTTAACATTGTTTTACACTTTCTTTTTGATTGGTCTCTTCACTTTTGGTGGAGGATACGCAATGATTCCAATGATCAGTGAGCAAGTAACTTCTCATGGTTGGATGGAACTATCAGAACTTCAAAATTTTATTGCAGTTTCTGAAATGACTCCTGGTCCATTCGCTATCAATATTGCGACATTTGTTGGAAGTCAAACAGGAGGAATCTTTGGCGCGGTTTGTGCAACTCTTGGAGTTATTCTTCCTTCAATAATCATCATCATAATTGTTGCGATGATTTTAAATAAATTCTTAGCAAATAAGTTTGTTAAGGGTGCACTTTTTGGTGTTAGACCAATTGTTTTATCTCTTATTCTTTCTACCGCAATTGTTTTCTTATTTAAAGCAGTCATTCCATATAATGGCGGTAAAATTTCTACATTTAACATAGAAGCATTTACATTGTTTATTATGTTGGTTTCGCTTGCCTTTATCTATAAGTGCAAAAGAAAAAAAGCCATGAATCCAATAGTCTTACTATTGATTTCAGGCTTATTCGGTTTAATTATTTTCTAATTATTTGATTTCTTGAATCTTAGGATCGTCTTGCCAAGCATTAAAGACTTCCTCGACTTCATCATATTCTTCGTCGTCATCGATTTCTTCAAGTTCACCATCTTCTGAGTATCTCATAGCGATGACATTTTCTTCGTTGTCTCCGACTTCATAGAAGAATACATACGAACATCCTCTTTCTTCATTATCGTAAGTGAAGAGAATGTGCATTAAATGCTCTTTACCTTCACTATCAGTGACTACCATTTCGTTATCGTTTTTAAGTTCCATTTTAGTTGACTCCTTTCATACGTAAATATGTGTCCAATATAATTGAGGCAGCAATTGCATCAACATTATTCTTTCTTTGTTGATGATTCATTCCGCTCAAAGAAATAAAGTTATTAGCGCTTACACTAGATAATCTTTCATCTACTAATTCTACAGTAAGTTCTGGATGTTCTCTAATTAAATCATCTCTAAAGTGTTCGACAGTCTTACTCATTTCACTATCTGTGTTATTGAGATGTTTAGGTAGTCCGAGGACTAAATCTGTAATTTCTAGTTCTTCGCAGAGTTCATATACTCTTTTTCTAGCTAAAACATATTGGGTTTTAGGGAATCTGAAAGTTTCAACTTGATGAACGAATCCTAAAGCATCACTTTTAGCGATTCCTAATGTAACAGTTCCAAGATCGAGACCAATGTATTTCTTCATTATTTTACCTTAGCCATAACTGCTTCAAATGCAGCATCAATCTTATCGATATTTTTACCAGCGCCGCTAGCCATATCTGGTCTACCACCGCCTGAACCTTGTAGGTTATTTGCAACTTCTCTTACTAAGTTACCAGCCATGAGTCCTGCTTTGACTGCTTTTTGTGAACAAGCAACTACGATTGGGTAAGTTCCATTTTCTTCACCAACTAAAGCAATGACATAGTTATCAACACCATTTTTAAGCATATCAACTAATGACATTAAGTTAGCTCTTGAAGCACCACTGACAAACTTAGTTAAAACTTTATAATCATTAACATCTTTGTATTCGTTTATTAAGCTCTTTGCAGATGCACTAGCAAGTTTATTGTTGAGTGTTTCAACTTGTTTCTTTAATGCGTCTTTTTCGGCGATTAAAGAATTGAGTTTTGGATTAACTTCTTGATACGAAGCAACACCTAATGAACCGCTAGCTCTTGCTAATAAAGTTTCACGTGCTTTTAATAATTCATAAGCACCATATGATGTTCTAGCTTGAATTCTACGAATTCCTGCTGCGACTGATTCTTCATATTCAATAACGAAACAACCGATATCAGCAGTATTTGTTACGTGAGTACCACCACAAAATTCTCTACTTACATCGCCGAAGCAAACAACTCTAACGACATCGCCATATTTTTCATCAAATAATGCTTTTGCACCGAGCTTTTTAGCTTCTTCGATTGGAAGAACTTTTGTTTCTCCTGCAATGCCTTGATTGATCCAGTTATTAACTTTTCTTTCAACTTCAGCAAGTTGTTCACTTGTAATCTTTTCGAAGTGATTGAAATCGAAGTGAGAATATTCGGCAGTTACATAGCTACCTTGTTGAGCAATGTGATCACCTAAAACTTCCATTAAAGCTTCTTGTAAGAGGTGAACACTTGAGTGGTTGCGTGCAATATTTTTTCTCTTTTGTTCATCAATTTTTAATGTAAATGTATCGCCTACTTTGATTTCTCCGTAGGTTAAAACTACATGGTGTAAATGTTGCTTATTTGGAGCCTTAGTTACATTTGTAACTCTAGCGTTTGCGTTACCGTTTTCAACTTCGCCAGTATCACAAACTTGGCCGCCACTTTCAGCGTAGAAAATTGTCTTATCAAAGATGACATCACCTTCACCATCAATAACATCAACTTTTTCGCCATCTTTAAACATAGCGACAACTTTAGCTTCAATTGGAGTTGAACCATAAGTGAATTCGCTCTTAACAGTGCAATCCATTAAATCTTTAGATTGTTTATTCATAGATTGAGCGTCACTTCTTGCAGCTCTTGCTCTATCTTTTTGTTCTTTCATTAATTTTTCGAAGACTTCTAAATCAACTTTGACACCAGATTCTTCACAAATTTCCATTGTTAATTCTTTTGGGAAACCATATGTATCATAAAGTTTGAACATAGATTCACCTGAAAGAACTTTAGAATTAGCGATTTCTTTCTTTAATAAAGCTTCACCATTATCTAATGTCTTTAAGAATTTTTCTTCTTCAGCTTTGATAATCTTACTTACGAAATCTTTCTTTTCGTCTAAGTATGGATAGTATGAATCCATCTTCTTAACGACGACGTCAACGAGTGTATATAAGAAAGGTTTAGTAATTCCTAAAACTCTTCCAAATCTCTCCGCACGTCTTAATAATCTACGTAAAACGTAGCCTCTACCTTCGTTAGAGAACATTTCACCATCGCTTGTAGCGAATGTGATTGCTCTAATGTGGTCTGCGATAACTCTAAAAGCACGTTTGTTATCCTCGTATTTCTTACCAGATAATTCTTGTGTAGCTTCGATTGTTGGCCAGAATAAGTCAGTTTCAAAGTTAGTTTCTTTGCCTTGAATAACGTTAACAAATCTTTCTAAGCCAGCACCTGTATCGATGTTTTTGCTTGGAAGTTCTTTATATTCACTTCTCTTTTTACCTGGTTCTGAGTTGAATTGTGAAAAAACGATATTCCAGATTTCAACATATCTGAAATTACCTTCCATATCGTCTTCAAGTAATTTAATTCCGATATGATCTGGGTCGAATGCTTCACCTCTATCGAAGTGAACTTCAGTATCAGGACCACATGGACCTTCACCGATTTCCCAGAAGTTATCTTCTTTCTTAATTAAGTGACTTTCTTCAATACCTGCATCCATCCAGCATTTCTTTGTTTCTAAATCATCTGGATGATATGTCATATAAAGTTTTTCCTTTGGAAAACCAAACCACTTTTCACTTGTTAAAAGTTCAACAGCCCATGGAATTACTTCTTTTCTAAAGTAATCACCAATTGAGAAGTTACCTAACATTTCAAAGAATGTATGGTGAGTTGCGTCACCAACATTTTCAATATCGTTAGTTCTAATACATTTTTGTGCGTTTGTAATTCTTCTTGAAGGCGGAATTTCACTACCATCAAAATATTTCTTTAAAGCAGCAACACCTGCGTTAATCCATAATAAAGTTGGATCATTCTTAGGAATTAAGCTTGCTCCTTGTTCTACATGGTGACCTTTGCTCTTAAAGAAGTCTAACCACATTTGTCTAATTTCAGTTGAAGTCATGTATTTCATGCTCTTTACCTCCAAATAAATAAAAAAGTTCCTAGAAACTAGGAACGATTAATAACCGCGTTACCATCCTATTTCGCACACTATTGTGTTACGCTCTTAATTTTCAAACTAACGTATTGAGACGTCAGGCATTACCCTGATACTTCGGAAGTAGCCCACTATTTATCCTTAACGCATTTCCACCATGTAGCGCTCTCTAGTAAGGAATCAATAGATTCTTTTCCTGCTGCTAGTAATTTATCACACTAAAAATAAAAAGAAAAGATTAATTATCTTTCCTTTCCTTTGTAATAAACTTTATCAATTAAACCTCCACCAAGACATATTCCATCATCATAGAAAACAGCTGCTTGGCCAGGCGTAACTGCCTTAATTGGTTTAACGAATTCAATCTTTGCGTAATTGTCTCCAAGTTCCACAATTTTGACTTCATTATCAGGTTGTCTATATCTAAATTTTGCACCTATAACTTTGTTAAGTGTTGGTAAATAAGTAATCCAGTTTAGATTTGTAATTGTACAAGAATCAGAGAGTAACCAGTCGGATTCATCTCCACTTGTACAGTAAACAATATTCTTCTTGATGTCTTTTTTAACAACAAACCATCCCTTAGCTTCTTCACCACTAATGCCACCAATACCTAAACCTTTTCTTTGACCTATTGTGTAATACATTGCACCTTCGTGATGTCCAATAACTCTACCGGTTTCAATATCAACGATATCTCCGTTTTGCGCAGGGATGTAATTCTTTAAGAATTCTTTGAAGTTTCTCTCTCCGATAAAGCACACGCCAGTTGAGTCTTTCTTGTCCATAACAGACTCTAAATCGAGTGAGTGAGCTACCTCTCTAACTTCGGTCTTATCAATATCCCCTAAAGGGAATAAACAGAAAGAAACTTGTGATTGATCAATTTGAGATAAGAAGTATGTTTGGTCTTTATTTTGGTCGTAACACTTAGCTAAATAAGTCTTGCCATCTTTGTCCACACGCTTTGCGTAATGGCCCATTGCAATATAGTCATAGCCGTTCTCTCTAGCGTATTTTAAGAATGGACCAAACTTAATGTATTTATTGCAGAAAATATCAGGATTCGGAGTTCTTCCACATTCATACTCTCTTATTAAATAAGAGAAAACATTGTCCCAATACTCTTTGATGTAATCGATTCTAATAAATTTAATGCCCAACTTTTTAGCAACTGCAACTGCATCATCGTAGTCTTTTTCTTGTGGGCATTGAGAATTATTAATTGTTGGGTTACCAAGATAATCACCTTCTGCTAAAGCATCCCAGTTACGCATAAAACAGCCAGTTACATCATAACCTTGCTTAAGCAATAAATGAGCAGCAACAGCGCTATCAACGCCACCTGATAAACCCAACAAAACTTTTTTCATTCTTTAAACAATTCCTTACTATCTAAAATGAGTGTAAATGGACCATCATTAGTTGAATTTACTTTCATATCAGCACCGAAGATTCCAGTAGAAATTGGTCCAAATCTTTCTTCTAAAAGGGTGTTGAAATAATCATATAACGGTTCAGCTTCACCTGGTCTTAATGCGTACACAAATGAAGGACGTCTGCCTTTGGCAGCATCTGCATATAAAGTGAATTGAGATACACTAAGGATTCCACCTTTAACATCTTGAAGAGAAATATTAATCATTCCGTGTTCATCAGGGAATACTCTCAAAGAGAGAATCTTATCAACCATTTTAGAAACAATTTCTTTATCATCTCCATCAGTAAAACCAACTAAAAGTAGATAGCCACGACCAATTTGGCCGACAGTTCTACCTTCAATAGTTACAGATGCATCAAGGACAGTAGAAAGGATAACTCTCATTATTCAATAACCTCTTTAATGACTGATGTATGAGGAACTTTCTCTGTAGAGAAGCTATAAGCTGTATAAATTTCACCGATGATTTCGTTATATGTTTTTTCGTCTTTATTTGTATAAATTGTGCATAAAACATCGCCTTTTTTGACGAAGTCGCCAACTTTCTTAGCTAAAACAATGCCTGCAGACATATCAATTGTGTCTTCGAGAGTTTCTCTACCACCACCAAGTTTCATAGAAGAAACACCGATTGTTAATGCTTTGATATCCTTGATATATCCATCTTCTTTTGAAACTACTGGAACGATATTTTTAGCCATTTCAAATTTGCTTGGGTCTTTAATGTAGCTAACGTCTCCGCCTTGAGCTTCAACCATTAAGCAAAGTTTTTCAAATGCTTTACCATTATCAACATTCTCTTTTAAAGCTTTTCTAGCTTCTACTGTAGTTTTATAGATATTTGATTGAACAAGCATAATACTTCCTGCTGTGTAACAAAGTTCCATTAAATCTTCTGGACCATTGCCTTTTAAAGCAGCAATTGCTTCTTTAACTTCTAAGTTATTGCCAACAGCTAAACCTAAAGGTTCACTCATATCGGAAATGATTGCTCTAGTATCTCTACCGAGTTTCTTACCAATTTCAACCATGACTGAAGCTAATTCACGAGCAGAGTCCATGTTCTTCATAAATGCACCGTCACCGACAGTAACATCTAAAAGAATTGCATCTGATCCACTTGCTAATTTCTTAGACATAACACTAGCAGCAATTAAAGGAATTGATTCAACAGTTCCTGTAACGTCACGTAGTGCGTACATCTTTTTATCTGCAGGAACTAATGACTTTGTTTGTCCTGCAACAGCTAAACCAATTCTATTGACTTGTTCTTCAAATCTTTTTCCTTCAATAGCAATTGATAAACCTGGGATTGATTCTAATTTGTCTAAGGTACCACCAGTATGGCCTAAACCTCTACCAGAAAGTTTAGCAACAACGCCACCACAAGCAGCGACCATTGGTCCTAATACTAAAGTAGTCTTATCACCAACTCCGCCAGTAGAGTGTTTATCTACTTTAACGCCCTTTATATTACTTAAATCTAAAGTTTCACCACTATGTTCCATAGCGTCAGTTAAAACTGAAACTTCGTTTTTAGTCATTCCTTTGAAGAGAATTGCCATTTGCATAGCAGAACTTTGATAATCTGGAATTTCCCCTTTAACATATCCAGAGATCCAGAATCTAATTTCTTCTTCAGACAATTCAAAACCTTCTCTTTTTTTGATAATCAAATCTACCATTCTCATAAGTAATACCTACCAATGCAACTATTATACAAAAAAATATATTTTATTTAAATATATTGCTAAAATATATACATGACATTTAAAGAACATTTACTTTCTTGGATGAATAATAAGGAAATTGATGACTTAATTTCCGCCCTTGCTGAAGATAAAAGTAAGCACGCAGTTTTACTGAACACTAAAAAAATTAGTGATGAGTCATTCAAAAAAATGTTCCCAAATATTATCCCACATCCAATAGTAAGTCACGCTTACTTATACGATAAAGACGAATATGATTTAGGCAAACACATTCTCCATGAATTAGGTGCCTACTATCTTCAAGATCCAAGCGCAATGTGTGTATCTTATTTGTTAGGTATCGAGCCTAACGAAAAAATCCTAGACTTATGTGCTGCTCCAGGTGGAAAGACAGTTCAAGCTTCTATGGCTTTAAATGGAACAGGCTTACTTATTTCTAATGACTTAAGCCATCAAAGAGCAGGTTTAATCTTACAAAATGTTGAACGACTTGGTTTAGGAAATGTTGTTATAACAAATAATGACTTTTCCGTTATTTATAAAGACTATTATGAGCACTTCGATAAAATCATTTTAGATGCTCCATGTTCTGGTTCTGGAATGTTTAGAAAGCAAAGAGAAATGGAAGAAGATTGGAGTTCTCAAAAGGTACTAAAATTTGCTGAAATTCAAAAAGAATTGATAAAAACGGCTTATTTTATGCTAAAACCAGGTGGAAAATTAATATATTCAACTTGCTCATTTTCTAAAGAAGAAGACGAAGATGTTGTTGAAGAATTACTTAATAACACAGACGCAAAAATCATAGATATTAGGAATGATTTATTTGTTGCAGGCAAAAATGATTTAGGTGTTCATTTATTGCCAAATGTATTCCCTGGAGAAGGCCACTATATTTGCTTATTAGCTAAGCCTGGCAAGTTAAATAATTCTGTAATAAAAGAATCAAAATTCAAACCAAATAAGTTTATAAATGTTATTAATGATTTATTCGTAAATAAGTTTGGAGATTCATTATTCTATTTAGAAAATGATGATAATTTAAAGAAACTTTCTGTTATTAGAAAAGGCGTTAAATTAGGAGAAATTTCTGGACAAGTTTTGAAATTTGATCACCACTACGCGACTTATATTTCTAACTTTGATAACGAATTAGAAATTGACCTACAATCTGCATTAAAATATATTTCAGGAGAGAGTCTTAACATCTCTTCGAAGAGAGGATTCATACTCCTTAAATATGCAGGAATAAATATCGACATTGCAAAAAGCGATGGCAACATAATTAAAAATAGATATCCAAAGTACTTAAGAAAAAAGCTGGTTTAACAAACCGGCTTTTCTTTCAAATATTTTTTTAATGCTCTCTTTGTTCTGAAACAGGTTTCAAGTTCATCAAAGTATGCTTTTCTTTGAATATTAACTTCTTCTTGAATCATATTTTTAACTTTTTCTCTTACTTCATCAGGAGTCATTTCTGCATAATCTTCTGGCACAAGAGGTTTTAAGAAAGTTAAGTAAACTGGGAATCTCTTTAATCTATATTTGCTCTTTAATACGTTTTGAGTTCCATATAATGCTACAGGAACAATTGGAGCATGAGCTTTCATAATTGCTCTAAATGAACCTTTGTGGAATTCGAGCAATGGAGCTAATGGATCTTTATTTCTAGTTCCTTCAGGGAAAATAACCCAGTTTTTAGTTTGTTCAGATAAATCTTTTTCAATATAAAGCATTGCTTCAATAGCTTTTTGGAAATTACTTCTATCTAAGAAGCAACCTTCCATAGCAGCAATAATTCTACCGACGATTGGAATCTTCTTATTTTCAACTTTGCTTAAGTAAGTTGTTGCATCTGGCAACATACTTGAAATAATCATTGGGTCATATGCAGAAAGGTGGTTAGGCAAGAAACAGCACTTTACATCAGTTGGTAAAGTTTCAGTTCCTTTAACGTGCATATCTGCGTTAAGACTCTTATTGATCTTAAGAACGAAATATTTTAACTTTTTAAATTTTATACTTAATGGCTGTCTTGATGGCTTTCTTGAATATGGAAGGATCCATGAGAAGTAAGCGTGCAATAATGTGAATATTCTTTTGACAGCAGCTCTACCTACGTTTGACATACGCAAATATATTAATATATTTAATATTAAAAATCAACAACACAAATAAATACTCTCAGCCAGTATAAAAAGGCCATATTCTTCATCGATTTCTATGTGTCCTTTTATCACAACTGGGGAATCTTTTTTTATTCGATTCAATCGAGTATAATCTTCTCTTGTCCAATAAGACACTTTGATTAGCGAGTGTGTTTTAGACTCTGTTAATGGATTAATTGAATCGATATCGAAATGCCTAAAACCTCTTTTTAAATTTTCTTTAGCTATCCCCACTAATACCACGTCGCTAATCATTAAAAAATACCTCGATTAAAGGTATTATAAACTACTCAAATTGAGAATTGTTCCCAAGTTTTAACGGTAATAAATAGATAAAGAAATGTTAGGAATAATACCATTTTTAACTACTGTATTATTCTTATCATTAATGCTAAGCATTAATGCATATTCGTTATCGAACTCAAACGTGAAGTCTTGGTTCAATGGATTGATAAGTATGACAATTTCCTTATATGGTTTGGAAAAAGTCTCATTAGAAATAACCACACAATAAACCCCATTATCCCAGTGTTCAATTTTATAAACATTTTCAACTTCTTTATAAGAGTGAATTTTAGTGAAAGCAAAGAATTTTCTTAATTCAATTTGAGCTTTGAATTTCTTGACCATTTCAAATCTTTCATCAACAAGATCCCATCTCATGTTGTTAATCTTTACAACATTATACGTGTTATCAAGACCTTCCTTCGAAAGACCAATTTCTTGACCCATGTGGAAGAAAGGAATACCGATACTATATAAAATTACTTCATTACAAAGAGCGACTCTTCTTAAAAGAGTTTCAGGAGATTCTTCATAGTTAGATTCTAATAATTTATCAAATAATGTGTGATTATCATGACATTCAACATAGTTGATTGATTGATTACCATCAGTAAATCTTCGAGGATAAAGAATGTTTTTGACTGTTCCATTAATTGCATAGTCCATTCCATTTGAATAGCTTAAATCACCATTGATGTAACCTTTTTGTCTAATTCTATCTCTGCTAGTTGGGCCTTTAACAATGTCACGATATGAATCATTAAAGAAAGCCATATTAGGCATAAGCTTGCAGTTATCTGAACATGCCTTCTTTTCAAAAGGAAGTTCATAGCCCATGTTCCAACCTTCACCATAGAACATCAAATCATTCTTAATTGCTTTACATTCTTTAACTAATTGGTTAACTGTATCAACATCAAGTAAACCCATTAAATCAAATCTAAAACCATCGATATTGTAATATTTAACAATATATTTGGCGCTATCGATAATAAGTTTTCTAACCATCTTACGTTCACTAGCAACATCATTTCCGCATCCACTAGCTCTTGCAATTTGGCCTGTTCTTCTTCTTCTAAAATAGTAATTTGGAACTATTTTTTCATAATAAGAAGTTGCATATTCAAATACGTGGTTATAAACCACATCAACAATTAATCTAAGATTATTTTTGTGAAGTTGTTCTACCATGAAAGAAAATTCTTTCATTCTGCTGCTTGGATTTATTGCATCAGAAGCATAACTTCCTTCAAGCGCAAAATACGAAAGAGGATCATAACCCCAGTTGTAACTTGCTGCTACATTATCATCTTTAACATTATCGAAATCGAAAATAGGATTAACTTGAACATGCGTAATTCCTAAATATTTTAAATAATCAATACCAGCAGGATTTCCACCTACTGTTTTTCTATTTTCTTCAACAAAGCCTAAATATTTACCTTTTTCTTTGATATCAGTATTTTTATCTTCTGTAAAATCTCTTACGTTAGTTTCATAGATAATTGCATCTACATAATTATCAATCTTTGTTGCAGGAACGTATCTTTTCTCATTTAACAAAGATTCATAATCAACAACCGCACTATATTCAGAATTTAAAGAAACGCCTTTTCCATAAGGGTCGTTAGATTCTCTAGTAACTCCGCTATTAGTAACTAAGTAATGGTATTTCTTATTTAATAAGTCGCCTGAAACAGAAGCTCTGTAAACCCCTTTTTCAGTTCTTTCCATTTTAATCAAATTAAAACCGTTTTTTTCGTCTTCGAGTTTTAGTATTACTTCACTAGCTGTTGGAGCCCAGACGGCGAATTTTGTGCATTTTTTGCTATAAATCGCTCCTAAATCGTTTCCGTCATAATAGAATTCTTCATCAAAATCGGGAAAATTGACTGCGTTACTTACATCAACAGTAATTGTTGGAAAGTCAGTCATTAATAAAGAATAGCAGCGTCCGTATTCAAATTCTTCACCCATTTCAAATGAATAAAAATAAGTATCGTTTGAGCTACTTTGTTTAACAATTTTTACTGGTTTTTGAACATCGTCCTTAAATAGTTTGAAAAAAAGATTATCTGGTTTACCCATAGAGGTAAATACAAATACATCTATTTTCTTTTTTGAAACTAAGTTTGCTTTAATGAATGACATACTTATTTAATATAAGAATTTTCTTCGCTAGTTGGGATTAGATCATCATCACTGATGTCACCAAATTTATTTTGTTGGAGGACTCTGCATCCTTTACTGCCTTCTGATTCAGGAGCAACAATACCTTCTTGTTGTAATCTATTGAAGATACGACCTGCTCTATTAAATCCAACGCCACAATCTCTTTGGATTTTTGACATAGACATATATTCTTGTCCCATAACCC
This sequence comes from Bacilli bacterium, assembly GCA_017651565.1. GTDB lineage: Bacteria > Bacillota_I > Bacilli_A > RFN20 > CAG-826 > RGIG9670. The sequence continues at coordinate 8,979 of JAGCCQ010000026.1, read as the reverse complement.
AATCTTTGATTGAATTGTATTTTGCGTCGAAATCATTATCTCCGCTGCCGCCTTCAGGAAGATCACCAGGAGCAAATGCTGTTTCTGGTTTTTGTTCTTCTAAGTTCATGAATTCAGGATCAAAGTTAGTTGGATATTTATTCTTTAATTCTGTAACAATCTTGATAATTTCTCTTCTATTAATGAAACATGATTGTAAACGACATACGCCAACTCTAGAAACTAATGGAGATTGAACAAGCATATCACCTTTACCTAAAAGTTTTTCAGCACCACCTTCACCAATGATTGTTGTACTATCAACATAGTTTGCAGTCATAAGTGCAACGTGAGTAGGCATGTTAGCTTTAATAACACCAGTAACTACGTTAGTACTTGGTCTTTGAGTTGAAAGCATGATGTGAATACCACAAGCTCTAGCTTTTTGAGCAATACTAACAACTGGGAAAGAAATATCTTTACATTGTTCGACTAAATCAGCATATTCATCAAGAACAACTAAGATATATGGCATTCTTTCGTTACCATTAAATTCACAGTCTTCATTGTATTCTTTAATGTTAGTTGCATTATTCTTACTGAATAATGAATATCTATATTCCATCTCATCTACTAACTTATCTAAAACCAATTTAACTTTAGTTGGTTCAGTGATAATTGGAGTTAATAAGTGAGGCATATCTGCATAACGAGACATTTCAACTTTCTTAGGGTCAACTAAAACGAGTTTTAAATCATCTGGTGAATTTCTCATGATTAAAGTACAAATGATTGAGTTAACGAAAACAGATTTGCCAGAACCAGTAGTACCTGAAATTAACATATGAGGGAATTCATCATAGTCAGCGTAAATGACGCTACCTTTAATATTCTTACCAAAAGCAATTGCTAAAGGGTGTTTCTTTGGATCAGGAAGAGCTTCATAAACATCTTTAAATGCAACTGTTGTGATTTCCTTATTAGGAATTTCAAGACCAGAAGTTGATTGGCCTTCAATAACAGATTCGAAACGAGCACTAACACCGTTTAATCTAATAGAAATATCTTGGACTAAATTAGCGACAGCTCTTGATGAAACATTAGAATTATATCTAATGTTGTATCTAGTAATACTAGGACCAATTGTGTAGTCCATAACTTCTGCGCCAACATTGAAATCTTTAAAAGTATTATTAATAATTTCTTTTCTTTCTGCAGCCATAGCAGTATTAACTTCTAAAGCGTGTGCAGTTTCATATGATTCTAATAAGCCACTACCAATGACTTGGAAATTTACTCTAGGTTTTTTAGCTCCTGGTTGAGCACTACTTTGTTGTGGTTCAACTCTTGGTTGTGGTTGAGGTTGAACCGGTTGATTAAATGTAGGTCTAACAGGTTGTTCGAATCTTGGTTGAGGTTGAACTGGTTGTTCGTATCTTGGTTGTTGAACCGGTTGTTGATATTCTTGAACAGGAGGTTCATATCTAGGTTCAACAGGTTTTTCAACTGGAGCAGGTGCTGGAGTTGGTTCGAAAGTTCTTTCTTTGAAAGGATCACCGAAAACATCACCATCATCCATAGAAACATCCGATTCTTCAGGAGCGTTCATAAAGTCATTATTAACTAATGGTTCATAATTACCTGAAATAATAGGTGCAGGTGAAAAATCATCCATTTCGAAAACCGGTTTTCTAAATTCATCCAGAGATTCAATCATTGGATCTTTTTCAGTAATGTGATGTTCTAAAGTTTCTTCGGAGAATGGAGAATCATATCCATCTTGTGGATCATCAGAAAGATTTCTGACATTTCTTCCAGCTCCAGAAACTTCAGAATGATATTTTCCTGGATCGACTTTTTTAGCGTCTTTGACTACGTTAATATTCTTAATTCTTTGATGTTTATTAACACCATCACTATTTTTCTCGATTGATTTCTTACCTGATACGCCTTCAACAATAGCGAAGATGATAATTAAAGCAGCGCCAACACACATTGATAAGATTGAAAGGATAAGGCCGCCATAAAGATTAGTGAAAGCACTATTACCAAGAGCTAACACTGAATAGCCTAATAAACCACAGCCAATTTTTTGGTTTCCATCGAAGAAGAAATTGGATTTAATTGTTTCTCTTTTGAAGTAATCAACAGTGATGTTGTGTAATTCACCAAAAATATTCACTTCTTTTTCAGAATCAACGAAAGATAAAATTGCACTTTCTTGATCTACTAAAAAATAAGTTACAAGTCCGCTTAAGCCAATAATGAAAGCTAATGCGAACCAGAAGTATTTGTTAGCGATGAAAGTAATACCTTTATTTTTAACGATAAAGAAAACACCTTCTGCAAATAATAGTCCGTAGAAAATGTAACTAGTAAATCCTAAAACATAAGTAAAAGAAAATGATAATCCTTTCGCAACGTACCCTGCGTTAAGGAACAGTATTATGCTTAATAAACATAGGAACACACCTATGTATACGATATATGCTCTTTTTGAAAATTCTTTAATAGGTTTTTTTGCCATATACCAAAGTATACAACTATAAGAATTTTATGTAAATAAAAAGACCTAAGATTTAGGTCTAATTATTCGCCGACAATTACGATAGGATGGACGAGTGGTTCTCTACCATTTTCACGCTTGATGAACTTCTTAACTCTGTCTTTAATTGTAGCTTCAACTTCAGTGAAACTCTTCTTTCCAGCAGCTAATGCTTTATTAACTTCATCAATGTAAATATTCACTATTGCCTTAACAATTGGCTCTGCTTCTTTAACATAAACAAAGCCTCTCATTTGGCAGTCAGGTCCACAAACGATACGTTGTTTTTTAATAGAGACTGTTGAAGCGATGATGACAACACCATCACGTCCAAGTCTTCTTCTATCTTCAATAACTTCAGAACCAATGTTAGAAATTGCCTTACCATCAACAATGACTGGTTCAATTGCAATTTCGTTTTCTTCGTTATTAACAATTTTTACTCTGCCTTCGTTATTGAATATGAGTTCCATACCATTATCAATAATAAAAACTGAATTATGAGTTAAACCAACATTCATTGAAACAGCAAGTTTAGCGTTTGCCATCATTTCAACATATGTTCCTCTAACAGGAAGATAATATTTTGGTTTTAAAACAGATAAGAAGAACTTTAAGTCATCTTGTCTAGCATGCATGGATGAAAGATCTTTTCCTTTAATCCAAACAACATCTGCTTCAGTTCTATAAATAGAATCGATGCATCTAGTTGAAATAACTTCTAATGTTGGAGTAGGAAGCGCACAGTTTAAGAAAATGTCTCCCTTTTCAAAAGCAATTCTCTTATCATCATTAGTTTTGTTAACGATTTTACTAATTTCTGTGTATAAATCTTCGCCTTTACCAAGAATTAAAATAACTGTGTCTTCTTTTCTATTTCTCAAAAGATTATCTTTTGTAACTAAGTCTGCTCTTGGATATAAACTTGGTTCGATATCTAAAATCATATTGAAAATATCGTATGAATAACGGTTGTAACAATAGATTTTCTTTCTATATTTCTTACAAAGATCAACAATTTCATAAATTCTAAAAATATTTTGCCAGAAACAGTTAACAAATAAACGTTTATCTTGTTTGAAATACTTTTCAATTTTACTTGCTACTTCGTGTTTAGGAGAACAGTAACCAGGTTTATCTGCAGTCTTACTTTCTGCCATTAAAAGGAATGTTTCTTTTTCAGAAATCTTTGATAATTGTTTTAAGTCAAATTGGAACGCTTTATTCTTTAAAGAATAATCGACAATAAAGTCTCCTGTATAAACGATGTATCCTTTATCAGTATCAATAGCGATACCAGAAGAATAACAACAGTTATGTGTAGTTTGGAAGAAAATGAATTTTCTATTTGCTACTACTATTTCATCAGATGGATTAACTTCATAGAAATGGAAATCAACTTTAACACCTTGAATTTCAGCTTGTTTTTCCATGATCATGCGAGTTGCTTTACTACAGAAAATAGGTGCTGGAGCATCTTTATAGAAATACTTTAATGCAGCCATGTTTTCATCATGACCATGAGTAATGAAATAGCCTTTTAAACGAGATTTATTATCGATAAGGTATTTTGCGTTTGGTAAAAGAAAATCAACACCAGGAATTGTTTTATCTGGTGAAACAGTTCCACAATCTAGAACAAAGATATCATTGTTGATTTCAACAATGTAACAGTCTCTTCCTTTCTCATCAAGCCCACTTAAAGGCAACACTTTAATAATATCAGCCATAAAAAACCTCACCTCTATATTTTGATTATTGGCTATGCAAAATCTTCGTGTTTATTATATATCAAAATATATAAATATCAATATTAATCAATATTTTTTGTAATAACTACATCGGCACCAGTATCAAGAATGTTGTTATAAACAACATCTCCGATTCTAGTAGGTGCGTCAACAGATAAGGTATTAATAACTTCCATAACTTGGAAGATCATACCTTTAGGTACAGCACAAGTTGTCTTGACGCTAACAACTGTGTCTTTTCTATTTTTTACTCTAATTGTTGTAGTAATTGTTCTTTTTGGATTAGTAATTTCGTTAATTGCGTATTCTTTTCCTCTTGGGCAGAAATTGCCTGTAACATTACCGTTATCATCTACTTTCAAAGAGCATCCTCTCGGACAAATTATGCATGTAAATTCTCTCATATTATTTGCCCTCCAATTCAAAAGTTAAATCATCAGAAATTAATGATAATTTATCTTTAGATAAAGTCAATAGTAACATTTCGCTAGGAATTACTGCAGATTTAAATACTTTTTGAATAACATTTCCACCGCTTTTAATTAATACCCATTGGTCTTTTAAAGGCGTGCGAACTCTGAGTTTCAAAGTCACATTTTCTTCTGCATTTTTGTTAATGAACTGAGGCACGACATAGCTAACGCCATTACCTGCAACTGTATTAACATCATTCTCTTTATGAATCTTATTTTGTAAGTATAAAGCAGCACCATGTCCTGCAGTTCTACCTTCATCAGTAACAAAGTCGACTACATCATGAACATGTAAGCAGTTTCCGCATGAGAAAATACCATCAATCATAGTCTCCATGTAGTTATTAACTACAGCACCCTTAGTTGAGCTAGTTGGACAATCAATATTATTTAATAAGGATATATAAGGAATTAATCCAACTGAAAGGACTAATGTATCGCACTCAATTTCCATTTCTGTTCCAGGAATAAAGCTCATCTTTTCATCTACTGCAGAAAGGATTACTTTTTCTAATCTATCTTTGCCAATTGTTCTTGAAACACTTCTAGAAAGATAAAGTGGAATATCATAATCTTTTAAACATTGTTGAATGTTTCTATTCAACCCAGCACTATATGGCATAATTTCACTAACACAAATTACCTTTGCCCCTTCTAAAGTTAAACGTCTTGCCATGATAAGGCCAATGTCACCACTTCCTAAAATAACAACACGTTTTCCAACCATGTATCCTTTGATGTTGCAGTATTTTTGTGCAGCACCTGCAGTAATAATTCCCGAGCATCTATCACCAGGAGTTTGGATTGCACCAGCGCTTCTTTCATAGCAACCAGTCGCCATTACGATAGCTTTTGCTTGTAATGTTTCAAACTTGCCGTCTTTAGAATAAGTGATTACCTTATCTCTAGATAAATCTAGTACTTGCGCACCACATTCATATGGAATCTTTTCTTCAACAACTTGATCTACAAAACGTTGCAAATATTCTGGCCCAGTTAACTCTTCTTTAAATTCAGTCAGACCAAATCCGTTATGAATACATTGAGTTAAAATTCCACCCAACGAGTCTTCTTTTTCCAATATTAAAATATCTTGAATTCCTTCTTTTCTAGCTTGAAGAGCTGCAGCCATTCCAGCGGAACCGCCACCAATAACTACAAGATCAATTGTTCTCATAATTATTTGCCCTCCTTAATTATATTAAGAAGAATATTACTTCCTTCATCATCATATAAAACATCTAAAGGCGAAACATTATAGTAATCTGCTAAGATTTCAACAACTTTAGATTGGCAGAATCCACCTTGGCATAAACCAAATCCTGCTCTACATCTTTTCTTAATTCCTTTTACAGTTGTAGGAGCAGCATTTCTAGATAATACGTCTTTGATTTCACCCAATGAAACTTGCTCACAGTTACAAATAATACGTCCATATTCTGGATTCTTTTTAATAAACTCCACTCTTTCTTCGTAAGTCATTTTATTGATTTTAATGTGCTTTCTAATTCGTGAATTATAGTTTTTATTCTCTTTAAGAGAATATACATTGCGTACTAAATCTTCTACAACATATCTTGCGATTGCAGGAGCACAAACAAATCCAGGAGATTCAATACCTGCTACATTTATAAAATGATTATCTGTTTTTGCATATTCAATAATGAAATCATGTCTAGTTGTTGTAGGTCTATTTCCTGAGAATACTCTAATAACTTTATTTAGAGGAATTCCAGGAACCATATCCAAAACCTGCGCTTTGACATTATCTAATGTTGGTTTATCAGTAGATACATCATCGTAATCATCGATAAGTTCACTACTAGGGCCTAATAAATAATTATTACTTGTTGTTGGGGTTATCAATATTCCTTTACCCTTTTCACTAGGCATAGGGAAAATTGTGTGGTTTGCAAATCCATCCATAAAATGATCTAAAACAAAATATTCGCCACGTCTTGGAGTTGTCTTCCAATCAATTGGTTCAATCATATTTGCGATTTCATCACTATGAACACCAGCACAGTTAATAACTAATTTGGTCTTATATTCTTTTTTATTTGTTTTGACTATAAAATAGTCATTTTCTTTTCTAATCGAAAGAACTTTATTGTTTAAAAGTAGTTCTACACCATTGTCTACTGCATTTTCAATTGTATTAACTACAGCGCAGAATGGATCGATAATTCCTGCGGTTGGAGCATATAATGCTGCTTTGATTTTAGGAGAAATGTTTGGTTCCATCGCTTTTACTTCATCAGCGTTTAATAATCTAACTGGAACACCATTCTTTTTGCTTCTTTGAACTAGGTCTGCCAATAAAGGAAGTTGTTCGCTATATAAAGCTACAGTTAAAGAACCTTTACGGGTAAAGTCTATATCAAGTTCATCAGCAATTTGATCCCACATTGGATTGCCTAAAGCATTGAACTTAGCTTTTAAAGTTCCTGGATTAGGATCATAACCACTATGAATAATCGCACTATTTGCACCTGAGCAGCCATTTCCTACATCATTGTGTGCTTCAATCAATCCTACTTTTAAATCATATTTTGAAAGTTCTCTTGATACGAAAGCACCAACAATACCGGCGCCCACTACTAAAACGTCATAATTTGAATCTAAGTTTTTCATCGGTTGATAATATTGTATAACAATATAGTGATTATTAAAACCTTTTTATAAAAAAGAAAAAGAGCACGAATGCTCTTCTCTTAAGTTAAATGTTTCGATTAATATTTAACATATTCAGTAATTAAAGTGAAAGTAATTGGTTTTTCATCTTTAACAACTTCATCACCACGGCCTGTACCGGTATTTGTATTTCCGCTAATTGAGTAATCCCAATTTATTGTGGAGAACAATATGTTAGCGCATGTAATTCCAGTCATGCTGAATTCTACATCATCATCATTAACTTTTGAGCCTAATAACTTATTAGGTTTATTTGCGTCGATGTAATATCTTTCACTACCTTTTTCTACTGGTTTTGTTTTATTTGTGAAACTATCGAAAACAAATTTTTCAAATGCATCACTTGTATAAATTTCTCCAACCTCAACTTCTACAGCAGGATTGTTTTCATTGTTAACGTTTGAGTTAACATAATTAACACAATCATCTTCGTTATCACCTGTAACATTTACTATTACAGTGATTACGTCTGTATCGGTATACATTGACCAGTAATACTCTGAAACGTGCATGTAATCATTTAAAGAACAATTAGCTGCAGCAAGACCTTTGATGTAGTTAACATCATCAGTAATTCCTTTGACCTTTTTGTATTCGTTATTTGCAATAGTTGTTAATGAATTATAAAGAGTTCCAGCTTTCTTTAATAAAACCTTATCTTTAACTTTAAATTCACCATTCTTTTCACATGCAACCGCACCAAAAAGTAAACCAGCAGATAATAAAGAGCCGATTAATGCGGACTTTTTCATTTTTTGCTTTTGATTAATCATTTTTATAACCCCCAATAAAAAGCATGTTTATTTTCTAACATTCCCAAGAAAATCTCAATAAAAAAGCATTTTTATATAAAATATAAAGGCGTAAAAGAAAAGTCCCTATTGGGACTCTTCAATTATTTTTTGAATTTCTTTGGACCTTTGAATGAATTGTCAGGTTTGTGAGAATGTTGCATTCTTGCGTTCTTCTCAGCTTCTGGATCATAATTCTCAGGTTTTTCAGCGAATTCCTTATGGGAAACTTTAACTTTGCCCTTGTCATCAATTTCGGTAACTCTAACTTTGAGTTTGTCACCAAGTTTAACGACATCACTTGCTTTGTTAATGAAACCCCATCCTAAAGATGAAACGTGACATAAACCATCAACGTTACCGAATAAGTGGACGAATGCACCATAATCTTCGATTCTAGTGACTTCACCTTCGAAAACTTCACCAACTTTAGCTTCTCTAACGATATCTAAAATTGTTTGTTTTGTATTGTTGATGACTGCTCTATCCATATGGTAGATAGTAACTTGGCCATTGTCTTCAATGTCAATTTTGACATTATCGTTCTTAGCGATGATTTCGTTAATGACTTTACCGCCAGTACCGATAACATCTCTAATCTTGTCAGCATCGATATAGAATGTATCCATCTTAGGAGCGTATTTACCGACATCTTTACGTGGTTCAGAAATAGCTTTTGCCATGACTTCTCTAATTTGAGCACGTGCAACGTGAGCTTGAGCGAGAGCTTCTTTTAAGACTTCACG
>JAGCCQ010000025.1 GCA_017651565.1 Bacilli bacterium | reverse complement strand
TATTCGCTTTTGAAAGAACTGTTGATGAAGATACTTTAGTATTTGTCTTTAATATGACTCCAAACTTCTATGATAGATACACAATCCCAATCTTAAATGGTGGAACATATAAAGAAATATTTAACTCAGATAAAGATGTTTATAGCGGAGATAACCAATTTAATGGTTTACCAATTAAAACTGGAGATGGTAGTTTTGAAGGACTTCCTTACCACATGGAAATCAAACTTGGTTCATTCGCTGCTTGTATTTTTAAAAAGATATAGGAGTAAACGATATGTTTAAAAACAAAAATGATTTTAAAACAGAATATACAAGAAGATTATTAGAAAGATATGGTGTTTCAGTTGAAGATAGCCATATTACTGAAAGATATGCAATTCTTGGAGAAATGGTCAGAGACTTCGCTAATGTTGACTGGGCCGATACTCACGATAAAACAATTAGTGATAATGCTAGAACTTTAATCTATTTCTCAATGGAATTCTTAATTGGTAGATTACTTGTTAACAATATGCAAAACATGGGAATCTACGAAGTAGCTAAAGAAGGACTTAAAGATTTAAATATTGATATTCATGAACTTGAACAACAAGAAGCTGATGCAGGTTTAGGAAACGGTGGTTTAGGTCGTTTAGCTGCATGCTTCTTAGATTCCATTGCTTCTTTAGGATATGTTGGACATGGTAACTGTATTCGTTATCAATATGGCTTCTTTAGACAAAGATTCGCGAACGGAAAACAAATTGAATTACCAGATAGATGGTTGATGAACGGTAACGTTTGGGAAATCCGTCGTATGAAATACGCGGTAGATGTTAAGTTCTACGGTTCCCCAGAAACATATTTAAAACCAGATGGATCATACGGAATTAGAACTAGAGACTTTGTCTGTGTTAAAGCTGTTCCTTATGATGTTCCTGTTGTTGGATATAGAAATCACGTTACTAACACTCTTAGATTATGGAACGCAGAACCATCAAGTCATAAACTTCCTGCAAATGTTGATTTCAAAGATTACTGCAATACTTTAGAAGAATTATGCCATGGTCTTTATCCAGATGATTCTACTGAAGAAGGTAGAATTTTAAGATTAAGACAACAATATTTCTTAGTCTCTGCAGGTTTACAATCTACATTAAATAGTTACTTTAGACATAACAAAACTCTTAAAGGTGTACATAATCAATACGTATTCCAACTCAATGATACTCACCCAATTTTAGCAATCCCTGAAATGATGAGAATCATGATGGATGAATACAACATGGAATGGGATGAAGCATGGGAAGAAGTTACACAATGTATGGCTTTCACAAACCACACAGTCATGCCAGAAGCTCTTGAAAAATGGCCAGTAAGTTATGTCCAAACTTTGATTCCTAGAATCTACATGATCATCGAAGAAATCAATAGAAGATTTAATGTCGAAATGTCCATGAAGAATGTTGCTCCAGAAAAACGTTACCAAATGAACATTATTAAAGACGGACAAATTCATATGTGTAATTTAGCAATCTACACTTGCTTCTCAGTTAATGGCGTTGCTGCTTTACATACAGAAATTTTAAAGGCTCAAACATTCTCTGCTTTCTATGAATATATGCCACAAAAATTCAACAACAAAACTAATGGCGTAACACATAGAAGATGGCTCGTTTGTTGTAATCCAAAATTAACCTACTTAATATCATCTAAGATAGGGGAATCTTGGATAACAAATATGCCACAAATCAAGAAGTTTGAAGCATTTAAAGATGATAAAAAAGTTCTTGAAGAAATGAACAATATCAAACTCGAAAATAAGAAAGTCTTGGCTGCATACATCAAAGAAAAAATTGGTGTTGATGTCGACACTTATTCAATCTTCGATGTTCAAATCAAACGTCTTCACGCATACAAGAGACAATTATTAAATATTTTCCATGTTATTTATCAATATCAAAGAATGAAGGAAGATCCAAATTATAGAATCTATCCTCACACATATATCTTCGGTGCAAAAGCTGCTCCAAGTTATGTTTATGCAAAGAAGATTATCGAATTGATCTTAGCAGTTGCAAAAGTAGTGAATAACGATGAAGAAACAAATAAATACTTAAAAGTTATCTTCATCGAAAACTATGGTGTCTCATTAGCAGAGATGATTATTCCAGCAGCAGATATTTCTGAACAAATCTCTACAGCTGGTAAAGAAGCTAGTGGAACAAGTAACATGAAATTTATGATGAATGGTGCAATCACATTAGGAACAATGGATGGAGCTAATATCGAAATAGTTGAAAAAGCTGGTGAAGAAAACGAAATCATCTTTGGTTTAAAGAGTAATGAAGTTGATGCACATAATATGAATGGTGATTATGATCCATGGGAATACTACAATTCTGATAATAGAATCAAAGCAGTCATGGATTCATTATTTACAGGCGAATGGGCTGGATATGGCCATGATAGATTTAGAATGATTTTTGATGAAATCATGTCTAAGCGTGATGAGTACTATATCTTAGCTGACTTTGATGCTTATGTTAAAGCTCAAGAAAAGGCAGAAAAATTATTCAAAGATAGACTTGGCTGGGCTAAGAAGTGCTTGATAAATGTTGCAAATTCTTCATATTTCTCAAGTGATAGAACTATTAAAGAATACGCTGAAGAAATTTGGCATTTGGAGAAAGTAAAATAATGGCAAAATTTGATTTAACAGATTTATATAAAAAACAAGCAGAATTAGATGCAGCAATTGCTGCAAATCATAACATCACATACGAAACAACTAGACCTAGAAGAATATTAGCTCTATTAGTTGAATTTGGAGAATTTGCTAATTCAACTAGATGTTTTAAATATTGGAGCAATAAACCAAGTGAATCTAGAGATAGAGTTTTAGATGAATACGCTGATGGTTTACATTTCTTCTTGTCTTTAGGAGTAGATATTAAATCATCTAAGAGATTGTTTAGTTTTACAAAACATGAAGCTGATTTAACTGCTCAAATACTTAAAACATATTCTTTGACTGCAGTATTTATGAAAAAGCAAGATGAAAAGAGTTATGTTAAAGCATTCCAAGCATTTTTAAATATTGTTCCATTACTTCATGTAAGATGGAGCACAATTGAAGAAGCTTATTATAAAAAACTCGGTGTCAATTATAATCGCCAAGAAACTAACTACTAGGTCTTATTACCAATAAGAGGTTATAAATGTTACCAATTATATTGAGTTTTATATTTTTGTCTTTTTTCTATTTGAAATTTATGATTTCTAGGCGTTTTTTAAGCACTAGTTTGATTTTTTATCGTAAGCATTTGATTAAGAAAAGTAGCAAATTAAATCTTTTGTTTTTAGGTAAAACATGTAATGAAGAGTATCCTAGATTAAAGCCAATTGCAACAGCATTTTTAGTTGGATTAATATTTTTTATTTCTGTCGCTATAATTACTATAATTTCTGCTGTTTCAGGGAAAATTTTCGAAAAAGACGTCCTATTCTTTGTTAATTTGTCTTTGACAATCGCATTGATATGCGAATTAATTGGAACATTAATTTATTGCGAAATATCAAATTATAAGTCTGAAAAAGAATTCGATAAGATGTCTGTAGAGGAAATAGCAATAGTAAAAGAAGAAATTAAAAAAGAGTGGGCTGAATTTTTTGGAAATAAATAAAAACTTGGCATTTTATTCGCCAAGTTTTTAATTTCTTAAGAATTCTTCAATTTCGTTTTCAGATATTACTTTAATTCCATTTTTAATTAATAATTGAGCAGTGATTCCGCTGCCTTTTATTTTTCTTCCTGAGAAAGTTCCATCGTAAACTTCATTTTTGCCACAACTAGGAGAACCTTCCTTTAAGATTGCAGTTTTGATTCCTAAATATTGGCAAATCATAAGAGCTTTACTAGCACCTTCTTTAAAGTTTTTAGTGACGTCTTTTTCTTGATCGTTAATTACTCTATCTCTAACAATCTCGCTTGGATGACGTGGTGTAGGTAATCCGCCTTCAACTTCTGGGCAGAAAGGAACTAACTCATATTTCTCTAATAATTCTTTTATTAAAGGATGGTAATTTGATTTACCATCGTATCTAGTTTTGTCACCAATTAAGCAAGCTGATATAAGTAATTTTTCCATAAAACCTTGAATATTCTATATTTATTAAACATTATTTGACAAGTTATAAAACAAAAGATTTGATTCTTATTTGCACAAACGTTAAACAGAATACAGCACAAACGTTAAACAAAATACCGCACAAACGTTAAATGCTATTGCACTTTACACATTTTTATTATTAGATAATAATGAGGTGTGTATATCATGAAAATAAAAAATTATAAAAAAAGAATTTGTGACACTCTATTAGAATTAAAATTGAATTCTTTTGGTGCCACTTTAATTATTGGTCCGAAAGGATGTGGAAAGACAACAACCGCAAGTCAAAAAGCCAAAAGTATTATTGAATTTCAAGATGAAGATTTAAGAGAAGGATATTTAGCTACGGCTAATACTACACCATCAAAATTGTTAATTGGCGAAAATCCAAGGCTGTTTGATGAATGGCAAGATGCTCCAAAAATTTGGGGAGCAATTAGAAAAAATGTCGATGATAGAAGTGATGAGAATGGTCTTTTTATATTAACCGGTTCATCTTCAAATGATATTGATTCACCACATACTGGTACCGCAAGAATATCGACTTTAAAAATGTATCCTATGAGTTTATATGAAAGTGGTGAATCAAGTGGCGAAATTTCATTAATAGATTTATTCAATGGGAAAGATTTTGATTTTATAGAATCTGAATTATCGGTTGATGATTTAATATTTGCAATTTGTCGTGGGGGATGGCCAAAAAGTCTAAAAAATAAAACCCGTGAAAGTAAATTAACTATTGCTGAGGATATCTATTACCAAACCTGTTACAAAGATATTTCTAAAATTGATGGTGTTAAACGAAATCCTTTATGGGCACAAAAGATACTTCAATCTTACGCCAGAAACATTTGCACTTTGGCTGATGCAAAAACTGTTTATGGTGATGTTGTTTCTACAACAGGAATGAGTAAGCCAACATTTTTGGATTACATACACGCTTTAGAAAAGCTATTTATTATCGAAGATGTTCCTGCTTGGTGTCCTGCAATTAGATCAAGAGAAGCAATTAGAGTAAGTGTAAAGAGAAATCTTGTTGATCCATCTATAGCTGTTGCTGCACTTGGCGTTGATCCGGAGTTCTTTAACACCGATTTCAAGACACTTGGATTTTTATTTGAATCGCTATGCATAAGAGATTTTAAGATTTATTCTTCTAGTTTGAGAGGGGAACTATCTTATTATCACGATAGATACGGCTTAGAAGCTGATGGTGTTTTGCATCTTCGAGATGGGAGATATGCTTTGTTAGAGTTTAAATTAGGTCAAAACGATATTGACAAAGGCGCTGCTAATTTACTTAAAATAGAGAAATTAATACAAGAACATAATAAAGATGAAAAACAAGTTCCACTAAGATTGCCTGATTTAAAAATTGTAATAACAGGCACTAAATATGGAATGAAACGTGATGATGGGGTTTATGTTATTCCATTGGCATGCCTTAAACCATAATGCTTATTCTATGTTTATTAAAACAAGTTCTTAGACTATAATTTGAGTTATGCCTGAATTATTGTCTTACACAGTTGACGGAAAAGAATATCAAGTAGAAATAACTAGAAAGTGGATGAGAACAATCCAATATCGTTTTAGAGATGGAATTTTTAAAATATCTGCTCCTAGATTAGTTAGTAAAGCGACTATATTTCAAGGATTAGAAAAGTTTGCTAGAGGACTTATTAAAAGAAGTGAAAAAGTACCTGCTATAACAGATGAATATATCTATATTTTTGGAGATAAGTATCTTATTAATAACATTAATATAGATAATAGGGAAATTGATGCTAGTGATAAAGAAAAGTTAGATAAAGAACTTACTAAGATTCTTTTAGCTTACGTTACTGAGCGAGTATATGTTTTCGCTCCCCAAATGGGAATATATGAGTCTTACAAAGTAAAAGTAAGAAACACAAAAACTAGATACGGTTCTAATTCTAGAAGAACTAAAACTCTAGCGTTTTCTACTTCTTTAATTCATTATTCGAAAGAAATTATAGATTCAGTAGTGGTTCACGAACTTGCTCATTGCAAAGTATTTAACCATTCCAAAGATTTTTATAATGTTGTTTATCAACATTGTCCTAACTATAATGTATTAAGAAAAAAGTTGATTCATTCGGAGTTTAAATAGTGGAAATTATTACTTCAAAATCCAATTCTAAAGTTAAATTAGCTGCTTCCTTAAACGAGAAAAAATATCGTTTAGAAAACGGTATGTTTTTGATTGAAGGAAGAAAGATTTTAGACATGGGTTTAGAAGCAAAATTGGTCGACACAATTTTCACAACCAAAGAATTAAAAAATATCGATTCAGCCGTTAAAATCTATAAAGTTACTGATGAGATAATCGAAAAGATTTCTAATGAAAAAAATCCTGAAGGAATTGTTGCAATTTGTAAGTTTCGAAATTGGGAAAAAGACTACTCAAAATATAAGAAAATTGTCTATCTTGATGACGTTAGTGATCCGGGAAATATGGGCACAATCATTAGAACTGCTCTAGCGTTTAATTATGACGCGGTTGTGCTCTCGAAAAACTGTGTAGACATCTATAATCCAAAAGTTATAACTGCTGCTAGAGGAGCAATCTTTTTACTTCCTATTTTTAATGATGATTTAGGACGATTTAGTAACAAAGAAATTATTGTTTCCGCTCTTTCCGACAAGGCAGTTTCTTTAGAAAAAGTTAACAAAAAAGATGACTTTGTCTTGGTTCTTGGAAACGAAGCACATGGCGTAAGTGAAAATAGTTTAAGGATGGCAAATCAAGTTGTAAAAATTGATATATCTGATTCTATAGATTCATTAAATGTTGCTATAGCTGGTGGAATTTTGATGCACGAATTGAAAAATAAGTAAAATGATATAATATATATAGGTCAAGGGGGTCCTAAAATGAAAAAGAAATTTTTATTAGTTGCTTTAGGCTCATTGCTTTCTTTTACTGCTTGTTCAGAAAAAGATAGTCAAGAAGTTGAAGGCAACAAAAAAGACAAACACATAATTGTAGGTACTAAAGAAGGATACGAGTATGCAAAGGGATATAAATACTTTGATACTTATTTAGGTGACGAAATTCCTACATCTATTGATTATCCTGGATTTGAAAATGCTTTCACATATCATCCAGAAGAACAATACTTTACTTTAAACAATATCGAAAATCCTGAAGAATATAAAATCACAACTCAATTATATTTTTCTGATATAGATAACGATGGCTATAAAGAAATTTTAATTAATAACAATCGTTTTTATAAGCCTGATCCAGAAAATCCAAGTAGAAATCTTAATGCAAATATACATCCAACTGGTTGCTGGATTATTAATTTGCATACACCTTATTTAGTAGCAAGTGGAATGAGTGGTGCATCAGTTGATTACTACTATTATTTTAGTATTGATGAAAAAGGTGAACTTGTTGAAAATCGATTTAATAACACCAATGACAACGGCTACATTATCAAGACTAAATACTTTTTCGCGGTTGGCGACAAACTCTATAAAGGAATTTTGCAAGGAAGCGAAGAAGTAGAAAGAACTGAAATTACAAAGAAATAATTTAACAATATTTGTTAAATAAAAAAATGAGCCGTGATATAATAATTCACGGCTTTTTGATACAAAAAGGAGATAAATATGGCGAACGAGAAAATAACGCAAATCGTTGATGGTGCCTTAAAAAAGATTAATGGTGCTACAACAGTAGATGAATTAGTAGAAATTAAAAACACTTATTTAGGAAAGAAAAGTGAACTTTCTTCTATGACATCTTTAATTGGTACATTACCAAACGAAGAGAAAAAAGCTTTTGGTGCTGCAATCCATGAAGCAAAAGAAAAAATTACAAATGAAGTAGAAAACAAACTCGCCATCTTTAAAGAGAAAGAATTAAACGAAAAATTACAAAAAGAATCAATTGATATTTCACTTCCAGGAAGAGACTATCACGTAGGTAGTAGAAACCCATTCCACGTTATCATTGACGAAGTTATTGATACATTCTTAGGCATGGGCTTTGAAGTTGCTAATGGCCCTGAAGTTGAAAAGGATTTATATAACTTCGAATTATTAAATCTTCCAAAGAATCACCCTGCAAGAGATATGCAAGATACATTCTATATTGATGAAAACACTCTTTTAAGAACTCATACTTCACCAGTTCAAGCAAGAACTATGGAAGCTAAAAAAGGCGCTCCAATTAGAATTATCTGCCCTGGTAAAACTTATAGAAGAGATGATGATGACGCAACTCACTCACATCAATTCGCACAAGTTGAAGGTCTTGTTATTGATAAAGGAATTAACATTGGTCACTTAAAAGCAACATTAGAATTATTTGCTAAAAAGATGTTTGGTGAAAAACGTGAAATTAGATTAAGAAGTTCCTTCTTCCCATTCACTGAACCATCAGTTGAAGTTGATATTACATGCGCTAACTGTGGTGGTAAGGGATGTAACATTTGTAAAGGAACTGGCTACATCGAAATTTTAGGCGCTGGTATGGTCCATCCTAATGTTTTAAAGATGAATGGCTATGATCCAGATGTTTATAGTGGCTTCGCTTTCGGTGTTGGTATTGAAAGAGTTGCTATGCTTAGATATGGAATTGACGATGTTCGTAAGTTCTATCAAAACGATGTTAGATTTATTCGTCAATTCAGCAAGAAGAATTAATTTGGAGGTAAGTGAATTATGTTAGTAAGTTTAAAAAATATTGCTCAATATGTTTCTCTTGATGGCTTAACAGCTGATGATATTGCCAACAAATTAACTTTTGCTGGTATTGAAGTCGAAGAAGTATATCCATTAGCTCAAGGAACTAATTTAATTATTGGTGAAATTGTTGAATGTGTTGCTCATCCAGATAGTGACCATTTACATGTTTTAAAAGTTAACTTAGGTAGTAAATATGGAGTAGAACAAATCGTTTGTGGCGCTCCTAATGCAAGAACTGGTTTAAAAGTTATCGTTGCTATGCCTGGAGCAAAGCTCCCTGGTGGCGAAATCAAAAAAGGTGTCATCCGTGGCATTGAAAGTAATGGCATGTGCTGTTCTTTATTAGAACTCGGTATTGAATCAAAATATTTAACTGAATATCAAACAAGTGGTATCGAAGAACTTCCAGCAGATGCAGTAGTAGGTAACGAAGATGTCTTTGACTACTTAGGATTTGATGACACAGTTTTAAATTTAAATGTCTTAGCAAATAGACCAGACTTATTATCTGTATTTAATGTTGCTAAAGAAGTTGCTGCTTTATTCTCTAGAGAAATCAAACTTCCAAAAGCAAATAAATACAATGATTTCAAAACAAATATTAAAGTCGGTAGTGAAACTACAAGATGTACACAATTCTCTTCTAGAGAAGTTAAAAATATCGTAACTAAACCATCTCCAAAGTGGATGTCATCTTACTTAATGGCTATGGGTGTTAGAAGCATCAATAATATCGTTGATATTGGTAACTATGTCATGTTAATGACAGGTCAACCATTACATATGTATGACGCTGATAAATTAGCTAAAGCTGAATTAATTGCTAGAGATGATTATGATGGTGAATTCGTCGCGTTAGACGAAAAGTCATACAAGATTATCCCAGGTGATATCGTTATTACTTGTAATAAAGTTCCTATGTGTTTAGGTGGTATCATGGGTTCTCTTGCTTGTGCGGTTGATGAAAATACAAAGAATATTTACATTGAATCCGCTTCATTCGACGGAACAAGTATTAGACATACTTCTAATAGATTAGGTTTAGGTAGTGAGTCTTCTTCTAGATTTGTTAAAGGTACAAATCATTTCCAAGCAGACTTCGTTTTAGACTATACAACTGATTTATTAAAAGAATTATGTGACGCTAAAGAATGTTCTGATATCGTAACTTATCAAAGTGAAAAGAAGGAAGAAAAAGTCATTTCTTCTTCCCTTGATAGAATCAACGGAAGACTTGGAACTAGTTTCACAATGGACCAAATTAAAGACGTTTTAACACGCGTCTATTTTGACGTAAAAGTTAACGCTGATAACTCATTCACAGCTAAAGTTCCAGACCACAGATTAGATGTAACTTGTGATGCTGACTTAAGCGAAGAAGTCATCAGAATATTAGGATTTAACAATGTTAAAAGTATCCTTCCAAACCTCGATATGCAGGTTGGCGCACTTACTTTAGAACAACAAAGATTAAGAAATATTCGTTATTATTTATTAGATAAAGGACTTGATGAATGTTTAACCTACTCATTAGTATCTAAGAAAGAAAAAGACGCCTTTAATCTTCTTAATATTGAAGAACATTACGTGCTTCTTAACCCACTTACTGATGAAAGAGAAGTTTTCAGAACACACATTTTACACTCATTATTAAAAGCAGCTTCTTATAACATTGCGCATCAAAATAAAGACTTAATGTTATTCGAAACTTCTAATATGAATACTAAATCGAGCGTAAGTGAGCACCTCGCGATCGTACTTGTAGGTAACGACTACGCACAAGGGCACATGTCTCCTCTTCTTTTTGATTTTTATTCTATGAAGGGACTTGTTGAAGGCATCTTCCAAACTTTAGGCATTGAAAACTCAAGATATAAATTCGAAAGAGCAAAGAACAACTTAGATAAATTACATCCAGGTAAATCCGCTGATATTATTTTCCAAAATCAAGTCATTGGTACATTTGGTGAATTACACCCAAATAAATATGCTGAATATGATTTAGGTAAGACATCTGCAGTTGTTTTAGAAATGAATCTTGAAAGTTTACTCGCTGCAAAAGTTTCAGTTACTAAGATGGCTCCATTCTCAAAATTCCCATCAGTTACTAG
Organism: Bacilli bacterium; assembly: GCA_017651565.1. GTDB lineage: Bacteria > Bacillota_I > Bacilli_A > RFN20 > CAG-826 > RGIG9670. The sequence continues at coordinate 7,993 of JAGCCQ010000025.1, read as the reverse complement.
AGACTTAGCTTTAGTAGTGGATAAGACTGTTGAAGTTAGAGATTTAATTAAAACAATTAAAGTCGAAGGTAAAGGTATTGTAGTTGATGCTTACGTCTTTGACGTATATGAAGGTGTTCATATCGCCGAAGGTAAAAAGAGCGTTGCTATTTCAATCGTCTATCAAAAGAGTGATTCTACACTTAAAGATGCTGATGTAAACGAAGCAGAAAATAAGATTAAATTTGCTCTCAATAAAGCTTACAAAGCAGAAATCAGAATGTAAAAATGAAAATCAATCGTGCACTTCTAACTGAAGGAAAAAAGGAACATTTTTCCGAAGATATCGACTTCTCGGATTTTGTTGGTGACGCAAATCACTGCAAAGCTATTTTGTCATGTCACGTTGAGTTAGATTCTTTAGATTTAAATGACCTTTTACTCATTAATCTTAATGGTGTAGCGGAAGTAGTTACTACCTGCAAATACACACTTGAAGACATAAATTTAAAGGAAACATTTAAAGAAGAATTTACTATTAGTAGTAATCAAGAAGATGACTCAAGCTATTTTGAAGAATCTAACGAAATTGATCTCAAACCTTACATCCTTGCTTTTATCTTAGACAAGGTTCCTCACACTGCAATTAAGAAGGGTGCGACCAAACCAAAAGATGGAGTGGGATATAGAATTTTGACTGAAGAAGAGCTAGAAAAAGAGAAATCTGAAAAAAGTGACCCACGTTGGGCAAAATTAGACGAAATTGAGTTCTAAAATAGGTTAGATATTATAACATAGTTATAAAAGTCGGCAGTTGCCGGCTTTTTTTAATATATTTTCAAAAAATGCTTTAACTACCAAAAATTAACGTATATAATGTGTGTACTCAAGAAAAGTGGGAGAAAGTGGGAGATTATGTTTTTTGGAAGTTATGCTCATTCCTTAGACGAAAAAAACCGTTTGGTAATCCCTAGTAAGATGAGAAGCGAGATTGGTTCTCGACTCTACATCATGAAAGGATTCGACGGTGCTATCTCCATGTATCCTGAAAAAGCTTTCGAAAAGTTGATGAATGAATTCAACTCACTTCCATTCAACAAGAGAGATGCTCGTAGTTACTTAAGAACACAATTAGCAACAACAAGCGAACTCGAAATTGATAAAGCAGGTAGAGTAATTCTTCCAGGCAACTTACTCGATAAATACTCCATTTCAAAATCAGTAATGGTCATTGGAATGGGAGACCACATTGAAGTTTGGGATAGTAAGACATACGAAGCTTATGAAGCAGAAGCTGATAAGAACTTCGAAGACATTGCAGAGAACTTAGACAAGGACAACTAGCAATGGCAGAGCACATCCCAGTAATGCTCCAAGAAGTCATTGAAGGACTAAACATCAAACCTAACGGAATATATTTAGACCTCACACTTGGACGCGCAGGTCACTCAAGTGTAATCCTTTCGAAACTCAACAAAGATGGATTACTAATCGGAGTAGACCAAGACGAAGAAGCAATAGTGAAGAGTACAGAAACTCTTAAACAAATTGCTCCAAACTTCAAAATCGTGAGAGACAATTTCTCTCACATAGATGAGATTCTAGACAACCTGCATATTGGAAAGGTTGACGGAATATTAATGGATCTAGGAGTATCTAGTCCACAATTCGACAATGGTGAGAGAGGATTCTCTTACAAAGTCGATGGTCCCTTAGACATGAGAATGGATAAGAGACAAGCTTTGACAGCTTATACAATCGTTAACACTTATCCGATTGAAGAACTTACCAGAATCTTAAGAGATTATGGTGATGAAAAGTTCGCATATTCAATCGCTAAGAACATTGTAAAGTATAGGGAATATGCTTCGATTAATACTACCCTACAATTGGTGGATATTATTAAGAGAAGCAAACCTATGAAAGAGCTTAGCAAACTCGGTCATCCAGCTAAGCAAACTTTCCAAGCTTTACGTATTGCAACTAATGACGAGATTAACGTTTTAGTTACTACAATCGATAAAGCATTAGAAAGATTAAAACCTCAAGGAAGACTAGCAATTATTACATTCCACTCCGGGGAGGATAGGATTGTAAAAAGCAAATTCAAATCTGTTTCTGAAGTAATTGGGGATAGATTCGATGGACCAATGAAAGAAGTTAAAACAAAGTTTTCTTTGGTAAATCGTAAACCGATTGAAGCTAGTGATGAAGAACTAGTAATCAATCATAGATCTAAAAGTGCAAAACTTAGAATTATAGAAGCTAAGTAGAAAGGAGTCGCACTATGAAAATGAAGGACAAATTAGAAAAATTCGGACACAAGCGTGGTTACTATGCAGTTCGTTCTACATTCGTTGGTTTCCTTGCATGCTTATCTATTTTCTCTATGGTCGCAATTCCAACCTACATTGCGTCTCGTTCTGAAAATAATATGTCTCAAGCAGAGCAAATCAAAGATGATGATGACGTCGAAGATCCAGATATTCAATCTGTAGCTGACGTTGATTTATAACCTCAAGTTGCCTCTTGAAGGAATGAAAGCCCGCGATATCGTTTGCGGGTTTTTCTTTTGTTTAGAAAAATAGCATTTATATAAATATAAAGTTGAGTATTTATTATTTTACCAGTAAAATATTGATTAAAGTGAGTATTACTATGGAAAAAACAATTACTGCAATTGAACTTGGAAGCAAGAAATTAAAGTTAGTCATTGGTTATGCACTTGGGGGTAAGGTCTATAGTGTTTACACTTTGACCAAACCTTATGGTCCATTATCCCCAGATGGCAGATTTTTTGATTTCCAAAAATTAGTCGATACTGTTGCATCGATTAAAGAATTAAATGATCCAAACGCAAAGATTTCTACAAGAATTACTGATTGCGTTTTATGCCTTCCACCAGATGGTGTCGAAATTTTTCAAACAAAGCAAAGAACACCTGTTATTTCAGAACATGGAAAAATTTCTCCTATAGATATTAGAAATCTCTATTCTCTAATTAAGAATTCAAGTTCTAAGACAAGTAACATCTTGGTTGACATCGTCCCTGAAACATATACATTGGACGATACTAGGACAATTAAGAATTCTCCTATAGGCGACATCGCTCACACGCTCATATTAAACGCAAAGGTGCACTTATCACCTGAGCACATATATAAGAACTATCTCGGCGTCCTTGATAGAGCAAAAGTAGAAGTTAAACGTACAGTTGTTGCTCCATTAGGCGCTGTTGAATACTTAGCAACATTAGATGATACTCCAACAAATTACTTACTCGTTGATATTGGTAGTGATACAACTTCTGTTTCATTAGTAGGTAAGAATCTCCTCTATGCATGTAAGACATTTAATTGGGGTGGAGATAACATTACCGCTGATATCGCAAAGAAATTCAGAATCTCAATGGATGATGCTGAGAAATACAAAAAGATTTACGGCATCGATGAACGTCAAATGAATTTCAAAGCTCCAATTTGTTCTGATACAAGCGGAGACAGTGGTTCAGTTCATTTCTATAAAGAAGACTTAAACGAAATTATTCGTAACAACTTAAATGATTTTTCAAACTTATTGAGCGAACAAATTAACTCATTACTTGAAAGACAAAATCCAGAACTTAGAAGATTACCAATTGTTATGATTGGTGGGGGTTCTCAACTTAAGGGTTTGGTTAAATTCTTATCTCAAAAGTTTGACAACTCATCATTAAAAGTTGTTGTTCCAAGTGTCATTGGTGCTAGAGACGCAACATTTACAAACTGCTTAGGAATGATTCTTGTTGCTAGCAAATACATGCCAATGATTGATGATACACGTAATAGAGCAGAACAAATGATTCGCGATTAAAGGAAGGGTTACATATGGAAAATTATGATTTAGACAATTTTGAACCAGCAGCCAAGATTATTGTTATTGGTGTTGGTGGTGGCGGTAACAACGCTGTCAATAGAATGATTCAAGATGACATTCAAAATGTAACATTCTGGGTCGCAAATACAGATAAACAAGCTTTATCTACTTCAAAATCTCCAAATAGATTAATTCTCGGCAATGAAATTACTGGTGGATTAGGTGCTGGTGGTGAACCTGCAATTGGTGAAAAAGCTGCTGAAGCTAGTGAAGCAGATATTAGAGAAATCGTCAAAGACGCTAACATGGTATTCGTCGCTGCTGGTATGGGCGGTGGTACAGGTACGGGCGCTGCACCTGTAGTCGCACGTATCGCAAAAGAAGCAGGCGCATTAGTTGTTGCCATTGTTACTCGTCCATTTACTTTCGAAGGACAAAAAAGAAAAGTTAACTCTATTAACGGCTTAAACAAGTTAAGAGATAACGTTGACTGTATCTTAGTTGTTTCTAACGATAAATTATTAATTACAGCAGGTAATGCTCCAATCAACGAAGCATTCAATGAAGCTGATAGAGTTTTATCTCAATCAGTTAAAACTGTTGTTAACTTAATTTTATTACCTGCAATCATCAACCTCGACTTCGCTGATGTTAAAGCAACACTTCAAAATTCTGGTGTTGGTATGATCGGCTTTGGTGTTGGCACAGGTGCTAATAGAGCAAAAGACGCTGCTAGTAGCGCAATCAATTCTCCATTACTTGAAACATCAATCAATGGTGCTCGTAAGGCGATTGTTGCAGTTACTTGTGGTCCACAAGTTAGCTTATTCGATGCCCAAGACGCAGTTAATTCATTAATTAACGCTACTGGACATGATATGGATATTAAATTCGGTGTTGAAATCAACCCACAATTAAATGATGAAATTTTAGTCAGCGTTATCGCTGCTGACTTTGAAGAAGAATTCAGTTTTGAAGATACTGCAGGCACAGTTCAACCAACTAGACCTATGGAAAATCTCTTCAATACTGATGCACTCAACTCTAAACCAGCTGCTCAAAAAGATGTAGAAGAATCAGAAGATGATATTCTTCCTGATTTCTTGAAGGACTAATGATGAAAAAGGTTAGAAAAATTCCTGCTCTGTTAGCTCTTTCGATGGTAGCGTTTTTATCTGCATGTGAGAAAAAACCAAAAGAACCTGTAGTAATTAAACCCCAAATTGAAGCTTACGTAACAAAAGATGACGTGCATTTTCCTATTGATGCTAAGGGAAATAGAATGGGTCCTGATGAACCTCATGAACTTGTAGATTATCTTGGCGATTCGCGACATAAACCTGTTGATGCAACTTGTGAAGCTCCAGGCGTTTACTATAAGAAATGTTCGACTTGCTACAAAATTATTTCTTTTGAAATACCTAAAATTGGTCACAGTTTTACTAACTGGGAAGTTACAACAGAGCCTACTTGTTCTAACAAAGGCGTCAAAGTAAGGACTTGCGAAGCGTGTGGAATTACTGAAAGCGAAGAAATCCCAGTAAATACTGATGCTCATTCTTGGATTGATGATTCAACTGCAGATCGCTATGCAACTTGCACTTTAGAAGGCGTTTCAGGTTCAAAAATTTGCGAAATTTGCCAAGAAAAAAAGGCTGGAACTTCAATTCCTAAACTGCCTCATGAGTTGACTGAATGGGAAGTTAGTAAGGAAGCAACTGCAACCGAAGAAGGAATTAGAGAGAGACACTGTTCTAATTGTGATTATGTTGAAACAGAAACATTTGAATTAGAAGTTCCTCCAGTAAATCAATATCCTACTGAAAATTACTACGATGGCTATTATGTTCCAATTTCTTCTTGGGAAAATGGTGAAGATCTTAAGAACCAACTACATAATTTGATTAGAACTGGTTTTACAGGTTTGAGTTATGAAGGAAACTGGGAAACGAATCAAGTAGCCGATCAAGCAATTGATAATTTCAAAAATGTTAATGTTGTTTACTCACAAGTTAATGAGTTAAAAACAAGCACTTATGCTTCTACAAATACTACTGGATGGCAACGTGAACACGCATTCTGTGCTTCGCTTATGACCGCTTATAATACAGGAGATGCTGTTGGTATTTCAAATAGTGGATCATCAAGAGCCACAGACTTCCATAATTTATTTGCTTCATATGGGCCTGCAAATGGTGGCAGAGGAAATAAAAACTTTGGTGTTTACAATCCTAACGAAGAGGTAGTTAATCCTAATGCTGTTAATGCTGACACTAAAGCCGACAAAAAGAATTATGAACCTAACGATTGCGATAAAGGTAGATTAGCTCGTGCAATTTTCTATATGGGTGTTATGTATAACGAAGATGAAGAATCTGCTCTCACTCTTAAATATCCATATGGAACAAGTAGCAATAAGTCGGTAAAAATTACTGCTAAATATAAGCCTCTTCAAATTGTTGAAAATTATGTAGATTATTCTCAAGTCACATTTAAAGATTTCTGTAAATCAAGCGATGAAAGTGTTCAAGCACTTAGAGACACATACTTGGCTCAATATAAATCTGATACTTCTGCTTACAATGTTAGTAGCTCACCAGATGAAACGATTTTAAACAATTTTGGTAAAGCATATGCTGACTATAGATATTCCGAAGGCGGCTTTGCTATTGGAAATCTCTCTACATTGTTAGAATGGAGTGAAAAGCCAGTTGATAGACAGGAAATGTGGCACAATGAAGCTGTCTACAGTTATATTCACCAAAGTTCTGGTGCTAATAACGGAAAGAAACAAGGAAATAGAAATCCGTTTGTTGATTATCCTGAACTTGTAGATTATATCTATGGTTCTAAAAAGGACCAACCTGGCCATCTTGGCAATTTACGTCCTAGTGAGGATATCTTAGAAACAAATAAAAAAGAAACATACAACTATGCGCTTACTTCCTATAAGAATAAATATCTTGTTGGAGAAAAGCTTACTAGTGCTGATTATTCTTTTGTCAAAGTAAATAAGGATTTTACAACTGAAAATGCTGATTTTACCGATACTAATGAAGAATATACTTTTGTTGAAGGTGATATTGGCAAAAAAACAATTACGTTATCTACACCTTCGGGAAATGTTAGCTATGTTGTTGATGTTGAATCTGCCGGTGGAATTAATGCTTGCAACTACACATGCTTAATTAATAAAAATACTGTAAGCGTTACTAAAATAAGCGATGCGGATAACCCAATAGCATTATTCTCTAGTGGTGGCGTTACATTTAATGTTAGCTCAGGAATTAAAGAGTGTGCGCTAACTAGAACAGATAACTATGTTCAATTTGGCTCTGGCACTGCAGGCAAAAATGCTTCAACACTCATTATTGAATCGGCTAATGACTTTTCATATGAAGGAAAAACAAATATATCATCTATTTATGTAGGACTTAATACCGCTGCTAGCACAACATATAACTATGAGTTCTACATTGGCAGTGAACTTGTTGATTCTGGAACATTTGGTAGAAATAGCGCTCCTGTTCCTTATGGAAAAGACTTAGAAAGCCCTAAATCAGGAAAAGTTAAAATTGTTCTAACAAATGTCAGTAAAGCTGTTTATGTTAGTCAAATTTCTATAAAAGTTAATTAATTGAGGTAAAACTATGGATTATAAAAATACTTTGTTGATGAACAAATCTAACTTTGAAATGCGCGGAAATCTCGCAGTCAAAGAACCTATTCTTGTTGAAAAATGGAAACAAGAAAATGTATATGAGAACATGAATCTCAATAGAAAAGACGCTAAAGAATTCGTCTTACATGATGGTCCTCCATACGCTAATGGTGATATGCACTGTGGCCATATGTTAAATAGAATCTTAAAAGACATTACAGTTAGATATAAAAATATGTCTGGCTATAAGACTCCTTTTGTTTTTGGTTGGGATACTCATGGTCTTCCAATTGAAAACCAAGTAACTAAATCTGGAGTAAATAGAAAAACTACTCCATTAGTTGAATTTAGAGAAAATGTAGAGACTATGCTTTAACTCAAGTTGAGAAACATAAAGCTCAAATTAGTAGTTTAGGTTTAGTCGGTGACTACGATAATCCATACTTTACACTTAAAAAAGAATTCGAAGAAAGACCAGTTGAAATGTTTGCTAAGATG